>DATBLG010000113.1:0-25313 GCA_036555485.1 Gemmatimonadales bacterium | reverse complement strand
TTGCCCGCGTACGTGGCCGACTCCAGGAACTCCCCCGCCGCGATCCGCCGCTCGAATTCCGCGCGGGTTACGAAATGATACGCCGCTCCATCCACTTCCCCGGGGCGCGGCGCCCGGGTCGTCGCCGACACCGAATACCCGACGTTGGTTCGCCGCTGCAGCAGCGCCCGGGTAATCGTCGTCTTGCCGCCGCCCGACGGGGCGGACAGGATGACGATCCGCGGGGTCACTCCAGATTCTCCAACTGCTCCCGGAACCGCTCCAGCTCGCCTTTCATCGCGATCACCGCCTGGGTGATCGTGGCGTCGTTGGCCTTCGAGCCCATGGTATTCGTCTCGCGCAACAGCTCCTGCGCGAGAAAGCCGAGCTGCTTGCCGACCGCCGCTTCACCGCCCAGCGCGGCGCGGCACGCCGCCACATGGGTGTGAAACCGTACCAGCTCCTCGCTGATGTCCACCCGGTCGGCGAGCAAGGCGATTTCCACGGCCAGCCGCTGCTCGTCCACCGCTACCCCGGCCGCGAGCTCGGCGACGTTCTTCCGCAGCCGGGCAAGCTCCGTGGTGAGCCGCTCCGGAGCGCGCGCCGCAATGACCCGCGCTCCCGCCTCGAGTGCGTCGAGCCGCTCCAACAAGTCCGCCGCGAGCGCCCGGCCCTCGCGCGCGCGCATCACCACCACCTCCGCGGCCGCTTGCTCGACGATCGGTTGTAGGTCGCCCCACGGCACGACCGCCCCGTTGCTCGACACGGTCAGCACATCGGGATGCCGCGCCACAAATCCGAGGTCGGGGTCGCCCTTCAGCCGTAGCGACTTCTTCAACTCCCGCAGCGCTCGGACCACCTGTCGCGCGCGCTCGAGATCGAGCGTGACCGCTCCGGTCGCCTCCGGCGGCTCGAGCCACCGCGCGGTGACCGCCACGTGACCGCGTTCCAGCAACGCGCGCAGCCGCTCGCGTACCTCGCTCTCGAGCCCGGCGAGATCGTACGGCAGTTTGAGCTGCGGATTGAAGTAGCGGTGGTTCACGGCGCGGATTTCCACCCGCAGCCGACCACCCGCGACCGACCCTTCAGCGGCGCCGAACCCTGTCATGCTCCGCGGCACAGACTTTAAGCTTAGTCGCGGAAAGCACTTAGGTCAATCGGCCCTAATTGCGGAAGAACCACTGCACGCCGTAATACTGCGCGTGCTTCGGGTACCCGAGGCCGGTGACATAGCTGCCGCGCATGCCGTTGTAGTTGCGGGTCATCCAGTAGGCGGTGAACTCGGCGATGCGCATCTCGATGTTGGTCTCGACGAAGGTGGCCGGACGCATAGGTACCTGGGCGCCGGTCGAATCGCGCCCGCCGAGGTTCGAGCCACTCCAGGATTCGGCCGCCACCTCGCCGCGGAGCGCGAACACACCACTCTTGTACACGCGCCAGAATTTCGAATAGAAAGCGATCGAAACGCGGCCGTGGGTCGGCGGCTCGAAATCCCCACCGCCCGTGATCGGGTCGAAATACCACCCGGAGAGCTGCAGCCCCGAAAGCGGACGCAGCGCCACGAACGCTGTGGCGTACGTGCTGTGCGGCAGCGGTCCGAGCGAGGCAACCGGACGGATCCCCGCCGCGAAATCGCTCGGCTGGAACGGGTCCCGGCGAATCTCGCCCGCTTCGAGGGTCACGCGCCCTCGTAGCAGGTCCCAGCGCACGAACGCGGCAAAATCAGTGGCGCGCTGGAACGTATCGGAGCGCACGACCGGCGCCTGGAAATCCTCGAACCAGCTCACCTCCCCGCGCGCCGAAAGACCGAGCGGCAGCTGCAGGCCGCCCGAGACCTGGGCGCGGTTCCCGTGACCCTTGTCCCCGTAGTGGGCGCGACGAGCGTTGGCGGCGATCGACATGAACGGCAACGGCTGCCAGGCGGCCCGTGCCTCGACCTGAAACGGTCGCGCCGCGTCCTGGACCCGAACGGTGACCCCGGCCGACGCCCGAGAGCGCGTCTCGCTCAGGTCCAGAATCGCCTGGTACAACGACCGATCTTGCACCAGCGAGTCCTTCGACGCCTGCGAACGCGCCACCGTGAGGCCGAGCCGCGGACCGAGTCCGTCGTCGCGCAGGGCCACAAACGCCCGCAGGATCCCATCCGTGCGTCGCTGTTTCCAGCCGTCCACCAGGGTTCCCTCCGCGGCGCGATTCCACGCGGAGCTGACGATCTGGTAGGAGATCCCGAAGCGCGCACTGGGCACGTACTCCGCCTTCAGCCACAGGTCCGTGCTGTTGAATGCGGTCGTCGAGGTGCCCGTGATTCCGTCGATATTGCGGTAGTCGGCCGAGAGCGACAGCCCGAGCCCGGAGCGCCAACGTTTGGAGAAGCCGCCGCGGTACTGGGCGATGGAGTTGCCTCCAGTACTGATGCGGACTTCGGTGCGCGGCACCGTGGAGCGCGGACGCGCGGAGACGAGGTACACCCGCAGCATGGAGGCGCGCACCTCGATGTCGATGCGCTCGAGTGGGGCGATGGGCACGCGCGCGGGATCGAGCCACACCGAATCCCGGCCCAAGGGGAGATAGGGCAGGCCGTCCCAGTACAGCTCGAGCCCCAACGGACCGTGGCCGCCGTACACGGCGATTTCGGCGGCGCCAAACCACCCACCTCGCGCTACGTAGACCCCCGGAATGTGGGCGAGCAGATCCCCGAGCGTCGTGATGTTCGAGAAGACGAGCGAATCGACGTCGTAGCTCGAGCGGAAACCACGCGCCAACGGGCCTGGAGCGATGGCCGCCGCGAACGCCGGGAGATACCGCTCGAGCGTGTCCCGAGCTAGGCTGTCCGGCGTCTGTACCACCGTGGAATCGGCGCCCGGCGCGGGCGGTCGGGGCGGACCGGTGTCCGCCTGCGCCGCTACCCCCCGCCACGCGACCAGGAGAGCCCCCGCTATGAGGAGGCCCCGGCGCATCAGGCCCCGGCGCGACGCATCAGGAACTCGCTGAACAGGCGCACGCCGAACGCCGTCGGTCCCTTGGATTGGTGTGGCGCCTCGGCGTCGGTGTAGGCCGTGCCGGCGATGTCGAGATGGACCCAGGGAAACCCTTCGACGAATTCCCGCAGGAACCACCCACCAGAGATGGGTCCCGCCCCACGGCCCCCTGAGTTTTTCACGTCGGCAATGTCGGATTTGACGAGATCGCGATACTCCTCCCATAGTGGCAGCGGCCAGCAGCGCTCCCCCGCTCGCTCGCCGGCGTCGCGTACCTCGGCGATCAGCGCGTCGTCGGTGCCCATGATGCCGCTCGCGTGCGCGCCCAGCGCGATCACCACCGCGCCGGTGAGCGTCGCGGCGTCGAGCACCGCTGCCGGCTTGTAGCGCCGCGCGTACGACAAGGCGTCGCACAGAATCAGCCGGCCTTCGGCATCGGTGTTCACGATCTCGATCGTCTTGCCAAAGTGGCTCTTCACCACGTCCCCCGGCTTCACGGCTGTGCCCGAGGGAAGGTTTTCAGTGGAGGGGATGAGGCCCACGACGTTGAGCTTCGGCTTGACTCGCCCCAGGACCTCGAATGTGCCGAGCACAGCCGCCGCTCCCGACATGTCGTACTTCATTTCCTCCATGTTTGGGGCCGGCTTGATCGAGATCCCGCCGGAATCGAACGTGATGCCCTTCCCGATCAGCACTACGGGCGCCGCCTCCCCGGCCCCGCGGTATTCGAGCGCGATGAAACGAGGCTCTTCCGCGCTCCCCTGGGCAACAGCGAGCAACGCGCCCATACCTTCTTTCCGGAGTTCCGCGGGTCCGAGGACCGTAATCGCGAATCCATTCGTTTTCGCGAGCGCCGCGGCCTGCTCGGCGAGGTAGGTCGGCGTACACACGTTGCCCGGCTGCATTTGGAGCTGCCGGGCGAAGAGATGACCCGCGGCCACCGCGTCGCCCAGCAGCCGCCCGGCTTCGGCCTGTTTCGCATCGGCTGCGTCCACCGCCACGTCCACGCCCGCGATTGCCCCGCGCAGTTCGTCGCTGGGACGCTTGAGATCGATGAACGCCCAGCCGCCGTGCGCCGCTCCCTCCACCGCCGCCTGCACGAGGTCTCGGGCCGAGAGGCCATTGCGCGCCTCCACGGTCACGGAGAACGCGAGCCGTCCGGTGCCAAGCGCGCGCGCCCGTTTCGCCGCGACGGCCGCCGCGCGGCGCACCGCACTGCCCCGCACCTCTGCCGCCTTCCCCATACCGACCAGCAACACGCGCCGCGCCTTGCCCGCCCCGTAGGCCAGCAGCGTTTCATCGCGCTTGCCCTTGAAGTCGCCGCTGGCAAGCGCCCGGCCGAGCGCACCCCCGGTAGCCTGGTCGAGTGGGGTGAGCGCCGCCGGGAGCTCCCCGCCGGCGGTCACCGCCACGGCGAGGAGCGGCGTCTCGATGTCCGTCACCGGCTTCGTTGTAATGGTGCTGTTCATGCGAGGTGCTCGATGATCGCGTCCGCGAACGTGGAGGTAGAAACCTCGGTGGCGCCGGGCATCTGCCGGGCAAGATCGTAGGTGACCCGACCCGCGGCGATTGCGCCCTCGAGCCCGTGCTCGATGGCCCGGGCTGTTTCGACCCAGCCCAGCTCCTCGAACATCATCACGCCAGACAGGATGACGCTGCCCGGGTTCACCTTGTCCTGGCCGGCGTATTTCGGCGCGGTCCCGTGGGTCGCCTCGTACACCGCGAAGCCGTCCCCCACGTTCCCGCCGGGGGCGAGACCCAGCCCGCCCACCTGGGCGGCGCACGCGTCGGAGAGGTAGTCGCCGTTCAGGTTCGGCGTCGCGATCACGGAATACTCGTCGGGACGCAGCAACACCTGTTGGAACATCGCGTCCGCGATGCGGTCCTTGATGACAACCTTGCCGTCCGCCTTTCCCCCGCTCTTGCCGAGGTCCGCCTCGGTGACGGTTCCTGCGGCGAAGCGCTCCCGCGCGACTTCGTAGCCCCAGTCGCGAAACGCGCCCTCGGTGAACTTCATGATGTTCCCTTTGTGCACCAGCGTGACCGATGGGCGCCCGGCATCGATCGCGTAGCGAATGGCCTTCGCCACCAGGCGCTGGGAGCCGAATCGCGACATCGGCTTGATGCCGATGGCGCTTCCGGCCCGGACGTTCTTGCCGAGGCGCGTCTGCAGCACCTCGATCAGCTCGTTCGCTTCCTTGCTCTCCGCTTGGAACTCGACGCCGGCGTACACGTCCTCGATGTTCTCGCGGAAGATGACGACGTTGAGCTTCCCCGGATCCTTCACCGGCGCCGGAACGCCCTGGAACCAGCGCACCGGGCGGATGCAGGCGTACAGATCGAGCAGCTGGCGCAGGGCCACGTTCAGGGATCGGATGCCGCCGCCGACTGGAGTCGTGAGCGGACCCTTGATCGCCACGCGATGGGCGCGGATCACGTCCAGGGTCGCATCGGGAAGCCAGCTCCCGGTCGCCTTGTGCGCCTTTTCCCCAGCGAGGACTTCGTGCCAGTCGACCCGTCGCTTGCCACCGGAGCTGCGGTCCACGGCGGCGTCGAACACGCGGCGCGCCGCGCGCCAGATGTCGGGCCCGGTGCCGTCGCCCTCGATGAACGGAATGACGGGCGTATCCGGGACGACCCAGCGCCCATCGCGATAGTCGATCGGGGTCCCCATTGCGTCAGCCTCTCTTTCGAGCAGGGACCCAACGACGGTCCATGTGTCCTACGTATTCGGCGCGGGGCCGAATGAGCCGGTTGTCGGCGTGCTGCTCGAGCACGTGGGCGCACCAGCCGCTCACCCGGCTCACGGCGAAGATCGGTGTGTAGAGATCGAGTGGAATGCCCATCACGTAGTACATCGACGCCGAATAGAAGTCGACGTTGCAATACAACCCTTTCTCCCGTTTCATCACATCCTCGAGAGTGCGCTGCATCGCGGACCATTGCGGCTGCCCCGCCGTCCGTCCCAGCTCCTCGGCCATGCGACGGAGGTGGGCCGCCCGCGGATCCTCGGTGCGGTACACGCGATGGCCGAAGCCCATGATCTTGCGCTTCTGGGCCAACGCCTCGCGAATCCACGTTTCGGCGCGCTCGGGCGTCTGAATCTCGAGCAGCATTTTCATCACTTCCGTGTTCGCCCCGCCGTGCAGCGGGCCGGCCAGCGCCGCGATCGCCCCGGTGACCGCGCCGTGCACGTCCGCCAGCGTGGCCGCGATGACACGCGCGGCGAACGTCGACGCATTCAACTCGTGGTCGGCGTGCAGGATGAGCGCGACGTCGAACGCGTGCTCGGCATCCTTGTCCGGCACGTCACCGGACACCATGTAGAGAAAATTGGCCGCGAGCGACAGGCCGCGGCGTGGGGAAAGGGGCTTCTGGTCGTTGCGCAGCCGGTGAAACATGGCCACCATCGTCGGCAGCTGCGCGATGAGTCGCATAGCTTTGCGCGACTCCGCCTCGCGGCTGTTGTTGCCGCGATCCGGATCGACGAACACCGACGCGCTGAGCGCGGTACGCAGCACATCCGTCGGGTTGGCGGAAACCGGTGCGTCGCGAATCACGCGCTGCACGACCCGATCGACCTTCTGCATCCCCTTGAGATCCGCCGTGAATCCCTTGAGCTGGTCCCGCGTCGGCAGGTCACCGTACAGGAGCAGGTAGGCCGTTTCCTCAAACGTCGAATGGTCGGCCAGGTCGTTGATGTCGTAGCCGCGGTAGATCAGCCGTCCTTCCTCGCCGAACACATAGCAGATCGACGACTCGTTGGCGACGACCCCTTCCAACCCGCGGACGGCTTGATCGGTCACGCTGGACATGGCGGCGGAACACCTGTGACGTTGAGGTAAGCTCCGGAAACGGTGCAGTTTACACAGGCCGCCCCGGGTTGCGCCAGACAGCAGGTGGTGGGGAGAAGCGGGGGCGACCTACGCCTGCGCGGCGGGGGGCTCCTCGATCACCTGGGGCCCAACCACGGCGTTCCGGCCGGCGTGCTTCGCCTCGTACAGGCGCATGTCGGCCTGATGGAGGACTTCGAACCCGTCGACGCCGTCGGCCGGGAGACTCGCGACGCCGGCGCTGATCGTGACAGGGACCGTTCGTTGCCGTCCCTTGGGTCCCGCCACGATCGGCGGGACGCGCTGCCGGATCTTCTCCCCCCGCGCCACGGCGATTGCGGGCAGCGTCTCGGGGAACAGCACCACGAACTCGTCACCGCCGTACCGCGCCACGATCTCGCCTTGGCGCACTGACTGCTTGATCGCGGCGGCCACGGCCTTGAGGGCCTCGTCGCCTGCAGCGTGGCCCCACGTGTCGTTAAACGGCTTGAATTGGTCCACGTCGAGCATCAGGACCGACAGTGGCCGTCCGTACCGGCGTGCCCGCAACGTGGCGTCCTTGAGCAAATCGTCGAATATCCCTCGATTGAGCAAACCGGTGAGCTTGTCACGAGCCGACAGCCACTGCAGCTCGCGCGTACGCAGCACGAGGGTCGTGCTCACGGCGCCCGCGATGATGAGCAGGAGCAATCGGGACACCTGATCGCTCCAGCTGAATGCGCCGTAGTCGCTCCCCGCCGCCGAGAGCGCCGCGAGTGGCCAGCGCAGCCACGCCACGACGACGATGGCCAGGTACTCGAACACCGCCACCGCCCCGGTGACGGCGCAGATGCGAGAATCGAATCGCAGCGCCGACGCCCCGATGGCCACGAAGTACACCAGAAACACCCCCCGGCTATTCACCGCGGTGAGCGGCTGGTGCAACACGAGAAACGTGCACAACACGGCGCTCACCAGAGTCACGTCCAGGAGGCTCGTCGCAAACCCGAGCTTCGGCTCGTACACCCGTCCACGCGCGACGCGATACGCAACCGCGGCCGCGACCACAGCAACGCCCGCCGCGGCGAGCCCCACGTACACTTCGCGGACGCCGGGACGCTGCAGCCAGTCGAGCACGGGAATCAGCATCACCAGGAGCGTCAGCACGAACCGCGTCCGGGCGACCAACACCTCCCCGGCCGCTCCAGCCGCGATCAACACCGGAACCGGGGTCGCCCAGAATTCGCGCCACCGGCTGGGCTTCATGGGAAAGTCCAACGTGGGCCGGGAGAAACGAGCAGCAGAGAGACGACGCGGCTCTGGCAAGGGCTGCGGGGCGGTCATCGCTCGGAATCTACCGGAAAACCGGCTACGCGCTTAGCGGGTAGGGTTCGTTCCAGGCCAACTCGAACAGCCCGTTGCAACGGGTGCACCGCATGTTTGCGGGGTGGCCTTCGATCGGTGAGCGACCACGACACCCAGGGCAGACAGCGTAGCGCTCACCCCAACTGGTCGGGACGCGCGTGGAATTGCGCGGCGCCGCCACGATCGTCCAGCGCGTCGGTGGCGCCTGGACGATCTGCAACAATGTCCGGGCGACCGTGAGCGGTCGCCGGTTGACCTCCACCACCGCCTCGAGCGGTCCGAGCTTCAGAATCCGGTACCAAGCCCCGCGCCGCAGCTTGACGTTCACGTCGGTTTGCAGGCGGGCCCATTGCTGGGGCGGCATCATCAACCTCGCGCGCGAAAAAGCGAGAGAAACGTCCAGAAGCTTGGCGCGGCTCCCCCTGACCCGTCAAGCCGTGATCCACCCGCTTACTGAATGGCGAAGCCGCTACTCTCTTTCGTCGGCAACCCGCTGGCCGAGGCTCCGAGCTTGTACGCGGTTCCGACAAGGTTGATGCTCAAGTTTGTGAAGGTCGACACTCCTTGGATCGCGGCCACGACCTTCGTGCCGGAAAGAACCGCCCCGGGGGTGCCCGTACCGGCCACGAGGGCCACCGTGATGTTGGCGGTGAAGTTCTTGTCCACGTTGTTAAACTGATCGCGCGCGCTCACCTCCACCGCCGGTGTGATGCTCGCGCCTGCCGCCGTCGCCGTCGGCTGCTGGCTGAACACGAGCTGCGTCGCCGGTGCCGCGACGATCACGAAACTGTTGCTGGTGCTGCCCGCGACCCCGGCGGCCGTGACCGACAGTTTGAAGCCCGTGCCGGCCTTGTCGATGTTGAGGTCGTTGAAGGTGACCACCCCGGCGACCGCGTTGCGAGTCTTCGTACCGGAAAGCACCGCTCCGTTGGCGCCCGTACCGGCTGTGATCATGATGGTCACGGCGCCGGTGAAGCTCGTGACGGTCCCCCCGGTGCCATTCTGCGCCGTAACCTCCACCGACGGACTGATGTTTACCCCCGCCACCGTGATACTGGGGTGGAACGTGAAGACCAGATTGGTCGACGCCGCCGCCGTGATGTTGAACGAGGAGCTAATGGTCCCCGTATAGCCCGCCGACGTGGCTGTCAGGGTGTACCCGGTCCCTACATTGTTGATGTTGAGCGTGGGGAACGAAGCGGCGCCGGCGTTGATGGTCGCCGTCGTCGTCCCCGAAAGCACGCCGCCCGAAGGATTGGTGCCAATCGCCACCGTGATGCTCCCGGAGATCCCGGAGACCCTGTTACCCAGGGCATCCTGCACCGCGACCTGGACACCGGGGATGATCAGCGCTCCCGCCGGTGTGTTACTGGGCTGGACAATGAAGCCGAGCTGCGTCGGTGGCCCGGCGTTGATTGTGAACGTGGAGCTCGTGCCAGTCGCGAAGCCGTTGGCCGACGCCGCCAGCCGGTAGCCGCTCGAAGACTTGTTGATGCTGAGGTTCGAGAACGTCGCCACGCCGGCGACCGCGGCCACGGTGGTCGTGCCGGAGAGAACTGCCCCGGCGGCGCCGGTGCCGGCAGCGATCGCTACCGACACGTTGCCGACGAAGGTGGTGACCGTCGCCCCGCCCGCGTCCCGCGCGGTCACTTTGATCGCTGGCGTGATGGTCACACCGGCGACCGTCGTGGTCGGCTGGACGGTGAAGACGAGCGTCGCCCCCGTGGTAATGTCGAATGAGGCGCTCGTCGCCGCCGTCAGTCCGGACCCCGTGGCCATCAACGTGTAGCCGTTCCCCGCCAAGTCGATGCTGAGGTTGGAGAAGGTGGCGACGCCGGCGACCGCCGCGACGACTTTCGTTCCAGAGAGGACGCTGCCCGGGGCCGGATTGGTCCCGAAGGCGACCGTCACATTGCTCGTAAAGCCCGTCGCCGTGTTGCCCAGAGCGTCCTGGGCCGTCACCTGCACCGCCGGTGTGATTGGCGCCAATGCGGCCGTCGAGACAGGCTGGATGGTGAAGGCGAGTTTGGTGGCTGCCCCGGCAGTGATGTTGAAGGCCGTGCTCGTCGCACCGGTCAACCCGGCCCGCGTAGCGGAAAGCGTATAGCCGATGCCGGTCTTGTCGATATTCAAGGTCGAGAAGGTCGCGACTCCCGCGACGGCATTGACGACCTTGGTCCCGCCCAGGATCCCACCTGACGGATTCGTGCCGATGGCCACGGTGATGGCGCTCGTGAAGCTGGTGACGGTGTTCCCCAGGGCATCTTGCGCCGCCACTCGCACAGCCGGGGTGATGTTGCGCCCCGCAATCGTCGTGACCGGCTGCACCGTAAACCCAAGCATGGTCGCCGCACCCGCGGTGATCACGAAGGTGGCGCTGGTGCCTGCGCTCACGCCACTCGAGGTCGCGGTCAGTCTGTAGCCGGTGCCGCTCTTGTTGATATTGAGCGTGGAGAAGCTCGCGACGCCGCTGACCGCGCCGACCGTGAGCGTCCCCGACAGGACCGCGCCGCTCGTGCCCGTTCCGGACGCGATCGCCACCGTGACACTCCCGCTAAACGTCGGCACCGTATTCCCGGCCGCATCCTGTGCCGTCACCTGGACGGCGGGCGTGATGGTCGCACCGGCGACCGTCGATGCCGCGGGCTGCACGGTGAACACGAGTTGGCTCGCCGTGCCGACGAGAATGTTGAACGACGACGTCACGGCCGCCGTCGGTCCCGTTGCCGTTGCCGACAGGGTGTATCCGATGCCGGCCTTGTCGATCTTGAGGGTAGAGAAGGTGGCCACCCCCGCCACCGCGGCCACCGTTTTGGTGCCGCTCAGCGTGCCGGCCGAGGGATTGGTGCCGATGGCTACGGTCACGTTCGCGGTGAAGCTCGTCGCGACGTTCCCCAGGATATCCAGCGCGGTCACCTCGACCGCGGGAGTGATGTTCACTCCGGCGACAGTATTGGTCGGCTGTACGGTAACAGTGAGCAGGTCCGCCGCGCCGGCGTTGATGTTGAATGAACCGCTCGTCGCCCCGCTGAACCCGCTGGCGCTGGCCGCCAGCGTATAGCCCGTTCCCGATTTGTCGATGCTGAGGGTGGAGAACGTCGCGACGCCGGCAACCGCCGTGACGGTCGCGGTCCCGGAGAGCGACCCGTTCCCCGGGTTCGTGCCGATGGCGAGTGTCACATCGCCCGTGAAGGTCGTCACCGTATTGCCACCGGCATCCTGCGCGGTGACCTCAACGGCCGCGATGGGAGCCCCGGCCGTGGTCGTCGTGGGTTGCGCGGTGAACGCGAGCTGCGTGGCTGCGCCGACGGCGATGTCGAACGGATCGGAAGTCGCTCCCGACAGCCCTGAAGCCGCGGCGGACAGGGTATAGCCCGTCCCGGCTTTGTCGATGTTGAGCGTCGCGAACGTGGCGATACCGGCGACAGCCGCCACCGTCTTGGTGCCGGACAGCACGGCCCCGCCGGTGCCTGTGCCCCCCGTAATGGACACGGTGACGTTGCCGACGAACTGCGTGGAGCGGTTGCCCAAAGCGTCGCGGGCGGTCACTTCCACGGCCGGGGAGATCGCCGCACCAGAAGTCGTGCTCGTGGGTTGGAGGGTCACGACCAGCTGGGTCGCGGCTCCCCCACCGATGTCAAAGGGATCGCTTGTCGCACCCGTGAGGCCCGCGGCCGCCGCGGTGAGCGTGTAGCCGTTTCCGGCCTTTTCGATGCTGAGCGTCGCGAAGCTGGCGACACCGTTCACGGCACCCTCCGTCAGCGTGCCGGACAGCGTGCCGCCATTGGGATTCGTGCCGATGGCCAGGGTCACATCGCCGGTGAACGACGTCACCGTGTTACCGACAAAATCCATCGCCGCCACTTGGACGGCGGGCGCGATGGCGGCCCCGGCAGTCGTCACGGCTGGCTGAACGACAAAGCCGACCTGTGTCGCCGCGCCGACGGCGATGTCGAATAGGGCGCTCGTCGCGCCCGTCAGACCCGTGGCGCTCGCCGACAGGGTATATCCGCTTCCCGCCTTCGCGATGCTGAGAGTCGAGAAGACGGCGACTCCCGCGACGGCCGGGACCGTGGTCGTGCCGGCCAGCGTGCCGCCACCGGGATTCGTGCCGATCGCGAGCGTGACGTCGCCCGCGAAGCCGATCGCGATATTGCCCAGGCCGTCCTGCGCGGTCACCGCGACGGCCGGCGCCATGATGAGACCGGCCACCGTATGGCTGGGCTCAACAGTGACAACGAGCTGGGACGCCTGCCCGGGCGCGATATCGAACAAGGCGCTGGTCTCTCCGTTGAGCCCCGCCGCGGTCACGGACAGCGTGTACCCGGTGCCGCTCTTGTCGATGCTGAGCGTCGTGAACGTGGCAACGCCGGCAATCGCGTTCTCGGTGGTCGTACCCGACAGAGTCCCGCTCGCGGGATTAGCGTCAATAGCCACCGTCACCGCATCCGTGAAGCCGGTCACGGTGTTACCGCCCGCGTCTTTCGCAGTGACTTCCACCGCCGGCGCGATGCTCGCCCCGGCGATGGCCGTCGCGGGCCCGACCGTAAACGTGAGCTGCGTCGCTGCACCGACTGCGATATCGAACGATGCACTGGTGGCGCCCGTCAGACCCGACGCCGTCGCCGCGAGCGTGTACCCGGTTCCCGCCTTGTCGATACTGAGGCCGGAGAAAACGGCGACGCCGCCGTTCGCCTGCACGGTCGCCGTCCCGAACAATGTCCCAACTGCGGGGTTCGTCCCGATGGCCAGCGTTACGTCGCCGGTATAGCCCGTCGCGAGGTTCCCAGATCCATCGAGCGCGCTCACTTCGATCGCGGGTGCGATGGCCTCGGTGGCCGTCGCGTTCGTGGGTTCCACGGTGAGAACGAGCTGCGTGGCCGCTCCGGGGATCACATCGAACGCGGCGCTCGTGGTGGCCGGCAACGCGGCGGTCGTGGCCGTGAAACTGTACCCGACGCCAACGATGTCGAGGCTTAGGGTCGGGAACGTCGCGACGCCGGCGACCGCCGTCACGGTAGCCGTGCCGCTCAGGGTGCCGCCCACGGGATTCGTTTCGATCGCGACAGTGATGCTGCCGACGAAGTCATCGGCGGTGTTGCCCAGGGCATCCTGGGCGGAGACCTGGACGACGGGATTGAACTGCGTCCCGGCAGCGAGGGTACTCGGCTCCACCGAGAAGGCGAGCTGGGTCGCGGGCCCAGCGTCGATCGTGAACGTGGCGCTCGTGGCCGAGCTCAAATTCCCCGCCGAGGCCTGCAGCCGGTAGCCGGCGCCTGAGCGCTCCAACGTGAGGTCGTCGAACGTCGCGATGCCCCCGACCGCGGTCACCGTCGTCGTGCCCCCCAACGTGCCGCCGCCGGGATTCGTCTCGATCGAGAGTGTCACGTCTGCGCCGAAACCGGTCACGAGTTTTCCCGAAGCGTCCTGTGCCTCGACCACGATCGGGGCGAGAGTCGTTCCCGCGAGGGCGCCGGCTGGGTCGGTTAGGAACACGAGCTGCGTGGCGACCGGCGGCGCGTTGCTGTCGGCGGAACACGTGGCGATGAGCAGGGACAGCCCGACGAGGGCGGAGCTACGAAGTAGGGCGCGAGCGATGGCCACGTGACAGCCTCACAGAGGAGTTACGGCACACGGAACGACCTGATGGCGGGCACTTTCTGTGCCAAAGCACTTTACTTGTGCCGCCGTGCTCCCCCGCGCCGGCCCGGGTGGAATTGTGGCGACCGGGCCACGCTTGTAGCCAAAAACCCGGTGAGTCGGATCACCCCGGCCACTTGGCCGACAGCGTACTTTCGCCGCTCCATCCGGCTAGTCGCCTCGAGTCACATCCCTCTCCCCGCGGCCGCCGATCGATATCCCTCTTGAGGTAAGCACATGCTCGCGTCCCTACAACAAAGCGTCCCGGAACAATGGCGGGGTGCGCTTCAGTTTCTTGCGTCCGGCTTCACGTGGATTCTCGACTGGCAGACCATCGTGCTGGGGTTCGCCACTTCCGGCGCGAGTCCCGGGGTCATCGCCGCTAAAGGCGTCTTCCTGCTGCCCCCGATCGCGCTCCTGGTGGCGGCGATCTGGTGTACGATGGCCTCGCTGTACACCCTCCCGTTCCGCTCGGGACGGGGCGGGTTTCTGACCGCGGTGCTGCTGTCGTGGTGGGACGCGGGACGGATGATGTGGTTCTACTGGGCCGGGCTCGTGCGGTTCGGGGTCGTGCTCGCGGGGTGGATCTGGGGCCTGGTGAAGCTCGCGGGCTCGCTGTTCGTGCGCCTCATCAAGTTCATTTTCACCCGACCGTTCGCGCTGCTCGATTGGGCCACGCGACAGTATTTCCAGCCGGGTGTTCCGTGGATCGCGTTTGTCTTCATCCTCGCGTGGTCGGCGCTCGAAGCGACGATCTTCACGTTCACGCTGCGACCCACCGTCACCGAAGTGCTCGCCGATTTGACCGGTAGCGAGTTGTCCGGCATCGCCGTCAGTCTGATCCTCTGGCCATTCCTCTTCATCCTCATTTCCGGGAGCTTCGCCGCGATTCAGGCGCTGGTCGAGGCGATTCGCACGCGCAAGACGTCCCAGATCGTTTCTATGGCGCTGGTCGAGGGGTTCGTGATGTTCTTCGAGGTGATGTTCCTGTACCGCGAGCTGATCGACGCAATCACGCCGTGGATCGCGCAACAGACCGGGTTCCAGCTCGGATTCTTCTGGACCCTGACGCTCGCGTCGTTCGGGTGGATCGGGATCCGCGCCATGACGTGGTTCCTCTTTGGACGGTTCGGCACCCCGGCGCTGCTCGGGATCCTGGCGCGCCAGAACATCCCCGGCGCCCAGGGCGCGGGGGCGACTGCGACGAGCATCGAACCCGAGTTCTGGCGCGGCCCGATCGCCGCCCTCAAAGCCGAGGCCGAGTGGTTCAAGAAGGAAGCGCGGGAGGTATTCGAGCTGCTGTCCCTGCCGGTCCTGCAGCTGCTCGCCGCCGGCGTCAACTTCGCCGTGGTGGTGCTCCTGGGCCGGCCCGTCTTTGCCCTGCCGTTCCGCAATCTGGAGCAGGTGCTCGCGAGCACGCCGCAGCTCGTCCCGAGCGCCAAGCACCCCGTCCCCGGAGCAACCACATGAGACGCACCAGGGCGACCATCGCACTGCTGGCTCTCGCGGCGTGCACGCCGGCGTCGCAGGCCAACCGGCCGGCGTCCTCGACGCTTGTCATCGGGATCGATGTCAGTGGATCGTTTCGCGACTCGCGGCTGTACGACGACGCCGTGGAATTCGCGGCGCACTACATCTACGCGCACTTGAATGGGCTGGGCGGACTGCGCGTCCCGACCGCCCTGTTCGTGGGATCGGTGGGGGGGGCGCGACCGGGCGAGCCCAAGGCGTTTCACCCGATCAACGATTTCCAGGGCCGCGCCGTGGACCAGATCGCCGCGGACATCCGCACCTGGTTCCCGCCCACCGATCCCTACACCGATTTCAATGCCTTTTTCCAGCGCGTGGCCGGCATGGTGAAAGAGCGTGGGCTGATCCTCGCGCCTCTCAACATCGTCGTGCTGAGCGACGGCGTGCCCGACGCAACGCCGGGCACGCGGCTCGCCGCGGGACAGGATCCCTATGCGGGGATCGACGTCGCGCCACTCGAGTTTCTCTCGCGCAGCGTGACGGTACGGCTGCTCTATGCCAGCCCGACGGTCGGCGACAACTGGAAGAAGCAGATCCGGCGCAAGCGGGTCCGGTTGTGGACCGAGGAGGCGCAGGTAATGGCCGGCTGGCGCACCCAGCTCAAACCCGATCTCCCACTCGAGCATCAGGCCGATCTGTGGAAGTGGGTGCACGACAACGTGGATTTCCGGGTGCGATCGGCGAACCTGTTCTAGAAACGCCTCATCTGGGCCCAACGGGCTTACCGGCCCCCTGGTCGGCGCACAGATTCCGGAGTCGCGCTCACCAGGGGTCGCGCAGGACCTATGCCCCGCTCCGTTGTCTGGCCGGTCTGCACCATCGTCGCCATCATCGCGCCGGCGCTCGGCGCGCAAGAAACCCGCGATACACTCCACGACAGCGCGCAGCTCATCCCTGGAGCGCATTACCGCGCCGGCTGGCTGCAACGCCGGATGCTGGGCAATAACTACCGCGACCTGTGGACCCAGCCGCTCCACGTCGAAGTGCTCGACCTGGAGCGCCTCGCCGGTGGACTCACCCCGTTATGCCTGAGCGGTGAGTTCCAAACAGCATCGCTGCGGATGCGAGGCACGGACGGACACCAGTACGTATTTCGCTCCGCCGACAAGGACCCGGCACGGGCGCGGCTGCCCGCTCGCCTGCGCCGGACCCCTGCGGCCAACCTTCTTCAAGATCAGGTTTCCTCGCACCACCCTGCCGGCGCGCTGGTCGTCGCCCCGTTGCTCACCGCGGTCGGGGTTCCGCACGCCGAGCCCCAACTCCGTGTCATGCCGGATCACCCGGCGCTCCAGGACTTTCGCCAGTCATTCGCCGGCACGCTCGGCACGGTCGAGGTTCGTCCGGACGCAGGGTTCGCGGCGTCCGATAGCATCGAGGAGACTGAACTCGTTTGGAATCGCATTGCCGCGTCTTCCACGGATCGCGTGGACGCGCGCGCATACCTCACGGCGCGGCTGATCGACATCCTGGTCGGCGATTGGGATCGAAACTTCGACCAATGGACGTGGGCCAGCTACGACGCAGGGCACGGTCGCGTCTGGCGACCGATCCCTCGCAATCGAGACCAGGCCTTTGCCCGACTCGACGGGTTTGTGCTGTCGTTGGCGCGGTACTATTGGCCTCAGCTCGTGAGCTTCAAGGCGTCGTATCCAAGCATGTACGGACTCACGTGGTCGGCGCGCGCGATGGACCGACGGTTCCTCGTATCCCTGGAGAAGCCCGTGTGGGATTCCGTCGCGCAGGCGGTGCAACGCCAGCTCACGGACTCGATCCTCGAAGCGGCCGTCGGACGACTGCCGCCCTCGATGCACGAGCGGCATGGCACAGGGCTGCTGCTGGCCTTGCAGCGGCGACGCGATCGTCTGCAGGAGGCGGTTGAGGAGTTTTATCCCCTCATCGCGAAGTACGCCGAGGTGCGCGGCACCGACGATAACGACCTGGTGGAAATCGAGCGCCTGGACGATACCCGGGTCCGCGTACGCATCTCCCCCGCCGCAACACCAAACGCGGTGTATTTCACGCGCACCTTCACGAACAGCGAAACCCGGGAGATCCGTCTCGACCTCGCTCGCGGTCACGACCGAGCGATTGTTCGGGGACGGGCGTTGCGCAGCGCGACGGTACGGGTGGCTGGCGGAGCCGGGGACGATGTGATGATCGATTCGTCCACCGTGGGTCTGCCGATTGTGCGACGACTGCTCACCAGGACCTTTTTCTACGATTCAGAGGGCGACAACCATTTTGTTCGCGGCCCCGGGACCGAGACCGACGAGCGTCGCTTTCAGCCTCCGCCCCGCAAGGACACCTACCCGCTGAGCCCGCCCCGCTCGTGCAGCGACACCCGGTCCGCGTTGCCTCCACGGGATCTCGGCGATCCGGTCAGAGATTGGGGCACCCATTGGGTTCCTGCTCCCCGGCTTGGCTTTCAACCAGACCTGGGCCCACTCATCGGCATGGGAGTGGTCCGTTACCGATACGCTTTCCATAAGGTGCCCTACGGCTCACGGGTCAGTCTTGGAGCTGTGTTCGCAACGGGCCATGGACGGTTCCGGGTCACCTACGACGGCGACTTTCGCAATCTCCCCCGACGTGCCTGGGGATCCTTGAGCTTGCGGTACTCGGGTATCGACCTGGTTCGCTTCCACGGGTTCGGGAACGAAACGTTCCTGGATCGACCGAAGACCTTCTACAAGGTCACCCAGCAACAGGTCTCCGCCGCCACCTCCCTGACGGTGTTTCCACCGAACAGCCGCATCAGCCTCGGTCCCTTCTTTGAGTTCGCCCAGACCGAGCTGGGTCGAGGCAACTTGATCGACTCGCTGCGGCCATATGGGGCGGACCGTTTCGCGCAGAGCGGGATGGAAGCGCGTCTCGACGTTGACACTCGAGACCGGCCTTGGGCCCCGCGGCGAGGGGTGCACCTCAGGGCGCGCGGTCGCATCGTCCCGGCTGTGCTCGATGCAACGAGTGCCTACGGTCTAGCAGAGGGAGAGGCCGCGACCTACGTGAGCGTCGGGAATCCTGCACGGGTTACCCTCGCCGCGCGGTTGGGCGGAAAACGCGTCTGGGGAACCGCGCCATTCCACGCCGCCGCATACGTGGGAGGGGCAACCACGCTGCGCGCCTACAATGAGAATCGCTTTGCAGGTAATGCAGCGCTGTTCGCTAACGGGGAGGTACGGCTCTTCCTCACGAGTTTTCGACTCCTGTTACCGGGCGATCTCGGTGTCCACGGGTTGGGAGACATCGGGAGGGTCTATCTCGATGGCGAGCGTTCCGATCGGTGGCACGCCGCCGTCGGTGGTGGGGTGTGGCTGGCGTTCCTGGAACGCGGCAGTACGGTGACGCTGTCGATCGCCCGCAGTCCCGAGCGAACGGCCTTCTATGGACGACTCGGATTCATGTTCTGAGGGCGATCGAGCGCAGCGTGTGCGGCAGATTCGGTATATGCCCGGGGCGGGAATCGAACCCGCATGCCGTTGCCGGCACAGGATTTTGAGTCCTGCGCGTCTGCCAGTTCCGCCACCCGGGCGTGCGGCGGAATATAGCGGCTAGGGTCTCGGCCGCCGTCTCGGGGTTTCTCGTGGTCTCGGAGTCTCTCGTGGTCTCGGTCCGTCTCGGGGCCGCACGCCCTGCCCTCGCCCGAGGGCGCGCTCGCGACGCACCTCCTGGAGCCTGGCCAACAGCCGTTCGCGCAGCATCTGATACTGCGCCCGCTGCACCGGCGTGAGATACTCGGCCATCTCGCGATCCTGATCCTGCTCCAGTTGGACCAACTCGACGCGGTTTCCCTGGATCCCGTCCATCAGGTGGCGCACGCTATCGGCATCGGCGGCCTGGCCGGGTCGCATCTGGCCGTCGAGGGCGAAGCGCAGCGCGAGCTGCCGCCGCAAGACTTCGCGGCGCCGCGCGCGAAACCGCTCTTCGGTTGCGCGCAGCCGGGCGCTCTGATCCTCGGTCAGGCCGAGCCGCTGCTGCACCACCTGACCAAAGCGTCGGTCGATTTCCTCCTGCAACCGCTCCCGCTGAACGGAATCGGGCGGGCCGGCCGAGTCCTGGGCCGAGAGAGCAGGTACCACCGCCAGCCCCAGTACCCAGATGAGCGTCCGCATCATCCCTCCAGTGACCGCAGCAGCGCCTGCAGCTGCTCCGTCGTTAGGTCGTTCAAGTCATCCTCCGAGGACGGCGGAGTGGCGGCCTGGAGCGTTTCGTCCAGTGTGCTGAGGACTTCCCGCAGCTGGTTAGCGGAGAGATCCTCGAGGTCTTCGACGATGTAGTGTGCCTGATGGCGCGACCCGGTCGGCAGACGCCCTCGGACGACCATTCCGACCCCGATCATCAAGACAACAACAGCGGCAGCCCGGAGCCATCGGGGCTGCCTCCACCACGGCGACGGACCGTGGCGCCCGACCTCGGGTTCGGTACGCAGGCGCTCCACCACCGCCCCGGCGACACGCTCGACGTTCAGCCGCTCCGCGGCCCCAGCACCAAGTCGCCGGGCGAGCTGTTCCAGCTTGGCGTCATCCATCCGATCGTCGGTCATTTCAACCACTCCTTCAGGCGTTTCACCGCATGGTGGTAGTGCACTCGGGCGGCTCCGGGTGACGTGTCCAGCGCAGCCGCGATCTCCGTGTACTCCAACCCCTGTTGCGCTCGCAGCAGGAATACCTCGCGTTGCATGCGCGGCAACCGTTCCAGGCCGCGCTGGAGCCGCTCCTCCGTCTCACCGGCCTCGGCACGCTCGTGCGGGTCGCCGTCCCGCGAAGCAAGATGCTCGTCCAGCGGGACCACATGGCGCCGAGCCAATCGACGCCCCAGATCCTTCAAGGCGTTGCCGCCGATTGCCAGCAGCCACGTGCGAAACTGACACTGACCGCGGAACGTCGCGATCGCCCGAAACGCCCGGATGAAGGCTTCCTGGACCAGATCGTCGAGGTCCGTTTCCGGTGCTCCCGCTCCAGCCAGAAACCGCGCCAACGCCCGAGCATGCCGATGCACCAACTCGGCCGCAGCACGCTCATCCCCGCCCTGCCAGGCGGCGATCAGCTCGGCATCTTCCGCCACTGCGGCGACCGGTTCCGCTGGGGACATGGGCTCAGGGTTGACGTCGGAATTGGGAGAAAATTAAGGGTATGTAGGCCTCGTCACCGGCTTGCACCGGCCGTGGCGCCTGCGTACTTTGCCGGTTCGAACAACCGTTCGAAAACCCTTGCGCCCTTACGATGAGCGGTTCGACGCCCTGCTAGGGCACGCCGCCCGGGTCTTTGCCGACCGGGGATACGATCGCACCACCATGCGCGATCTCGCCGCGGCAAGCGGCATGTCGCTCGCCGGGATGTACTACTACGTCCCCGGCAAACAAGACCTGCTGTATCACATCCAGGCGCGCTGTTTCACCCAGGTGTTGGAGGGGGCCGAGTCGGCGCTGGCCGGCGCCGTCGATCCCCACGAACGACTGACCGCATTCATTCGACACCACGTCTCGTTTTTCGCCGCTCACATGGCGGAGATGAAGGTGCTATCCCACGAGGCCGCCGCACTCGGCGGCGAGCGGTTGCGGCAGATCACCCAGTTCAAGCGTCGTTACGTCGATCGCCTCGAGGGGCTGCTGCGCGACGCCGCCCCCGAGCTGGTGCCGGTGGAGCGTTCCGCCACGGCGTACGCGCTGTTCGGGATGATGAACTGGATCTACAACTGGTACGACCCCGCCGGACCGCTCGACGCCGAGCGACTTGCGGAGCTCATCACGCGCATTTTCCTCGGCGGATTCGCCGAGGCCCGTTCCACGGCTCAGGGAGGTTGAGAACAGACATGGCGACCATGACGGAGCCCCAAGTGAAGACCCTCGTCCGCTATCGCGTCGAGGATGGCCTCGCGCTCATCGAGCTGGACGATCCGCCGGCCAACACCTACACCCACGAGATGATGCGGCAGCTCGACGACGCGATTCTCCAAGCGCGGTTCGACGACGCCGCGCACGTCATCGTGCTGCGCGGCACCGGCGACAAGTTCTTCTCCGCCGGCGCCAACATCAGCTATTTGAACAGCATCACGCCTCGCTACAAGTACTTCTTCTGCCTGCACGCGAACGAGACGCTGAACCGCCTCGAGCACACCCCGAAGCTCACCATCGCGGCGTTGAACGGCCACACCGTGGGCGGCGGACTCGAGATCGCCATGGCCTGTGACATCCGTCTCGCGAAGGAAAACGCCGGCAAGATCGGCCTTCCAGAAGTGAGCCTCGGCGTGCTGCCGGGGACCGGTGGCACCCAGCGTCTCGCCCGCCTGGTGGGGAAATCCAAAGCCATCGAGATGATGGTCAAAGGTGAGACGTACCAGATGGACACGGCCAAGGACCTGGGCATGGTCAATGAGGTGTTCCCGGCAAAGACCTTCTGGGACCAGGTGCTGCTCTATGCGAAGCAGTTCTGCCCGCCACACAAGGCGTCGAAGGCCGTTGGGTTGATAAAGCGGGCGGTGCAGTCGGGGGCCGAAGTGCCGTTCGAATCCGGGCTGGCCATCGAGCGCGAGCTGCAGCAGCAGCTGTTCCAGAGCGATGATGCAAAAGAAGGCATCGCGGCCTACACCGAGAAGCGCATGGCGGAGTTCAAGGGCCGGTGAAAACGGACCTGTTCATCAATAACGAGTGGCGACCGGCGGTCGCCGGCAAGCGTTTCCCCGTGGAGAATCCCGCCACGGAGGAAGTGATCGCCGAGGTGGCCTCCGGCGACGCGGCCGACGTCGACACCGCCGTGGCCGCGGCGCGCGCCTGCTTCGAATCCGAGAGCTGGCGGGCGTTGTCGCCACGCAAACGTGGGCGGATGCTCACCAAAGCGGCCGACCTGCTCGAGGCGCGGCTGGACGAGTTCGCGCGGCTCGAGACGGCGCACAACGGCAAGACGCTGTTCGAATCGAAGATTGAGCTGACCATGACGGTCAACACGCTGCGCTATTACGGCGGGTGGGCCGACAAGATCACGGGCGACACGCTCCCGGTTGATGGCCCGTTCTTTTGCTACACGCTGCGCGAGCCGGTCGGGGTCGTGGGGGCCATCGTGCCGTGGAATTTCCCGCTCAACATCGCCAGCTGGAAATTCGCGCCGGCGCTGGCGGCCGGTTGCACCATCATTCTCAAACCGGCGTCCGAAACGCCGCTCACCGCGCTGGCCTTCTCCGAGATCGCGCTCGAAGCGGGATTCCCTCCGGGCGCGTTCAACGTGGTGTCGGGTGGAGGCTCCACCGCCGGCGCCGCGCTGGTGCGGCACCCCGACGTGGACAAGATCTCGTTCACCGGGTCCACCGAGGTGGGTCGCCAGATCATGAAGATGGCGGCCGACACCAACAAGCGTGTCACGCTCGAGCTCGGCGGCAAGAGCCCGAACCTCATCTTCGCCGACGCCGACCTGAAGGCCGCCGTGCGTGGGGCGTTGACGGGCATCTTCTACGGCAAAGGCGAGGTCTGCGCCGCCGGTTCCCGGCTACTGGTCGAACGGAGCGCGCACGCCCAGGTGGTGGAACAGCTCGCAGAGGGGGCCAAGAAGCTCACGCCCGGGGATCCGCTCGACAAAAACACCCGTCTCGGGGCGCTGGTCTCCAAAAAGCAACGCGAGACCGTGCTCTCCTACATCACGAAGGGCGTCGCGGAAGGCGCCACCCTCATGGCCGGCGGCAACGCCGTGCAGCCGAACGGCAAAGGCTATTTCGTCGAGGCGACCGTGTTCGACGGCGTAACGCCCGAGATGACGATCGCGCGTGAAGAGATTTTTGGCCCGGTGCTGGCCGTGCTCACGTTCGACGACTTCGATGCGGGTGTGAAGCTGGCCAACCGCTCAATGTACGGGCTGGCGGCGGGCATTTGGACCAAGGACATCCAGAAGGCGCACCGCGCGGCGCGGGCCATCCGCGCCGGCACCGTCTGGATCAACAGCTACAACTTCTATGACTCGGGCGCGCCGTTCGGCGGATTCAAGGCCTCCGGGTTTGGGCGTGATCTCGGCCGAGACGCCCTCGACGGCTACCTCGAAACCAAGACGGTCTGGGTCGGCCTGTGACCGACGCGTTCATCTGTGCTGCCCTGCGAACGCCAGTCGGCAAACACGGCGGCTCGTTGGCCGGCATCCGGCCGGACGATCTCGCCGCGGTCCCGCTCAAGGCCGTGGTCGAACGTTCAGGGATCGACCCGAAAACCATCGACGACGTGATTCTCGGGTGCGCGAACCAGGCCGGCGAAGACAACCGCAACGTCGCCCGGATGGCGCTGCTGCTCGCTGGCTTGCCGGTCGAAATACCGGGACAGACCGTGAATCGGCTGTGCGGCTCCGGGTTGCAAGCGGCCGCGGCCGCGGCGCAGGCCATCAAGGCCGGCGAAGGCGAGGTATTCCTCGCGGGGGGCGTGGAGAGCATGACCCGGGCGCCTTACGTGACGCTCAAGTCGGGGGAGCCGTGGAGTCGCAAAACCCCGGATGTAGCCGACACGACGGTGGGCTGGCGGTTCGTCAACCCGCGTCTCAAGAAGGAGTGGACCATCTCGCTCGGCGAAACGGCAGAACTGGTCGCCGAGCGCTACCAGATCAGCCGTGCGGAACAGGACGCGTTTGCGGTGGAAAGTCAGCATCGCGCGGAGCGGGCGTTGCAGGATTGTGTCTTCACTGAGGAAACCGTTCCTGTCCCCCTCCCCGATGGCTCGCTGTTCACCAAAGACGAGTATCCGCGCCCTGGGACAACGCTCGAGAGTGTGGGCAAACTGAAGCCGGCGTTTCGGAAGGACGGCACTGTCACGGCGGCCACGTCGAGCGGCATCAACGACGGGGCGGCGGCCCTGCTCGTGACCGCGGATCGTGGTCGGGCCGAGCCGTTGGCGCGGATCGTCACCACCGCCGTGGCCGGCGTCGATCCCAGCTGCATGGGGCTCGGCCCGATCCCCGCGACGCAGAAGGCGCTCGCCCGAGCCGGGCTCACGATCGACCAGATCGATCTCGTCGAGCTGAACGAGGCGTTCGCCGCCCAGGCGATCGCCTGTATTCGAGAGCTGAAGCTCAACCCGGCCACGGTCAACATCTACGGCGGCGGGATCGCCCTCGGACACCCGCTTGGCTGTACCGGTGCCAAGATCCTGACGACACTCGTCTATGCGCTGCGGCGGACGAAGTCCCGGTTCGGGTTGGCCACCATGTGCATCGGCGTCGGCCAGGGAATCGCGATGATCGTGGAGCGCGTGTGAGCTCGGAACTGGTCCGGGTCGACCTGGTCGACAGCATCGGGACGGTGACGCTGAACCGACCCGAGAAGATGAATGCGCTGACCCCGGAGCTGTGCCACGCTCTGCTCGCCGGCCTGCGCTCGCTCGTATCGCGCGAGGACGCCCGGGTTCTCATCGTCACCGGCGCGGGGCGCGCGTTTTGCGCCGGCGCCGACCTCACGATCCTCGAGCGCGACGGCCCAAAGTTGGTCGCGGCGGGCAAGGAGATCGCCCTGGTGATTCGTGCGGCGCCCCAGCCGGTCATCGCGGCCATTAACGGCGCTGCCGCCGGCGGCGGAGCGAACCTGGCCTTGGCTTGCGACTATCGACTTGCCGCCGAGGGAGCGTCGCTGGGGCAGGTGTTCCACAAGCTGGGGATCGGCCCCGATTGGGGTGGCAGCTACTTTTTGCCGCGCCTGGTCGGCCCCTCGCGCGCGCTCGAGCTCATCTGGAGCGCGCGCATGGTCCCGGCGGGCGAGGCGCAGGCGATGGGAATGGTCGACCGTGTTGTCCCCGGTGACCGGTTGCTGGCCGAGGCGCGGGGGCTGGCCGCGGTGTGGGCGGGTCATCCACCACTCGCGGTGCAACGCGCTAAAGAGGCGATTTATCGCAGTGAGCGCGCCGCCCTCGTCGACATGCTGGATCTCGAGATTGCGATGCAACACGAGCTGTTCGCCACAGCCGAGGCGCGAGAGCGTCTCGGCGCGTCACTCGCTACGAGGAGCCGCTAGCCATGGTCCGGAGGCTGAACAATTTCGACGACTGGATCGA
>DATBLG010000110.1:0-45609 GCA_036555485.1 Gemmatimonadales bacterium | reverse complement strand
CGCTCCCCAGGCGGAGCGCGCGGACGCGCCCGCGTTCCGCTGGTCGCCGCGCGCCTGCACCATGGCGGGCTGCACGTCGAGCGCCCGCCGGATCGCTTCGTCGAGGGTCACCTGCTGGGTGGGGGCCGTCGTGGTGTCTGGCTGTTGGGCCGCGGCCGGCGCGACGCAGGCGCATGCCAGCAGCAAATGGAGTCCGCGCATTAGTGCCGTCCCGGTCCTGGATTGGTGCTGTCCTTGTGACGGCGCCGATCATGCTGATGCTCGAGCTCGTCCAGCAGTTGCGTGTAGCGGTCCTGTTGGGCCGGCGTCAGCTGGGTGCGGATCTCCTCGTTCACCACCGCCCGCAGGGAATCGAGCCGCGGCCGCACCGTGCGCCAGATCGCCTCCATGTCCGCGTGATGGCGGGAGATGAGGGCGCGTACCGAATCCCGCTGGGTGGGGCTCAGCTCGAGGCGTTGCGCCAGATACTCGGACATGCCATCCGGACCGCGACCCATCCGCGGAGCGTGTCGCGTCGACCGGCTGGCGACGACCCCACCGGCCGCGCCAGCCACGAACACGGCGGCGAGGAGTCCCACGGCCCATGCTTTGGAACGACTCAACATGATCAATTGACTCCCTTCAACGTTCCGGGAACGACGCGAGCAACGTGATTGCCGCCGGCGCTTCGGCTCCCGCCATGATGACGACATCCTGGCTCGTGGTCTCCGCGTCCTCGGCCCCGGTATCGCGACCGACCGCCATGCCCGCGAACAGCGCCACGAGCACCGCGGCGGCGATTCCGAGGCGCGACCAGCCCGCCAGCACGTCAAGCGGAGCGGCCGGGCGATTGGCCGCGACCAGCACGCGCGCGACGAACGCCGCGGAGTCTCCCGGTGCGAGGGCGTCACGCAGTGCCGCTCCCAACACCGGATCGGGGCGGGAATCGAACGGCGTCATCGAGTCCTTCATGGTTGGTCCCTCCAGTCTGCCAGCAGCGTCCGAAGGTGTCGTCGTGCGTGAAACACCTCGGAACGGACGGTTCCTTCCGGCATTCCCAGGATCTCGGCGATCTCCGCGTGCGCGTAGCCTTCTACGTCGAACAGTACTACCGCGAGGCGGCGTCGCTCCGGCAGCTCGGCGAGCGCTTTCCGCAGCCGCCCGAGCAGCACCGCGCGCTCGGCGATCGCGTCGGGCTGTGGGCCGCCCCCGATGTGCCCCTCGTCGAGCATTTCCGCACGTCGCACGGTGCGCCGGCGCCGCCGGTCGGTGGCGGCATTCGCGACGATCCGCATCAGCCACGGCCCGAATGGCCGGGCGGCGTCGTACTGCTTGAGCTTCACCAGCGCGGCGAGGAAGGCGTCCTGGGCAGCGTCATCCGCGTCGTCGGGGTCCTGGAGAACGGCCCGGGCGACGCGCCGGGCCTGGTCGGCGTACCGCTCGACTAACTCCCCGAACGCAGTCCGGTCGCCCGCCTGGGCGCGAGCGGCCAACCGCGGCTCGTCCACTCCCCGAGCAGTACGCGCGGGCCCTCCCGGGCGTTGCGGGTCAGTCGCCGTCGTCGCGCTCGCGAATCCGGCGTTTTCCGAAGGCGTACACACCGAATCCCACCGCCAGCCAGAATGCTCCGGCGGCAAGCACCCCGGCCATGACGCGCGGGAAGGCGAGCAGCAGGACCCCCATGACCACGAAGAACAGGGCGACGGTTCCGACGAGCGCGCGCCGCAGCCCGCCGGCGACGCGGCGAAACGCCACCACCGCCACCGCGCCGAATTCGTAGCGGGACCGTTTGTGGCGACGTGCGCGCACCGGCGGCGCCGGCGAAGAGGCGTCGCCGGCACTCTCGCCCTGGTGGCTCGTGCCGACGAGACGAGCCGGGAGCCTGCGGTGCCGCGGTTGCAGCACGACTTCCCGGCTGCCCTGGAGGTCGCGTCGGAATTGGGCGGCCAGCTCGTCCGCCGAGGTGGTGTCGTCGGTCAGGACGTCGAGCTCGAAGTTCCCGAACAGGCTGGACACGTTGAGATTGCTCGAACCGACGCGGGCCCAGTGACGGTCCGCGACGAGCGTCTTGGCGTGGATCATGGGCCCGAGCCACTCGAACACGCGCACGCCGGCCCGCAGCAGCTCGCGGTAGCCAGCGCGCGTGGCGTTGCGGATCACGGGGAGGTCGCTCGCGCTGGGAACGAGCAGCCGCACATCCACGCCGGCGCGGGCCGCCTCGAGCAGGGCGGCGTAGAGCGGCGCCGGCGGGACGAGGTAGGCGTCGGTGATCCAGAGTCGCTCCCGCGCGGCGGCGGCGATCAATTGGGTGGCCCGGTAGATGCGCCCCTCAAACGGCACGCCGGCCACGACCTGCACGGCGACGTCGCCGCACGGTTCGGGGTCGGCGTTGAGCTCGTCGGCGGCGATCGGGGCGCCAGTGCGCTTCCACACGTAGGCGAACGTCGTGTCGAGGGCGGCCGCGGCGGGCCCACACACCGTGAGCATGGTGTCGCGCCACGCCTCGCGTCCCTGCGCCGGGTCGCCCGCCCACTCATCGCCGATGCACAGGCCGCCGAGCATTGCGCGCACCCCGTCTGCCACAATCAGTTTGCGGTGGTCGCGCATGAAAATGTCGAACGGATTTCCCGAAATGATCGGGTGAAACGCGCGCACTTCCACGCCGGCGCGGCGCAAGGTGCGCCAGAAGCGGGAGCGGGTGCCGAACGAGCCCAGGGCGTCGTACAGGATTCGCACTCGCACGCCGGCGCGGGCGCGCTCGGCGAGTGCGTCGGCGACGCGGCGCCCGGTACGGTCAGCGCGGATGATGTAATTCTCGAAGTGAATCCACTCGCCCGCGCCGACGATCAGGGCGATGATCGCCTCGATGGCGGCGGGGCTGTCGGGATGGTGGGCGAGCGTATTGCCGGCGATCGCGCGGGCGCTCGCCGTACGCTCGATGGCGCGCGCCAGCTCGTCCCGCCGTTCCTCCACCGCGGGCGCCGCGCGCGACGGCGCCGACGTCACCCGGCGGGCGCCGCCGTCGATCCCAGTCCGAGCGCCTGCTCGGCCGGTCGCAGCGCGGCGATGCAGAAAGCAATGTGCTCGTCCAGCGGCACGCCCAGCTCTTCCGCGCCGATTCGCACGTCGTCGCGATTCACGCCACGGGCGAACGCTTTGTCCTTGAGCTTCTTCTTCACCGAGGAAACCTCGAGATCCGCAAAGCTGCGGGACGGCCGCACCAACACACACGCGACGAGAAACCCGCACAACTCATCCACGGCGAACAGGGCTTTCGCCATGACGGTGTCCCGCGGCACTCCCGAATACGTCGCGTGGCCCAGAATCGCCCGGCACTGTTCCTCCGAAACGCCGCTGTCGCGCAACAGCCGGACGCCCCAGGCCGGGTGACCGTCGGTGGGGGAGTGCTCGTGATTGGGGTACGCTTCGTAATCGAAGTCGTGCAGCAGCCCGACCAGCCCCCATGCGTCCTCGTCCCCATCGTATTGCTTCGCGTACGCGCGCATCACGGTTTCCACCGCGAGCATGTGCTGGCGCAGGGCGGGGTTCTTGGTGTGCTGTTCCATCAGGGCCAGAGCGTCCGAGCGGTTCATGTCTCCACGTTCCATTTTTCCGCCCACAGCTCGGCCATCAGGATCGGCCACAGCTTGCGAGCGTGGTTGCGCCGGCCGGCACGGTGCTCAGCCAGCAGCGTGGCCGTCGGGGCGCGGGGGAACACGCGCGGCCGGGCCAAGTGGCGGCTGGCGAGATCGGCCAGCCCGGTGTTCAGCCACCGCGCGACGGGCACCGACAAACCGCGCTTTTTCCGGTCGATCACGCGATCCGGCACGATGCCGCGCGCCGCTTCCTTCAATATCGCCTTGGTGGTGAGGCCGCGCACCTTGAGCCGCGACGGAGCCGGGAGGGCCAGTTCCATCACCTCGCGGTCGAGATACGGCGCGCGGGCTTCGATCGAAGCGAGCATGGTGCCGCGGTCCACCTTCACGAGCAGGTTGTCCGGCAGATAGGTCAGGAAATCGAGCCACAGCACGCGGTTCATCGGGTCGTCGGGAAACCCCTGGAGCAGGCGGTCGCACATGGCCACGGCTTGCGGCGTGGGGCCCAGCGCCCCGAACCAGGCGAGGTGGCGCTCCACCGGGGGCTGTTCCACGCCGGCGACGAACTGCTTGAGCAAGAATTCGAGCGTCACCTTGCCGGTGGATGCGGGCCACTGCTCGACCGCCCAACGGACCGCCGATCGGACCGGGTGGGGAATCCACCGGTACGCCTGCGCCACGCGGTGGCCGAGGTAGGTGGGATACCCGCCGAACAGCTCGTCCGCCCCTTCGCCTGACAGCACCACTTTCACGTCGGCGCGGGCGGCGTCGGCGAGGAGGTAGGTGGGGAGAATGGCCGGGTCGCCGACCGGCTCGGCGAGGTTCTGGGTCACAACCGCGAACGCGCGCGACAATGCGTCCTCGTCGGCGGTGACGACATGGTGCACCGTGCGGATGTCGTGGGTCACCGCTTCGGCGAACGCGCTCTCGTCGTAGTTCCGCTCGGGAAACCGCACCGCATAGGTGTGGATCCGCTCGCCCGCCATCACCCGCGCCGCGGCGGCGGCGAGAAACGACGAATCGAGGCCGCCGCTCGTGAAGATGCCCACCGGCACGTCGGACATCAGCTCGCGGCCGACCGCCTCGAGCAGCACCTCGCGCAGGTGGGCCGCGTCGCGCAGCGGCGATGCCGCGCACGCGGCCTCTCGCGGGGTCCAGTAGGGCCGGAGCTCGACTCCCCGGGCCTCCGCCACCAGGAGATGCCCGGGCGGGAGCTTGTGGATACCATCGAGCATCGTGGAGGGCGACGGGACATAGCCCAACGCGGCGTACAGCGCGGCGGCGGTGCCGTTCAGCCGGCGCGGTTGGTCGGGAAAAACGAGCAGGGCCTGGATCTCCGACGCAAACCGCAGCTCGCCCTGTACGCGGGTCCAAAACAGCGGCTTCTCACCCGCGCGATCGCGCGCCAGCACGAGTCGGCTGCGTGCGTCGTCCCACACCGCGAGGCCGAACATCCCGTCGAGCCGCGACACGGCGTCGGGGCCGTATCGCTCGTACAGGGGGACGATGTTCTCGATGTCGCCGGTCGAGCGGAACGGGTATCCCCATCCCGTCGCGACCCGGCGCAGCGCCGGAGAGTTGTAAATCTCGCCGTTGCACACCATCCAGATGGCGCCGTCGGGGCTCTGAAACGGCTGGTCGCCGGTGGTGAGGTCCATGATGGCGAGACGGCGGGCGCCCAGACGCGCGCGCGCGTGACCGACGATGCGCTCACCGTCGGGACCGCGGTGCGCGAGCGCGCTGGCCATTTGCGCCAGGCACTCGGGGTGTTTCAGCGGCTCGTCGCCGAGGGAGACGACGCCGAAGATCCCGCACACCGCCTCACCCCCCGTTCCCCTCTCCAGGTCGGAGAGGGGGGACTTGGCTGGAGGATGGCGTGCACGGCCCGTACGCCACGTACCGCTCGCTCTGGAACAGCATCGGGAGGGACGCGAGCGCCTCCCGCACGTGGCGATCCACCGGGCGGGTGACGAACACCGTCGGCTCGCGACACTCCGCGAGCACCGATTGCCAGGCGTCGGCGGGGAGCAGCGGCGATCCGGGCACGACGCGATACTCGTCCACGTAGTCCGCGATGAAATTGCTGGTGAGCTCGCGGCCATGAGCGGTGGCGACGGGCACCTGCCGCTGCAAATAGAAAGGCAGCGAGGGTGGGTAGGCCGATACGGCCAGCACGGCACGGCCGCGCACGGCATCTGCGAGCGCGGCCGCGGAACGATCTTCGCCGACGGCCCGCAGCAGATCGGCGCCGACGAGCGGGATGGTGAGCACTAGCACCGCGTAGCCGGCGGCCGCGAGAGTCAAATCCGAGCGCCGCACCGCGAGAATCACCAGGGCGGCCGAAGCGAGCAGTGCCACGGCGATGGCGCGCGCGGTGGGAGGAATCGCCGCGACCTCCGCGGCGGTGAGGTGTGATGCAGGCGGCAGCCATAGGGGAATCGTGTAGAGCGCGACGGCGAGGGCGCCTGCCGTCCCGGCCAGCGCCTTCCATCCACTCGCCAGTCCGTCGAGCGTCAGCACGCGAGCAGCGGCGAGCGCAAACGCCGGCATCAGCGGGAGCACGTACTGCGGCAGCTTGGATTGGTTCAGCATGAAAAAGACCAGCGGTCCGAGCACCCAACAGGCCAACAGGATCGGATCCCGGGCCGCGAGGTTCACGCGTCGCGCATGCCACGCCCATTTCACGCGACCGCCTCCGAGCCGGGCGAGTACCGGCACGATCCATGGGAAGGCGGCGACCGGCAGGATCGGCAGGTAGTACCAGAACGGGGCGGTCCGATGGAAGCTCGGTGTCGTCACCCGCTCGAATGTCTCACGCACGAACACGTAATGCGGAAACGTGGGGATGCGCGCGGTGACGGCCAGAAACCAGGGCAACGCGACGATCCCGAAGACGGCCAGCCCGCGCCACGGGAAATAGTTCCGGATGCGCTCGCCGACGAGCCAGGCGTAGGGCACCACCGTCGCCAGCGGGATCAGGATGGCGATCGGACCTTTGGTCAGCGCCCCGGCGCCGACGGCCGCCCAGGCGAGCACCGGCCGGTTTTCGGCAAAGCAGAGAATCGCCGCGGTGGTGAACAGCGCCAGCGTGCTGTCGAAGATCGTGGTGCGGGCATAGGCGAGCACCATCGGCATCGTCGCGAGCGCGATCCCGGCGACCCACCCGGCGTTCGCCCCCCAGCGCCGTCGGGCGAACCACGCAACGAGCGCGATGGTCAAGAGCGTAGCGAGATACGCCGGGAGCCGTGCGGCGGTCTCCGTCGGTCCGAAGATTTCCATCGTCAGGGCGGCGGCGGCGAAATACACGATCGGCTTGTCGAGGTAGGGAAGGCCGTCTAGGTGCGGAACGAGGTAGTCGTTGGTGAGCGCCATCTCGCGCGCCACTTCGGCATTGCGCCCTTCGTCAGGATCGAGCAGGCGATGCCCGCCCAGGTTCCACCCGAGGGCCAGTGCGGCGGCGACGAGCAGGAACGGCAACCGACTGGCGCGCAAACGCTATTGGGTCACGTCGAGGGCTGGGGCATCTGGCTGACGGTGATCGGCACCTCCGCCGCTCCCTCGCCGTCGAGCGTGATCGCGAACTTGTAGACTCCGTGATGGGGGAACGGGACATCGAAGACGAGGATCGCCGCGGCCTCGATCTCGGTGACCCCCGCCGGCGGCTCCGCAAAGGTCACGCTGCCCGAGCCACCGAGGATTTCGACGCCGTGATCGTCCACAAGGCGAATGTGCACCGCGTGCTCTCCGATCTCGGTGCGCCGGCCCTTCAATCGGAGCACCAGGTGCAGCCGCGGGTGCATCGCGGGAAACTGCTGCACCCAGATGTGCTGGAAGATGCCCAGGACGGAGATCTTCCCGGACTGGTCGACGAGGGCATAGTCCGCGACGACGGCGAAGTCGAGATGCATGAGAGTTGTCAGTTGTCAGTTGTCAGTCTTCAGCTGACCGACAACTGACAACTGGCGACTGATAACTGACGAGCGATTACTGTTTCGCGAATGCGATCCATGCCCGCGTCTTTTCCCAGGCCAGGGCGATCGAGCCGGCGCTCGGCCCGCTCGGTGCGATCTCGATCGTAAACCGCTCGACCAGCGTATCGAGCGGCGCAGTCTGCATGTCGAGCTTGGCCAGATCGTGCTGGGCATCGTAGTTCGTGCCCCATTGGCCCGTGTTCTTGTTGATGATGAGCTTCCACCCCGCGCTGGAGGGAATCGTCCAGAGGCTGTAGCTGCCGGCCGGGATTGTGGTCCCGCCCATGACGAGGTCGGCGGAGGTCGTGAAGATCGTGGCCGCATTCGCCCCAGTGCGCCACACCTGGTCCCAGGGCACGACGCCGCCGAAGATCACACGGCCGCGCACCGCGGGCCGGGCGTATTTCACCGACAGCGTCGCGCCGCCGACGGTGGCCTGCACCGAATCCGTCGGCGACAGCACCCCCAACGGACGGTTGGCGAACGCCGGACCCATCGCGGCGATATCGAGGGAGGCTACCCGTTCGACCGACACTTGCATGGTGCTGCCGACGCCCGAGACCCCGAGCAGCTGGCCCGTCTGGTCCACCCGCAAGCGTAGCGGGCCGACCGGTCCCATCATGATGGTCAGCGAGTCCTGTCCGACGCGCTTCAGCACGATCGCCACGGGGGCGTTCGTGTTCAGGGACACGCCGGTCGTCTGGTACTCGTCTCCCCCGGCCGCGCGCGCGCGTCCCGCCAGGTATTCGACCAGGCCATAGACATTCAGCACAAACGGCGCGCTGCCCGAGGGGGCCGCGACGCGCTGGATCTTGCCGTCGGCCAGCGTCACGAACGCGCTGTCACCCTGGAACTGGATCGAGGACTTCTGCTCGGCCGGGCCGTCGCCGGAGAGGTTGTGGGTCGTCAACTCGAACCGTTGGACGGCGCCGTTGGCGCCGAGCGTGACGGCGTAGATCCGATGTTGGGTGCGTGGGGCCCGGATCACCTGCTCACCATCGATCCGGTTGGCACTGCGTTGATAGCGTTCCACCGCCAAGGTGTCCCGGCCGATAGTGGTCACGAATGCGCCGGATTGCGCCGCCGCGGGAGCGGCCAGGGCTCCAAGCGCTACGAGAATGCCGATGCAGCTCCGCATGATCGAGGTGCTCCGAGTTGGTGAGTGGTGAGCGGGGGAGTCGCCGATCGTCAGCGGACCCGCACCGACTTCAATTCGTCGTTTTGCCTGATCGCATTCACGACGTCCAGGCCTTTGGTGACCTGGCCGAACACTGTGTGGACGCCGTCGAGGTGTCGCTGGGGCGCATGGCAGATGAAGAACTGGCTGCCCCCGGTGTCTTTACCGGCGTGGGCCATCGAAAGGGTGCCGGCCACGTGCTTGTGGGTGTTCGTGCTGGTTTCGCACTTGATCGTGTACCCGGGTCCACCGGTGCCAACCGCTCCCTTGCCGGATTTGGAGTAGGGATCGCCGCCTTGGATCATGAAATTGGGGATCACCCGGTGGAATTTGGTGCCATCGTAGAATCCTGCGTTGGCGAGCTTCTCGAAATTGGCGACGGTGTTGGGGGCCTCGTCGACGTACAGGTCGAGCTCCAGGGTCCCGCGCGCCGTTTCCATCACAGCGGTCTTGTTGGGCATCACGTCTCCACGTCGAAGTTCTCGGCAGCCTGCGCCACGGTTTTCGTTCCTACAATCACGGTCGAGACGGCTGGGTTGTCCAGCACGAATTTGAGCGCGAGCTGCGCGGCGCTCGCGCCGGTTCGGGCCGCAAGCTCGCGCACCCGGTGACCGAGCGCGATCAGCTGGGTCACGTATTGCTGCGGCATCCGGGCGCGAATGTCGCTCTTGTCCCACGTGCTGTCCGGCCCGTAGCGCCCGGCGAGGAAGCCGTTCGCGAGCGGTTCGCGCACGATCACCCCGAGGTTCGCGGCGCGCGCGGCGGGAAAAAACGCCGACTCGGCCTCTCGGCGCGCCAGATTGTACACCAACTGGATCGTGTCGGGCATGGTGGACTGGATGGCCGCGAGCCCCTCGTCGGGGGAATGCACCGACACGCCGTAGGCGCGGATCAGCCCGTCCTTCTTGAGGTCCTCGAGCACGGCGTACGTCTCCATCGCGGCGATCTGGGCCGTCGGCGGGTTGTGGAGCTGGAGCAAGTCGATGTAGTCGGTTCGCAGCCGCCCGAGCGACATCGCCACCGCGAACCGGATGTAGGCGGGCGTGAAATTGGCGTCGTGGGTGACGGGCAAGGCCGCGTCGGGCGGGATCCGATCGAAGGCGATCCCGGCCGCCTGACCGACTCGTTCCCGCAGCAGCGGGTGTACGTCGCGATTGTAGAAGTTGCCGCCGACTTTCGTCGCGATGATCACCTGCTGGCGTACCCCTGCCAGGGCCGCGCCGAGGAGGTCCTCGCTGTGTCCGTGGCCGTACACGTCCGCCGTGTCGAAGAAATTGCAGCCCAGCTCGAGCGCACGGCGGATGGCGCGCATCGATTCCGCGTCGTCGGTGGGGCCGTACGAGTTGCCGAACTGGTTGCCACCGATCGCCCAGGCGCCAAAGCCGGTCTCGCTCACCGCGAAGTCGGTACGGCCGAGCAATCGCCGTTTCATGCGAGCAGCTCCCGCAGCGCGTCGGGGGTGGTCACAGGGAGCGAGCAGGTGGTGCCCACGCACACGGTGGCGGTCGGCTGGTCCGCGACGTGGCGCAGCACGACCTTGCGCGGACGGTAGGCCTGCAGGGCGATCAGGTGCATGGCGCAGGCGGGCCCGTCGCCCGTTGGGCCGGACACTTCGATGCGGGTCACGGGATTGATGGCCCAGTCGATCGCGCGCAGCAGGGTAGCGCCGTGAAGCCCGAGGTCGGCCACGACGCCGGCGAATGCTCCGAGCTGGCGGTCGAGCGCCGCGCGCCACGCCGGATCAGTAGTCAGAGCCCAGAGGCGGGCGAGGACCAACGCCGTGACGCCGTTCGGGGACGGAGTCGGGGCATCCTGGACCGGTTTCGCCCGCGTGGCGAGATAGGCGGCGCCCCCCCCGCCACGCGCCTGCACGAGATCGTAGTAACCGCGGCCCGCGTCCCCGTGCGCCGATTCGCAATACCGCATCACGGCAACCGCGCGCGACAGCCACTCGTCGTTGCCGGTGGCCTCATAGGCGTCGAGGAAGGCGGCGGCGCTCTGAATGTTGTCGTCGAGCATGCCGCGCGGCTCGGCGGCTCCGAGGACATGCCCCATGCCCGAGGTGGCATTCCACGACTCTGTCCAGATGCGGTCGAGCACTTGTCGGGCGAGGGTATTGCACTCGACTCGATCGAGCGCGGCGCCGGCTTGCAGGAACGCGGACGCCATCATCGCGTTCCAGTTCACATAGGTGGCGGTGTCGACGAAGGGCGCGGGGCGCTGGTCGCGGGCGTGCTTGAGTTTTTTCATCGCGGCCTTGAGGACGAGCCACTCGTCGTCGCCCGCAGGATCGCGTTTCCACCAGAGGACGTTCTTCGCCAGGTTGTGGTGTATTTCGCCCTCGGGCTCGAGGTCGAACACGCGGCGCACGACTTCGAATTCCGGCTCCGACAGGACAGCCCGGGCCTCGTCCTGCGTCCAGGTCCAGTAATCGCCGTCGTCGCCAAATCCCACGTCGGCATCCTGTGACGTGTAGAACGCGCCGTGCTTCGGATCCGACAGCATTTCGAGCACCCAGTCCACGATCCCCGATGCCACCGTACGCAGTTCAGGGCCGCCGAATGCCGCGTACGCCGTGCAATACGCCTTGAGCAGCTCCGAGTTGTCGTACGACATTTTCTCGAAGTGCGGCACCATCCAGTGTGCGTCCACCGCGTAGCGGTGGAACCCGCCGCCGAGGTGATCGCGGATTCCGCCCTGCGCCATGGCGAGGAGGGTCCTCTCGGGGACCTCGCGCAGCCAATCCTCGCGCCGGTCGTGCCAGCGCGCGATCAGGAATTCACAGGCTCCAGGGTGGGGAAACTTGGGCGTGTTGCCAAAGCCGCCGTACCGGACATCGAACAGGCGCGCCATGTGCGCGGCGCCACGCTCGAGCAGCTCCGCGTCGACTGGCCCGGTCCTGGCCTCGTCGAGCGATTCGGCGAGATGTGTGCGGATGGCCTGGGCGTTCCCCGCCACCTTGGCGCGATCGTCGCGGTACAGCTGCGCGATGTGTCGCAGCACCGTGGCGAATCCCGGGCGCCCGAAGGGGTTTTGCTCGGGCGGAAAGTACGTGCCTCCGAAGAAGACCTCACCGTCGGGCGTGAGGAACGCCGTGAGCGGCCAGCCGCCCTGGCCGGCGAGCGCCTGGACGGCGCGTTGGTAGCGGGCGTCGACATCAGGGCGCTCGTCGCGGTCGACCTTGATGCATACAAAGCTGTCGTTCAGGAGGGCCGCAACCGTTGGGTCTTCGTACGACTCGCCGTCCATCACGTGGCACCAGTGGCACCACACCGCACCGATGTCGAGCAGGATCGGCTTGTCCTCCGCCTTCGCCTTGGCGAACGCCGCGTCGCCCCAGGGGAACCACTGAACCGGCTGGTGGGCGGCGGACTTCAGATAGGCGGAGCGTTCGGACGACAAGAGGTTAGGCATGCAACCGGAAATCTACTCCCCCAGGAACTTCACCGCCGTCCGCGACAACAGCTCCGCCCCAATCACCAGTGATTCCTCCTCGATGTCGAAGGTGGGGCTGTGATGCGGCGACGACGTGCCGTCGGCCCGCGCCGAGCCGACGAAGGCGAAGCAGCCCGGCACCTTGGCAAGGAAATGGGACATGTCCTCTCCCCCCATCGTCCGGATCCCATCCTTCACCCGGTCCCTCCCTACGATTTCTTCCGCGACGTCCTTCATCAGATCCGCCATGGCGGCGTCGTTCACGAGCGGTCGGGTCAGGCGGCGGAACGTGATTTCCGCGCTCGCCCCGAACGCGGCCGCGATGCCTTGTGCCGTTCCCCGGACGAGATCCGGGGCATCCTCCCAGAAGCGGCCGCCGAAGGTGCGCACCGTCCCGCGGAGCACGGCCTGTGCTGGAATCACGTTGAAGGCGTGACCGGCCTGTACCTGGGTGACGGAGACGACGCCCTCCTCGAAGGGATCGCGCCGCCGCGAGACGATACTTTGCAGGGCCGTGATGAGGTGCGCCGCGACGAGGATCGGGTCGATGGCGAGGTGTGGCACGGCGGCGTGGCCGCCCTTGCCGGTGATGGTGATTTCGAACTCGTCCACCGACGCCATCATCGGACCCGGCATGACCCCGATCGTCCCCACCGGCATTTCGTTCCAGAGGTGGATCCCGAACGCCGCCTCTACGGCCGGCTGCTCGAGCACGCCTGCTTCAATCATTGCCCCCGCGCCGCCGCTCAACTCCTCGGCGGGCTGGAACGCGAGCTTCACGGTTCCCGGCAACACCACAGCCGCGAGCCGGCGTGCCACTTCCAGCCCGATCGCCACGTGCCCGTCGTGTCCGCACGCGTGCATCTTGCCGGGGTGTTTCGAGCGGTAGGGGACATCGTTCGCCTCCTCGACCGGCAGGGCATCCATATCGGCTCGCAGCAGCACGCAACGCCCGCCGTTTCCTTTCACGCCGACGACGCCGGTCCGCGCGACCTGGGGCCGCACACCGTAGCCCAGCGCCTCGAGCCGCTCGGCGACAAGGAGGCTGGTGCGCGTTTCCTGAAAGCCGAGCTCGGGGTGGGCGTGGAGGTCTCGGCGAATAGCGACAAGGGAGTCGCGGTCCGGTGGTGGGAGTGTCGAGGTCATACGCACATCACACCCTCGAGCTCGGACACAACGAATTGATCCCGCACACCTCGCATCTCGGCCGTCTCGCGATGCACGTCTTCCGTCCGTGCAGAATGAGCAGATGCGAGAAGATCGTCCAGTCGTCGCGCGGCACGAGTGCCATGAGGTCGCGCTCGATCTTTTCGGGCGTCTTCTCTTTGGTCAATTTGAGCAGGCCGCTGATGCGCTGCACGTGGGTGTCCACCACGACGCCCTCGTTCTTCCCAAAGGCATTGCCGAGGACCACGTTCGCGGTCTTGCGTCCGACGCCGGGGAGCGCCACGAGCTCCTGCATGGTCTCGGGCACCTCGCCGCCGTGGCGCTCGATCAGCGCCTGCGCCATGCCAAGGATCGACTTGGTCTTGTTGCGGAAAAACCCGGTGCTCTGGATCTCCCGCTGGAACACCAGTGGATCGGCGGCGGCGTAGTCGATGGCGCGACGGTACTTCGCGAACAGCGATGGGGTGACCAGGTTGACCCGCACATCGGTGCACTGCGCCGACAGGATCGTGGCCACCAGCAGCTCGAGCGGGTTGGTGTGATCGAGCGCGCACTTCGCATCCGGAAACTCTTTGCGCAGCCGCGCGATGATCTTGCGCGTCCGCGCGCGCCGTTCGGCGGGCGTCTCGACCCGTTTCTTCATGCGCGACGCCGGTTGCGTGCGAAGGCGAGGAACCCTTCCGCGTCGCGGGAGTTGAGGATGTCCCGTGCCGCGAGCCATCCCTTACGGGCGACGCCGATGCCGACCGCCACGTTGGCCATCCCCGCCACCGAATGCGCGTCGGCGCCGATCGAGATCGTGACCCCGAGCTCCCGCGCTCGGCGGATCACACGCCAGTCGAGATCGAGACGGTGCGGGTCGGCGTTCACTTCGACCGCGATGCCGCGCTGGACCGCCGACGCCAGGACCCGCTCCAGGTCGAGCGCGTACGGTTCGCGCGCCAGGAGCATCCGCCCCGTCGGGTGGCCGAGGATGGTGAGACGGGGATCCTCCATGGCGCGCAACACCCGCGCCGTCATCTCCGTTCCGGTCATGCCGAAGCTGGCATGAATCGATCCGATCACGAAGTCGAAGCGGTCGAGCACCTCGGGTCCATAGTCGAGTGTGCCGTCGGCCAAGATGTCGGCTTCGACTCCCTTCAGGATCCGGAACCCGGTCGCCGCGCGGTTGAGCGCGTCGATCTCCGCGTGCTGGCGCGGGACGTCGCTGGTTTTGAGTCCGCCTGCATAGGACGCTGACCCCGAGTGGTCGGTGATGCCGACCCACTCGTACCCCGCGCGCCGGCATGCTTCGGCCCAGTCGGCGATGGTGGTGGAGCCGTCGGAGTAGTTGGTGTGGCAGTGGAGGAACCCCTTCAGATCGCCCTGCTCGACGAGTGTGGGGAGTGCTCCCGCCGCCGCGGCTTCGATTTCACCGTTTCCCTCGCGCAGCTCCGGCGGGATCCACGGGAGGCCGAGCGCCCGATAGACATCCACTTCGTCCGGCAAGGCTGCACCGGTGCCGAGGCCGCGCGACTCGAGCTGGCGCAGGTGTTCGACGGAGCCGGTGGCGCGCACCCAGGTGAGCCCGAAGTCGGCCGGGGTGGCGAGGAACACGTCGGCGACGAGCCCCGAGTCGAACCGCAGGGTGATCGTGCCCTCCTGCCCGGCGATCTCCGTGACCCCCGGTGTCGCGCCGAGGCGCTGGACCAGCGCCGCCCGGGCGGCAGGGAGGGGGGCGTGGACGACGACGATGTCCACGTCGCGGATGGTTTCGCGGTGGCGGCGCACGCTGCCCGCGATTTCGACCCGTTCCACCCCGTCCAGCGCGGCCAGGGCGCGCCGCAGCCCCTCGGCTTCCGCCAGGCCGTGGTGAAACAACCGGAACTCGGTCGTGCGCCGCAGATAGGCGATGCCTTTGCGGACGTTCTCGGCGGTCTTGGCGCCAAAGCGGGGCAGCGCGGCCAGGCGACCGTCGGCGGCGGCCGCTTCCAGGTCACCGAGCGAGTCGACGTGCAGCGCCTCATGGATCATGCGCACCTTGGCGATGCCCAGCCCGGGGATGTGCAGCATGTCGACCAGCCCCGGCGGGACCTGCTCGCGCAGCTCGTCGAGAAAGCTCGAGCGCCCGGTGACCGTCAGCTCGCGCGCGATCTCGAGCGATCCCTTGCCGATCCCGTCGATTTGGGCGAGCACGCCGGTCCGGACTGCCTCGCTCAGGTCGCCGGGATACTCAGCGATGACGCGGGCGGCCGTCTCGAAAGCGCGGATGCGGAATGGGTTATCGCCCTTGAGGGCGAGAGAAGCGGCGATTTGCTCGAAGACCTGTCGGACGCCCTGCTTGTCCATGGCGGCGGAACGTACTCGAAAAGCGGGGGATGGGGGAAGAGGGAAGGGGGAAGGGTGCGCGGACGTTGCGGCTCGTCGCCGTCCTCGGGGATATTGGACTCATGCACCCTCGACTGCTCGTCACACTGTGCGCCACCGTGCTGCTCCGGCCGGTGGCGAATTCCGCTCCGGGTATCATCGCGAACGACAACCGCCGCGCGGCGGGCACGCTCCGGGACGGCGCGCTCGCCGTCCGTTTGGAGGCGCGCAGCGGCGTGTGGCATCCCGAAGCCGAGACGGGCGTCGGGGTCGAGGTGCAGGCGTTCGGTGAGGAGGGTAAGCCGCTCCAGAATCCCGGCCCGCTGATCCGAGTGCCGGAGGGGACCGAGATCCGCCTCAGGGTACGCAACGCGATTCCCGGCGCGACCCTCGTGGTCCATGGACTCGTCACGCGGCCCGCCGCGACTGGCGACAGCGTGGTCTTGGCACCCGGAGCGGTGCGGGAGCTGCGTTTCAGTGCCGGTGCACCTGGGACGTATTTCTACTGGGCGACAACTACCGGTGCTGCGCTCGTCGATCGACGAATAGTGGACAGCCAGCTCAACGGCGCGTTCATCGTGGATCCCGCCGGCGTAAAGCCCGCCGACCACGTGTTCGTGATCGGCGTGTGGCTTGACTCGCTCACCGTAGGTGGGGTGCGGGAGAAACGCGAGATCCCGACGATCAACGGCAAGATGTTCCCGTACACCGAATCGTTCACCTACAGCGTGGGCGACACGGTGCGGTGGCGCGTGATCAACGCGAGCGACCGGGGCCACCCGATGCACCTGCATGGCTTCTACTATCGCGTGGACAGCCGCGGCGACGCCGCGCGAGATTCGTTATACACGCCGTTACAGCGGCGTCTCGCGGTCACGGAGCGGATGCGGTCCGGCACGACGATGATTGCCACCTGGTCCCCGGACCGACCTGGAAACTGGATTTTCCATTGTCACATCCTGTTTCACGTCGCCCCCGACCTGTCGCTGTCCCCACCGGCGCACGACCCGCACGCCGACGGGATGGAGCGGATGTCGGGGATGGTCATCGCGCTGCACGTGCGGCCCGCTCCCGGTGCCGCCTATCCCGCGACCGTGGGCGAACCGAGACGGCTCCGGTTGCTGGTGCAGTCGCGTCCCAACGTCTACCGGCAGGACCCGGGATTCGGCTTCGTGCTGCAGCAGGGCGACACGCCGCCGGCGCCAGATTCGATCGCCATCCCCGGCTCGCCGATCGTGCTCACGAGTGGCGACCCGGTGCACATCGCGGTGGTGAATCGTTTGACGGAGCCGACGGCCGTTCACTGGCACGGCATCGAGCTGACGAGCTACTTCGATGGCGTCCCCGGCATGAGCGGCGAACCCGGGCACGTGGTGCCCTCGATCGCCGCTGGGGACTCGTTCGTCGCCGAGTACACGCCGCCGCGGGCCGGCACCTTCATCTATCACACGCATATCGACGATGTGCGCCAGATGGAATCGGGGTTGTACGGCGCGCTCATCGTGCTGCCGCCGGGGCAGGCCTATGACTCCACCACCGATCACGCGCTCGTGTTTGGGCTGCACGAGTATCCGGACACCTTCGACGTGCTGCTGAACGGCAGCGCGCACCCTGCGCCGCTGGTGCTGCGGGCCGGGGTGACGCACCGCCTGCGCATCATCATGATCCCATCGGCAGGCGCAGCCGACGTGCTGTTGCTGTCGGACACCTCGCTCGTGACGTGGCGCGCGATCGCCAAAGACGGCGCCGACCTCCCACCACACCAGGCGACGGTGCGTCCATCGCGCCAGCGGATAGCGGTGGGCGAGACCTGTGATTTCGAGTTCACGCCGGGAGGACCGGGGACCCTGCGGCTCGAGCTGCGGGACGGACCAGATCTGCTTGTGGTATTGCCGGTCGAAGTGCGCTGATGAATGGGTACAACTTCACCGATCGATCTCGAAAGGTCCTGCAGCTGGCGCGGGAGGAATCCGCACGGCTGCAACACGAGTACGTGGGGACGGAGCACATCCTGCTCGGGCTGATCCGCGAAGGAGAAGGAGTCGCAGCTGCGGTTTTGACTAACCTCAACGTGGATCAGGATGAGATCCGGGGGACGATCGAGGAAACAGTCAAGCAGGGGAAAGGGGTGGCGTCTGACGGCGCCGATCTACCCTACACCTCGCGCGCCGTGAAGGTGCTCGAGCTTGCAATGAGTGAAGCACGCGATCTGGATCACTCTTACGTAGGCACCGAGCACCTCTTGCTAGGCCTGCTGCGGGAAGAGAAGGGCATGGCGGCGCAGGTTTTGATCGATGCTGGCGTGACTCTCGAGATGGCGCGCCATGAGACCTTGCGTTTGCTCGGTCGTGATGATGCGCGATCGGGGGCGCCCCAAGTCCATGGCAGTTCGCCCGTGTCGCGGGGGAGAGGCACAGGTGGGTACAACTTCACCGACAAGATTCGAGAGGGTCTGCAAGTGGCCCGCGAGGAGGCAATTCGCCTGCACAACGAGTATGTGGAAACCGGACACCTCTTGCTCGCGATCCTTCAAGGAACCGAAGCCACCAAGGTGTTTGAACTTCTAAGAGTCGACGTCGATGCCCTCGAGGAAAGGGTGAGAAAAGGGATGGGCATGGGAAAGCGGGGGCAGGGGGCCCTCGACCACTTCGATGTTCCTTATACCAGTCGAGCCAAGAAGGTGCTCGAATACGCGATGGCTGAGGCACGTGGGCTGGATCATTCATTCGTAGGTGGAGAACACGTGCTACTGGGACTCATTCGGGAAGGCGAAGGCGATGTCGCAGAAGCAATACGCGCATCGGGAGTAACCCTAGAAGCCACACGAGCGGCGGTGTTGCAGATCCATCCGGGGGAGGGCACGAGCTAGTCTTTCGGCAGGAACCCATCCAACGCCGCCACGAACTGCTCCGTTGCCTCGACGTGGGGGCAATGCCCCACGGGCAGCTCGACGAACTCCGCTTGCAAGAGCCCCGCCAGCTCGCGTGTCCCCTCGATCGGGATCGGGTCGAAGGCTCCGTGCAGGACGAGCGCAGGGGGAAGAGGGAAGGGGGGAGCGAGCTCGCGGAGCCTGGGCCGCAGGTCGAAGTCGCCGAGGCTCGCCCACACCGCATCCTGGGTCCGGGCCGTCACCCGGAACGACGTGAGTTGGGTGGCATCCGAGAACTGGTGGAAGTATCCCGCCACTGAGAGCTCGAACGCGCGGCGCCGATAGGCCGCCGCGTCTCGTTCCCGGAGCCCGCTGGCCCGCAGCTCCTCACGCGCCTGAACGATCTCGGGCGCATTCATCCGCTCGGCGAACCGCCGCTCGAACTCGGCCCGATACGCCGCGGTGATCGAGGCCGGCGAGACCAACGCCAGCCGTGTGACGCGGTTCGGGTGCTCCAACAGATACAGGACCGCCAGCAGCCCGCCCCAGGAGTAGCCGCACAGCGTCAGCTGCTCGATCCCGAGATGCTGCCGCAGCGCCTCGAGGTCGGCCACGTGCTCGCGCCACCCCACGGGCACCTCGCGCGCCACCGGTGACTGCCCCCCGCCACGCTGATCATAGTAGAGGAGGGTGCGACCGCGGGCCAGGAGGTCATACTGAGGCAGGAGATAGTCGTGATGAGCGCCCGGGCCGCCGTGCAGCACGACGACCGTGGGTCCCGCTCCGATCCGCCGGGTGAACAGGTCGACGCCGTTCGCGTGCACGAGCATGAGGGCAGGGGAAGATAGCGCGCCGGCTGTCTTGTGCAGATCGCGCTGGGCTGGTAACTACGGAGCTTGCTCAAACTCGATTTCATTCAAACCCTGGCGTTCGCCGGTCTCGTGCTGTTCGCGGGACACGGCATCAAGCGCCTGATTCCACCGCTCGCGCGCTACAACATCCCCGCGCCGGTGGTCGGCGGGTTGCTGGTCGCCGCCATCACGCTGATCTCCCGCCGCTGGGACGTGTCGCTGTTCCAGTTCGATACCCTGCTGCAGACGCCGCTCATGATCGCATTTTTCACGAGCGTCGGCTTCGGGGCGAGCGTCTCGCTCCTCAAGAAGGGCGGGCCGCTGGTCGTGCTGTTCCTGGTGATCGCGACCGTCGTGGCGGTGCTGCAGAACGTGGTGGGGATCCTGGTGGCGCTGCCGCTTGGCCAACATCCGCTGCTCGGCGTGTTGGCGGGATCGGTGACGCTCACCGGGGGGCCTGCGACCGGCCTCGCCTTTGCTCCGCTCTTCGAGCAGGCGGGCGTGCAAGGCGCGGCCACGGTAGCCGTGGCGGCCGCCATGGTAGGGATCGTGACGGGAGGACTCCTGGGCGGGCCGATCGGCACGTTGTTGATCGAGCGACACAGTGTGCACGGTCATCGGCGCGCCAGTCGTGTCGGCCCGGCCGGGACGGCGACGGAGGCGGTCGAGCGGTTGGTGGCGGAACCGACCGATTCCGTTCCTGAACACGAAGATCCCGAAGCCTATCGCTTGCTGAAGACGCTGGTGGCGTTCCTGGTCGCCATGGGGATCGGGTCGTGGTTCAGCAAGGGGTTCGGCGCGCTCGGGATCACGCTGCCGGCGTACATCGGAGCCCTCATCGTCGCGGCGCTGATTCGCAACCTCGACGACCTGACGGGGATCATCAAACTGTCGCAGCGCACGGTGGACGACATCGGCAACGTGGCGCTGTCGCTGTTCCTGGTGCTGGCGCTGATGACCCTGCGCCTGTGGGAGCTGGCCGGGTTAGCGGGTCCGCTCGCCGTGATTCTGTTCTGCCAGGTGGCGCTGATCGCGGTGCTCGCCTACTGGCCGATCTATCGCATGATGGGCAAGAATTACGACGCGGCGGTCATGTCGGGCGGATTCTGCGGTTTCATGCTCGGTACGACCGCCAACGCGATGGCCAATATGGAGGCGCTGGTGCAGCGCTACGGGCCGTCGCCCAAGGCGTTTCTCGTCGTGCCGATGGTGGGGGCCTTCTTCATCGATTTCACGAACGCCTTGATCATCACGGCATTCCTGAATTTCTGGCGCTAGCGGCTCACACCCCGATGTCCTCGGCCCAGAGCTCCGGCCGCGCCGCGATGAACCGGGTCATCAGCTCGATACAGCGCTGGTCCTGAAGGATCTCCACGTCGACGCCGCGCGCCCGCAGCAGCTCCTCTTCCCCCTGAAACGTGCGGTTCTCCCCGATGACGACACGGGGAATGCCATACAACAGGATCGTCCCCGAGCACATCGCGCACGGCGACAGCGTGGTGTAGAGCGTGGACGCGCGGTACACGACGGCCCGCTGCCGGCCGGCGCGCTCGAGCGCGTCCATTTCGCCGTGCAACACGACGCTGCCCTGCTGCACGCGGCGGTTGTGGCCGCGCCCCAGGACCTTGCCCTGGTGCACGAGGACGGCGCCGATCGGGATGCCGCCTTCGGTCAGACCGAGCTCCGCCTCGGCGATCGCGGCTTCGAGGAATCCAGTCGCGGGCATCAGCGGGCGTAATGGTCGGCGCCGAGGAAGTGGAGCGACACGTAAGGCGCGGCGCCCACCACCCAGCTGTCATGCGGAACGGCGGGGATGTGGAACAGCTCGCCGGCGCGCAGCTCCACGATGCGTCCATCGTCGAACGCTACGGCGGCTGTGCCGGCGACCACCATCCCGACGTGCTCCACCGTGCAGCGCGGTGCGCCGACGCCGGGTCCCACGTGCTCGGACCAGCGCCAGCCGGGTTCGTAGGTCGCGCGGCCGATGGTCAGGCCGCCGAGGCGGACGATGTCGAACCGGCCCTTGATCATCGGGCGGGTCTCGTCCGGCGACTCGAAGCGTTTGAGGATGATGTCGATCATCGTCCGAGTCACGCAGCGATCGCGGAAGTTGCCGCATGCATGACTCTCGCCAAACTAACCCGCCGTCGGCGGGGCGCTATCGATGCCCGAGCCGCCAGTTTCTAGAGGACCGGCACGCCCACGGCTACTGGGCGGGGTGGAGATGCCGCGCTCCACCGTTTCAGCTTCGGCATGACCTCAGTCAGAAGGGCTCTGGCTTTGGCGGACGGCATAATCCCCTGTTGGGCCATGACGGCAACACACTTGTCCATCATCTCCTGCATCGAGATTCGCGGTTCGGTGAACGCGCCGTTCGTGTAGCAATGCAGGCAGTAATCGTTCACCCGATATCCGATGGCGTCAGTCCCAAAGTCCTCGGGCTTGCCGAGGGGCATGCTGCAACTCTGGCAGTATGGTCCGAGGAGCTGATTGCTGGTCATGCGGCACCTCCCGCGTCGAATCGGTGGGACTCGCTGGCCCGACTGCAACACAGGAAGCTTGCGAACTCCCGAGTGATGCGATCGTGAAGGAACGATGAGGTCCTATGAAGGCTCGAGGATTCGCCAGGCAGCTGCCACTCCAATCACAACAACACCGCCAGCGCATCGGCGATTTGCTTCACGTCCGCATGTTCGCGCGAGCCGAACCCCGCCGTCACGTCCGAGTCGACGTCGAGCTGTCCCAGGATGTGATCGCCGCGGCGGATCAACACGACCAGCTCCGATTTCGTGTCGAGATTGCACGCGAGGTAATTCCCGATCGCGCCCACATCCGGCACATTCTGATCCTCGCGTTCGGCAACCGCGGTACCGCACACGCCCTGTCCGACGGGGATATGCGTGTGGTCGGTGTCGCGTCCCGCGTACGCCTCGAGCACCAGCTCATCGCCCTGCAGCATGTAGGCGTACACGGAGGTGTACGGCCCGCCCCATCCCTGGACTTTTTCGCAGGCCATCTTGAGCAGGTCGGCGCGCGGTGCGTCGTGCAGATGCGCGGCGCGGAGTGCGCGCACCACCCCCCGGGGATCGCTGTTGGTCCTGGTGGTCATTGGCCGCGCCGGCCGAGGATGGCGGTGAGCTGCAGTTTGGTGGTGTCGCGCTGGACGACGATGACCACAGTGTCGCCCGGCTGGTGGCTGCGGAGCGCGTCGGTCATGTCGTACAGGTTCGCCACGACCTTCGCCCCGATGGCCGTGATGATGTCTCCGGCGACGAGCCCCGCGTGCTCGGCTGGACTCCCCGATCGCGTCCCGGTGATGCGCACGCCTCCGGGGGATTCGCTCATGTCGGGAATGGTGCCGAGGTACGCCCCGTAGCCCGCGCCACCGGTCGAGGCTTGATGCGGCGGCGCATCCACGAAGGTGAGCGTCCCCGGCCGCCCGGCGAGCGCGGTGGCGACGTCGGCGACATAGTCGGCCACCTGCTCCAGTCCCACGATGTTGATTTTGTCCACGTCGTCGGTGGAGCGGTGATAGTCGCCGTGCAGGTCGGTGAAGAAGTGCAGCACCGGTCGCTTCACCGCGTAGAACGACGCCTGATCGCTTGGCCCCCAGCCGTCGCCCGACGCGCGCAGGTCGAAACGCGGCTCGCCGGGCGTTCGGTTGAGCGAATCGAGCAGCGCCGGGAACTCCTGCGCCGTGGCGGCGCCCGAGACGATCAGTTTGGCGTTCCGCAATCGTCCCACCATGTCCATGTTGAGCATCGCGGTGATTGAATCGACCGGTATGGTCGCGTGCTTCACGTAATAGTCCGAGCCGAGCGCGCCCAGCTCTTCGCCGCTGAAGGCGATGAACACCACGCTGCGGTCGAGTGGGCGGCGCACCAGCCGCCGCGCCACCTCGAGCAGCGCCGTGGTCCCCGAGGCGTTATCGTCGGCGCCGTTGTGGACCTTGCCGGTCGAGTCGGGATCGTCCAGGGCGCCGAAGCCGCCCAGGCCGAGGTGATCGTAGTGCGCCCCGATGATGATCGCCTGTCCGCGGCGCGCACGCGAGCGGCCGCGCAACACGCCAATGACGTTGCGGATGGTCTTGCCGCCGGCGTTGGTGCGAATTGCGACAGGAGCGTCGGGCGCGATGGTGAAGGTCTGGAAGTACGACCCGGCGGCGCCACCCGGCGCGAGCCCGATTTTCCGGAACGCGGCGGCAAGATACTGCCCGGCTTCCTCGAGTCCCCGCGTGCCCACCCCCCGTCCCTCGCGCGCGTCGGCGGCGAGGTACGTGATGTCGTCGAGCGCTCGGTGCGCCGCCGGCGTGAGCGTGTCTTGCGTTTGGCTCACCAGGCGTGACGCGAGCAGCAGGCTGGTAAGGATCATACGACAATATCTATCTTTTCTCCGACTTTCACGGAAGCGGTAGGGTGTCCGTTCGCCTGCTGGCGCTCATTCCGGTGGCCGTCGCGATCAGCCTGGCCCTATCGGCGGTCGTGGACGCCACGGGACTCCCGTTGTTTCTGGACACCACCGGGACGATTCTCGCCACCGCGCTCGCAGGGCCGGTGATCGGGATCACGACCGGGGCGCTCACGTCCCTGGTGAATAGTCTGCGCAACCCGACATTCTGGCCGTTTGTCGTCGTGCAGGTGATCGTCGCCCTGTACGCCTGGTTGGCGGCGCGCGCCGGGTGGTTCCGTTCTCTCAAGACGGCGGTGCCGGCAGGGCTCGCGCTCGGCGTGGTCGCGGCGCTCGCTTCGACGCCGATCTCGTACATCGTCTTCCAGTGCGCCACGACGGGCGGCGTCGCCCTCACCACGAAGCTGGGTCAACTGCTCGGTTTGTCTCCCCTCGGCGCCTGCTTCCTGGGCAGCTTCGTCTCCGATTTTGCGGACAAGGCGGTGACGTTCGCCCTGGTCACCACGGTGCTGCATTCGCTTCCCCAGCGGACCGCCGCCCGGTTTCCGCTCGCGCTGCGCGCCATCGGGCGCGCGGCCGATTGAGTGCGAGCGCTTCACCCTTTCACCCTGTTGGCCATCGCGATCGCCCTTCCCGCGCTCGCCTGGATTTTGCCGGCGCCGTGGGGCGGACTGGGAAGTGTCGCCGTGGCGTTGGCGCTGGCTGTGTCCCTTTCTCGTTCCCCCTCTCCGGAACGGAGAGAGGGGTCCTCACCCCCTGTTCCCCTCTCCGTTCCGGAGAGGGGGGACGTAAGGGTGAGATTCACGCTGCTTGGAACCGTCATCCTCACCGCCGCACCGTTCTGGCTCTTTCTTTTTCTGTTGCACGGCGTCACGGGTATGGTGGCGACGGGTCTCCGACTCACGACCATGATCGCGAGCTTCCTCTGGCTCGGCGCGGCCCTTCCCCCGCCGCGCCTCGTGGAGGCCATGGTGGCTGCTGGTTGGCCGGTCACCGCCGCTTTCCTGCTCTCCGCCACCCTCTCGGCAGTCCCGAAGCTGCGCGAGCGTGCCGTCCGCATCGCCGACGCGCAGCGCTGCCGCGGGCTCCGCACCCGAGGCGGGCCGCTGGTGCGGCTCGCAGCGCTGCGTGCCATCGCCCTGCCGCTCGTCCTCTCGGCGTTGCATGAAGTCGACGAGCGCGCGCTCGCGCTCGAGACGCGCGGTCTGGCGCACGGCGTACGCCGCACACCGCTCGCTCCGCCGCCCGATCGCCCGGTCGAGCGCTTGGCTCGGTGGGGCCTCCTCGTGGCCTGCGTCGCCGCACTCGTCTGGAGATTCGCGTGACCTCCACTCGCCTGGCCCTCGAGCACGTGACGTACCACTATCCGGCGACCGCTGCGCCCGCGCTGGCAGACGTCTCGCTCGAGCTGCACGGAGGAGAGGTCGTCGGCGTGATCGGGAGCGTCGGCGCCGGCGCGTCGACGCTGCTCTTGGTGGCCGCGGAGCTCGCCCCGCGCGTACTGGGCGGCACACGCTCGGGTGCGGTGCGCTGCGACGGGCGCAGCGCGCTGCTGCTGCCCACACCATGGACGCAGGTGTCGGGTATGGCCGTGAGCGTGTGGGATGAAGTCGCGTTTGGTCCCGCGAACCTCGGGTGGCCCCGCGATCGCATTTCCAGCGCGGTTGACCGTGCGTTGACGCGCGTTGACGTTGCCCAGCTGCGCGACCGCGATCCGGGGACGCTGTCCGGGGGCGAGCTGCAGCGCGTCATCCTCGCCGGGATCCTCGCCATGGAACCCGAAGTGCTGTTGCTCGATGAGCCGACGGCGGAGCTCGACCCGGCTGGCGCGCGGTTTGTGTGGGATCTGCTGCGCGCGCTTGCCCGTGCGGGCACGGCTGTGCTCGTCGCGACCAGCGATCTCGACGCGCTCCCCGGCGCCGCGGACCGCGTCGTGTGGCTCGCGGGTGGACGGGTGCGCGCGGCTGGCGCCGCGCGCGTTGTGCTCGGCGATGCGGCGCTCTGGTCCGACGACGGACCGGGGAGCACCAGTGCGGCGGGCGCGTGGCGGCTCGCCGGGCTGCCGACTCCGCTGCCGCTCACTGTCGCCGACGTGCTGGCTCGACTGCCGTGACCGTGACCGAAACGCTGCGGCTCGAGCATGTCTCCTTCACGTACGCGGGGCGACCGGCGCTCGACGACGTCTCGTTCGCGCTGGCAGCGGGAACGCGGACGGCGCTGATCGGGCACAACGGGGCGGGGAAGTCGACGCTGATGCGTCTCGTGACCGGCCTGTTGCGTCCCGCGGCGGGCACGGTGTGGGTCGGCGACTGGATCGCGGGCGACCGGCGACCCGAAGAGCTGGCGCGGCGCGTCGGGTCGCTGTTCCAGCACGCGGATCAGCAGCTCTTCGCTCGCACCGTGCACGAAGACGTCGCGTTCGGGCCGCGGGCCATCGGCGTTCCGGAGCCGGAGCTGGCGACGCGCGTGACACGCGCGCTTGCCGCGCTCGATCTCGAGGCGGTCGCGGACCAGCACCCCTACGATCTGCCGCCGCCGGCTCGCAAACTCGCTGCGCTGGCCGGTGCCTTGGCGCTCGAGCCCGCGCTGCTGCTGCTCGACGAGCCGACGGCGGGGCTCGATCGCCGCGCGCGTGCGCGCGTGACGCAGGCGTTGGCCGAACGCGCCGCTGCCGGCGCCGCGCTGCTCGTCATCACCCACGATCTCGGCTTCGCCACCGAGACGCTCGATCGGGCGCTGGTGCTCGAGCGAGGCCGGCTGGTCGGTGACGCGCCGCTCGCCGATTTGCTGACCGCGGGGGTCGGACTCGCGCCCTGGGGCCTCGCGGCGCCCCCACTCGCCGAGCTGTCGGCCGCCCTGCGGCTGCCGGGACGGCCGTTGCGGGAGCGCGATGTGGCCCGCGCGCTCGCGGAACGTTGCCGCCCGTAGCGGCGCGTCCTAGATTCTCTCACCTCATGGTCAATCCGGTCGTCTTCGCCACGCATCTGGCGCGTGCGGTCAATCTGTTTCGCGATCCCGCCAAGAAGGAGGATCAGAAGCGGGAGTTCCGCGCGCTGGTCGGGATGATAAAGGACGCGGACGTCCGGGTGCGCATCCACAATCAGCACCTCGAGATCAACGGCGAAGCGGTGACCGCCCCGGAGTTCCAGCCGCTGGTCCAGCGCATGCTGCTGCACGGCGTCAACGAAGTGACCGTGCCGCGCGACGCGCCGGTGGCTCATCTGTTCGAGCTGCTGCGGGCGCTGGCGGACCAACCGGGCGGCACCTCCGACCTCGCCTCGCGGCTGCACGCCTCCGGCGCATATCGGGTTTCGGTCGTGCTCCAGGCGCTCGATCTCCCGGATGAGCCGGCGCGGGCCCGCGACATCGGTACCTCCGGCGTATTGAGAGGCGAACCGGTGAAGGACCTCCGGTCGGAGCGGGTTGCCGGGGCGGAGGGGGTCGAGCAGGTCGAACAAAACCTCGCGGAACCGTCGCTCGGCTTGCCGGGAACTCCCGCGGAAAGCGCGGCTGCGACGGTGGAACTGGCCCCGGAACTTCCCTCACGCCATGTAACGGCCGAGCCGCCACCGTCGCCATTCCCACTGCCGCCTCCGCCGCCGCCGCCGCCGCCGTCACCGCCGACCGCTGCGCCGGCCGCCGCGCCGGCCGCGCCGGGCGCACCGGCGTTCATACCGGCACCACCGTCGCCGCCCCCCCCGCCCCCGCCCATGGTCCCGCGCGCATCGATTCCGCCTGCGCTGCGGGCGACGCCCGTGGTGCAGGAGGAGGAGGAGCCTTTAGGTGGCGAGCAGCCGGAGATCTCACGCGAGGCCGCGTCATCGATGTTCGCCCTGCGCGAGGCGCTGTCGAAGGACGCATCCGATCTGCTGTCGCAGCTCGAGGCCGACCCGCAGGCGGGGAATGTGGGGGAGACGCTGGCGGTGTTGAACCGACAGGTCGAAGCCGCGATGCGTCAGGGAAAAATCGAGCCCGCGATGCAGATCGTGTACAACGTCGTGCGGGTCGAGCAGCAGGTCGAAGACGCGGCGCTGCGGCGCCAGTACGGCATCGCGCTGCGGCGTATGATCACCCGCCCGATGCTCGACGCGCTCAGCAAGCTGGTCCAGGTGCCCCACCTCGAGGATGCCGCCAGCATCGTGCTGCAGCGCGCCGGTCCGGATGGGGTCGAGGTGCTGCTCGACCTGCTCGCCACCTCCAACACGGTCACCGAGCGGCGCGGCGTGTTCAATGCGCTCGTGGGGATGAAGGAAGGGCAGGACCAGCTGATCCACATGCTGAGCCACCCGCAATGGTTCGTGGTGCGCAACGTCGCGGACATCGTGGGCGAGTTGGGGCTCGAGGCGGCGATCCCGGCGCTCACCAAGCAGCTCGACCACACCGACGAGCGCGTGCGCAAGCAAGTGGCGCTGGCGCTCGCCAAGATCGGGACGCGCGGCGCGGCCGAGCCGTTGCGACGCGTGCTGCGCGACAAGTCGGCCGACGTGCGGCGTCAGGCGGCGCTGGGGGTCGGCGGGCGCAAGGCGAGCGCGCTCGCGATGCCGCTCGTCGTCGCCCTGGAAGAAGAGAAGGATCCCGAAGTCGTGCGCGAGCTGATTTTCGCGCTGGGCCGTATCGGCAGTCCCGACGCCGTGCAGGCCCTGATCAAGATCGCCCAGCCCTCGGGGAAATTCTTCAGCCGCAAGCCGGCCGCGCTGCGCGTGACGGCGGTCGAGGCGTTGCGGGTCGCCGGCACCCCGGCCGCCGCCGGGACGTTGCAGGGCCTCGTGAGCGATAGCGATAAACAGGTTCGCGTCGCGGCGCAGCAGGCGTTGGCCGAGCTGGACGCGAAGAAATAGCGCGCTTACTGCGGGACGAAGCTGGTCTTGGGGTCGAGGGTGCGGGCGAAGGCGGCGAGCAGGCGCGCGGCGCGTTCCACGTCGATCAGGGCCACCATTTCGTTGGGGCTGTGCATGTAGCGGTTGGGCACCGAGACCAACCCGGTGGGAATGCCGCGCAGCGCGTTGTGAATCGCGTCGGCGTCGGTCCCGGTGTCGCGCGGGGCGGCCTGAATACTGTAGGGGATTTTCTGCTCATCGGCGCAACGGACCAGCTGCTCGTAGACCGGCGTGCTCACCGCCGAACCGCGCGACAACACCACCCCGCCGCCCAGCTTGTGGTCTCCTCCCTGCTTCTTGTCGGCGCCGGGCCAATCGGTGGAGTGCGTCACATCCACGACCAACGCCACTTGCGGGTCGATGCCGACCGCGCTGGTGCGCGCTCCGCCGCCGGTCCACGCGATTTCTTCGCGCGAGGTCGCCACCGCGAAGACGGCGGCGTGCGGCGGCCGGTCAGTGGCGAGGAGCCGCAGGGCTTCGGCGACCACGTAGGCGCCGATGCGGTTGTCGATGCTGCGGGAGACGATCCGGCCGCCCGGGAAGTCCTGGCTCGTCGCGTCGAGCACCGCCGGGTCCCCGACGTGCACGCGGGTCAGCGCTTCGTCCTTGTTGGCGGCGCCGATGTCGATCCACAGATCGATGATCTGGCTGACCTTGTCGAACTCTTCCTTCTTCATCAGATGAGGCGGCTTCTTCCCGATGACGCCGGGCACGGGGCCCTGTGGCCCCACCACCACCACCCGCTGTCCCACCAGCACCTGCGAGTCCCACCCGCCGATGCCGGCGAAATAGCAGAAGCCCTCGTCGTCGATATGCGTGATCTGCAGTCCGATCTCGTCGATGTGCCCCGCGAACATCAGGCGCGGCGTCCCCTTCGGGTTCACCGCCGCCACCGAGTTGCCGTGCACGTCGGCGCGCACCTCGTCCGCGAACGTCCGCACTTCCTCGCGCCACACCCGCGCGGGCGCGGCTTCGAACCCTGAAGGGCCGGGGGAATCGAGCAGACGCTTGAGGAAGTCCGACGAACTGGCGGTCATGGAGCACTCAAGGTCGAGGACGGAGTGGGGGCGAGGGGGCCGACGCGGCGGCGGATGCTGTCCGCGGCCGCGCCCGTCGCCAACGTCGCCTGGAAGCCGGACCGAGCCGGGAGCAGGTCGAGGTCGATGCTGCCGTTGGGCGCGATCGTGAACTGAAACACCCCACTGAGGCCGGTCCAGGGCGCGCGCTGCTGGAAAATGAAATTGCCCATCGAGTAGACGATCGGCCGGCCGCGGTACCACTCCACCGGCTGCAGCACGTGCGGATGGTGGCCGAGACAGATATCGGCGCCGGCCACAATGGCGCCCTGGAAAAACAGGCGCATGCGATCGTCGGGGTTGACGGCCAACTCCGTGCCGGCATGCATGCTGACCACGACGAGGTCGGCCTCCCGCGATGCCTTGATGCGCCGGATCGCCGGATACAGCCACGCGGTGTCGGCGTAAGCGATGTAGCGGGAGCCGATGTGTGTGTAAAAGCGACCCGGCGCCGGATTGTAGGCCCGCGTGAGCGCGAAGAACGCGACACGCCATCCCTTGCGCTCGACAATCGCCGGCCGGTGCGCCTCGGCCAGCGTACGGCCGGTACCGGCGTGCGGCAGGCCGACGCGGTCGAGCTGGCGCAGCGTTTCGAACACTCCCACGAGCCCGGCATCCCAGGCGTGATTGTTGGCGTTCGAGACCACGTCGAAGCCGGCGAGCACCAGCGCGTCGGCGGCGACGGGCGGCGCGCTGAAGACCGGGCTTCCAGTGCGCTGGTAGGGGTGGCCGACCGGCGCGATCGGGCTCTCGAGATTGCCGAACAGGATGTCGGCGGCGTGGAGCGTGTCGCGCAGCGCCCGGAACGGATAGAGCGTGTCTCCCTTGAGGAGATAGTCCCATGTGACGGTGCGGCCGAGGTTCAAATCACCCACGGCGTAGATCCGCAGCGGTTCCCGCATGGGCGGCGGGACCATGAGCGGGGACACGGTGGGATACTGCACCGTGGCGAGAAGCAAGTGACTCGACGCCAGAATCCAGCTGGGCACGGGCTTCAGACCTCGAACGCTAGGGCTCGATCATCAACCGGGAATCAACGCCGCAAGCCGTTCAGCGGCGTCTACCAGCCGGGGGCCGGGCCGCGAAGTATAGGCGTTCCCGTCGAGGAATTCGACACCCCGGGAACGCAGCCGGACCGCTTCCGCATCTCGAAGCCCCGCAACCTCTTGCCGAGCGCGCGCCAGACCGAAGCCGCACAGCGCGACGATCACGCATTCCGGCGCGAGGGCGGCGATGTCGATCGTGATCGGGGAAGTGCCGCTCGAGCGGGCCGCCGCGAGCGACCGGTCGATCTCGCGCGACGACAGGGTGCTGTCGAGCGTCGTCCGGGTGACGCGGCGCAGCACCCCGACCTCGGGGGGAAAGTTGCATTCGTGGGAGATGCCGACGAGCGTCGGCCCCGAAGCCGCGTGAGCTCCACCCGGCGCGCCGATGGCCCCGCCCAGCGCGGCCACGATCTCGGTGGCGGCCGGGAGCAGGGAGACGACCCGCATCCTACTGCTTGCGGAGCCCCACCCGATACAAGCCGAAGCCGAGTATCGCGAAAATGACCAGCGACACCAGGTTCGATGTGACGAACCCGCCCAGCTTGTGGTACAGCCCGACGGTCTCGGCGAGCCACTCAGCGCTTCCCTTGGCGCCCGCGATCCCGGCCACCACAATGCCGCAAATCGCGCCACCCGCGATCAGCCCGCTCGCGAACAGCACACCCGGGCCGGATTCTATTTCGGCGAGGGAGCGTTTCTCCGAGCGGACGCGCCGTTCGACCAGCCAGCGAATCAGACCGCCCGCGAACATGCCCGCCGACGTCGTGATCGGGAGGTACACGCCGACGGTCACCGGCAACGATTCCACCCCCATCAGCTCGATGGCGATCGCCAGGCACACCCCGATCAGCACCAGAGCCCAGGGAAGACGGTGCGTCAGGATCCCATCCGCGATAAACGCCATCAGCGTCGCCTTGGGCGAGTCGAGCCGCGGGAGGTTGCGCCCCTCGTACTCGCGCACGCGACCGCCGATTCCCGGATCGACGACGTAGCGAATTTCGTGGCTCCCCGCGTCGACCAGATACTTGCCGGCGGGCACGCCGTTGGTCTCAGCGTAGATCCGGACCACCTGATACTGCGCCGTGTCGAACGCCTGGCCGCCCGCGATCCGGAAATTGGATTGCGTTTCGTTCAGCACGACCACGTTGCCGTCGCTCGAGGCGCCGGATGCCGGCGCGACAAACCCGGCGCGCCGCTCCGGGACTTCGTACTGATACGAGCGGTTCAGGAAGGTGAGCGTCCAACCGACCGCGAGGGCCGAGCCGATCGCGCCGATCAGAATGGCGATTTGCTGCCGCCGCGGCGTGGCCCCGACCAGGAAGCCGGTCTTCAAGTCCTGCGACGTGTTGCCGCCGTTGGCGACGGCCACGGCGATCACGCAGGCGATCGAGATCGCGCGCACGCGGTCGTCGATCTGGGTCCAGCCGAGCAGCAAGAAGATGAAGGAGATCGCGATCAGCGACGCGATCGTCATTCCCGAAATGGGATTGGCGGAGCTGCCGATCTGGCCGCAGATGCGGGACGAGACCGTGGTGAAGAAGAAGCCGAAGAGAATAATGAGCGCGCCCCCGAGAATGTTCACGCCGATCCCGGGCAGGAATGCGAGCACCAGCGCCAGCGCGGCCGAGCCGAAGACGGTCAGGGTGATCGGGAGATCGTCTTCGGTCCGCAGCCGCGCCGCCACGGCCTGGCCCACGCGACTGGCCTTCATGTCGGCGAACCCGGCGCGAAACGCGCCCAGGATGGTGGGCAGCGACCGCACCAGCGCGATGATCCCTGAGGTCGCCACGGCACCGGCCCCGATGTAGAACACGAAGGCGGCCCGGATCTCACTGGCGCTCATGTCACGGATCAGCTTCGTGGTGCCGAACATCGGCTCGGTCATCGAGCTGCCGAACAGCTTGATCGCCGGCATCAGGACGACATACGCCAGACAGCCACCGGCGAAGAGATAGCCGGCGATGCGCGGCCCGATGATGTACCCGACGCCCATCAGCTCCGGACTGACCTCCACGCGCATTTCGGCGTTCTGATACGAGCGGAACACGCGGCCCGGATACTCCTGCCACAGCTTGAGCGCCACCATCATGAACTTGTAGACGAAGGCCAGCCCGAACGCCTGGAACACGGTCTTCGCGTGGACGCCGCCCTTTTCTCCGGCGATCAGCACCTCGGCGCACGCGGTGCCCTCGGGGTAGGGCAGATTGCCGTGCTCCTTGACGATCAGCGCGCGGCGCAGGGGGATCATCATCAGCACGCCCATCAACCCGCCGGCGATCGCGAGGATCGTCACTCGGCCGATGTCGAGATCGTAGCCCATCAGCAGAATCGCGGGAATCGTGAACACCACGCCCGCCGAGACCGAATCGGCCGCCGAGCCCGTCGTCTGAACGATGTTGTTCTCCAGGATCGTAGACCGGCCCAGGGTCCGGAAAATCGTGATCGCGAGCACGGCGATCGGGATCGACGCGCTCACGGTCAGACCGATCTTCAGGGCGAGGTACACGTTCGAGGCCCCGAACACGAGACCCAGCAGCACGCCCAGGGCGACCGCGCGCGGCGTCAGCTCCGCGGGAGACTGGGTAGGGGAGATGTAGGGCTGGTGGTCGGCCATGTAGTTACCGGGTCCGGGGTAAGGGAATGGACGGACAATCTTGCCCCCGTTGCCCAGCGATGTCTAGCGCCGCCGTGAGCGACGGAGCCGACGCCGTCAGGGTCGCTGCAATCGCCGTGCCGTTTCCAGCAGGCCGCGAACGTGGGCCGTGTCCGCCTCAGGCGGCGCGACCTGCAAGTATCGTGTCCAGGCCTCGACCGCGACTGGATACCGTTGCAACGAGTACGACACGATTCCCCGGAACAGCAGCGCTTCCGGCAGGTCGGGATGCAGCAGCAAGGCCTCGTCGATCGACTGAACGGCGACCTCGTGTTCGCCCTGATTGGCGAGGACCATGCCGAGGTGGGCGTAGGCCTCCGCCGTCTCGGGTGCGCGCGGCCGCAGTTGGACGGCCTTGAAGCTGAGCGCCGCGGCGCGGTCGAGTCGTCCCATCCCGAGATACGCGTGCCCGACCTCGAGGAGTGCCTGGTGGTCGGTCGAATCGCGGCGCAGGCGCTCCTCGAGCATCGCGAGCCGTGGATCTGTCGGACCGTTGGCGGGCGATTCCGAGCCGCCCTCGGGCGGCGCGACATCGAGCCCGGTGAGTGGCGCACCGGCGGCGCGCGGGGTCGTAGCGCTGCGCAGGGCGAGCGCCGCGGCGCCGAGAAACACGACGAACCCCGCGATCCAGACGACCGCCGGTCGGAGGTGTGCGGCTGGCGCTGCGCCTCGTGCAGGCGCAGGCGACGTGCCTGCCTCGGCACGCCCGCGCCGCTTCAGGATTTCACTGACTCGATCGAGCTCCGCGGTGTCGCGCTGCTTGAGCCAATCGTGGTCGCTCGTGGCGATCCGGCCCGCCGCCGCCTCGGCGTCGAGATCCTGGAGCCCATGCCGTAGCCGCTCGCGCCGGGTCTGGAGATCTGACAACGGCGCCGCCTCCAACTCGGGCGGAACGCGCCCCTGACGTAGCCAACGGCGTGCGCGCATCACGACGAGGAAGCCTCCGACGGCGAGCGCGATCGCAGGGAGCAGCCACACCACCAGATTGAACCCCTTGGGTTCTGGGCGGAGCAGGATCCACTCTCCGTACCGCGCCACGAAGTAGCTCCGCACGTCGTCGGGTGACGCACCGGCGGCGAGCTGCTCGCGCACGATCTGCTTCATGCTCAGCGCGAGCTCCGACGGGGAATCGAATACCGAGAGGTTCTGGCACACGGGACATCTCAGCGTGGCGGCGACGGCTTGCACCTGCGCATCGAGCGCCGAGTCCCGTATCGCGGAATCAGCGGCTTGTGACGCGGCGACACCGGCCGGGACCAGGACCGTGAGCGCCACCCAGATCGTGACCACGGCCGCGCTCCGCCGGTCACGGCTCACGCCGCTCGCCTCCAGCCGTGGGAAACTCGGGGGAGCTGCGCACGTGCCCAGGGCTGCGGTGCTCCACGGTTTCGCTCGTTGTCTGACCGGCCAACAGCGGCGGCACCATTCGCGCGAGTGCGTCGCCGGAAACGGGGCCGATTTGCTTGAACGCGATCCGGCCCGCGCGGTCTACGAGAAACGACTCGGGCACGCCGAACAGGCCGTACTCAATCGCCATCCGGCTGCCGGGGTCAAAGAGCGTCGGCCAGTCTCCGCCCCGCTCCGTCATCCATTGCCGGGCGTTGGGCCGGGTGTCCTGGTAGACCACGCCCAACACCTGGAAGCCCTCCGGCCCCCAGCGGCGCTGCGCCGCGACCAGGACGTCGTGCTCCGCGACGCAGGCCAGGCACCATGAAGCCCAGAAGTTGACGAGCACGACCTTGCCCCGAAGCGCCGTCAGGTGCACCGAGTCTCCATCCAACGTCTCTAGCACGAAGTCGGGCGCGAGGCGCCCCGGCAGGGGCGAATCCACCCGTCGAGCGTCGCGGGTCAGGCCGAAGGCCAGGAGGGCGAGAACCGGGAGGCCGGCGAGCGGCCAGGCGACCCGGCGCCACGGGATCATCGGCGGGCCACCCGCGCCGGAACGAGGGCGAACACGACGCCAGCGGCCAAGATGATCCCGCCGCACCAGATCCAGGTCACGAGCGGTGTGATGATCGCCTTGACGGTGGCGGTCGATCCGTCCTCCGCGTACGCCGAGAGCACGAGGTACAGGTCCTCAGCGCCCTCGCGGACCGCGGGCGTGGCGATCGGCTGGTTGCTGTTGCGGTAGTAGTTGAGGCGAGGGTAAAGCCGGGCGAGCGGCTGACCGTCACGGAACGCGTGGACCCCCGCGATCACGGCGTCGCGGTGCGGCTCTTCGAGCGCCCACACCGAATCGAGCTGGATCGCGTAGCGACCGTAGACCGCGCTCTGCCCCGGACGCAAAGTCCACTCCCGCTCGCGCCGATACGACGCCGATACGGCAATGCCCACGGCGGCGACAAGCACTCCAAAGTGTGCGATGTAGCCTCCGTAACGGCGCGGGTTGGCCAGGACGCTTCCCCGCACGGCGGCGAACGGGTGCTCCCCGTGGGCGCGGGCGCGCGCCCGGGCCGGTCCGATGGTCTCCTCCACGAGCAGCCCGACCGCCATCGCGGCCAGGACGATGGTGATCCAGGCCCCGAAGGCGCGGACGCCAACGGCGGCACAGACGATGCCCACCACTACCGCCCCGACTGCCGGCCAGCGGAGTTTGGCCAGGACCGCTCGCGGCGAGCCCCTCCGCCACGGCAGCGCCGGTCCCAGCCCGCTCAACAGGACCAACGCTAAGGCGAGCGGCACGTTCATCCTGTTGAAATACGGAGCACCCACACTGACCTTCACGCCCCGAGCGGCTTCGGCGATCAACGGGTACATCGTCCCGAGCAGCACGACGAAAGTGAAGGCGACGAACAACAGGTTGTTGGCGAGAAACGCCGACTCTCGGGCGAGCGGGCTGTCGAGTTGGGCCGGGGCGCGCAGGGTTTCGGCACGCGCGGCGAGCAGGCCCAGTGCAACGAGGAGTGTCACGCCGAAGAATGCGAGGAAAAAGGGGCCAATCAAGCTCTGGGTGAACGCGTGCACGCTGGCGATCACGCCGCTGCGCGTGAGGAACGTGCCGAGCAGGGTCAAGAGGAAGGTCGCGATCACCAGTGACAGCGTCCAGGTTTTCAGCATTTCCCGTCGCTCGGCCACCATGACCGAGTGGAGGAACGCGGTGGCTGTGAGCCAGGGCATGAAGGAAGCGTTTTCGACGGGATCCCAGGCCCAATAGCCGCCCCAACCGAGGACTTCGTACGACCACCACGCGCCGGCGACGATCCCCAGTGACAGGAATCCCCACGGCACGAGCGTCCACCGGCGGATGGCGCGTGGCCAGGCCGGCCCGAGCTGGCCGCTGAACAGCGCGCCCATGGCGAACGCGAACGGCACCGCCAGGCCGACGTAGCCCAAGTACAGCAACGGTGGGTGTACGCCCATGAATGGGTGGTTCTGCAGCAGGGGATTGGGGCCCGGCCCGTTCATCGGTGCCGGGCTCACGAGGCCAAAGGGGTTGGCGGGCCAGGCGAGCAGCAGCAGAAAGAACACGTTCACAACGAATAACGTGCCAAGCGTGTACCCTCCGCCGGTGGCGACGCCGGCGTCCGGCTGGCGTCGCTGCCATTGGGCCAGCGCCGCCGTATACACCGCCAGAATCAGAGCCCAGAGGAGAATCGAGCCCTCGAGCGCGCTCCACAGAGAGATGATCGTGTAGAAGACCGGCGTCTCGAGGCTGCCGACTTGCGTCACGTACTGGACGCTGAAGTCGTGACGCAGCAGCGCGTATTCCATCGCGAGCACGGCGAGCGCCACGAGTGCCAGCAGCGCCCCGGCCGCGCGGCGCGCGGGGAAGAGGCTTCGGGCGCCGCGGGCGGCCGCGAAAGCCAGCAGGGCTCCCGCCGCGGACGTTGCCAGCGCCAGCAGGATCGCGAGCTGGCCGACGAACCGCGTCACCGCGATTGCGTCCGGAACAGCTGCCGGTAGTACTCGGCGGGCTGCTCGCCCGCCTGGGGCGCACGGTACTCGTTGGAGTGCTTGACCATGACGTTGTGGGAGCGAAACACGCCATCGGTGAACACGCCCTCCACCACGGCGCCCATCCCTTCGGCGAACATCTGGGGCGGTGCGCCGACGCTCAGCACCTCTACCGCGTGCGTGCCGTCTTGCAAGCGGAACCGCAGCTCCCGGCGCTCGGCATCCCACCGCACCGAACCTTGCTCGACCATTCCCCCGAGACGAACCGCCACGCCCCGCGCCTCCGGTGTGCGGGCGAGCAGCTCCCCTGGCGTCAGGAAGTACACGACGTTGCTGCCGACTGCGCCCCACGCGAGATAGGCGAAGACTCCGAGAATAACGACGCCTCCGAAGACGAGGCTGCCCGTGCGTCGCTTCATCGTGACCTCCCGCCTGCGTCCGACCCGCCGCCGGTGCGCTGTTGGTGGCGCGCGCGTCGCAGCCGGCGCCACAGGTGCCAGGCGTACACGGCGATCAGGGTCAGACTGGCCGCGTACGCAGCCGTCGTGTAGCCGATGTTATCCATCCACCCGGTCCTCGGCGGCTTCAGCCGCCGCCTCGAGACGCGCCAGCTCGTAACGACGGGCGACGAGGAACACGGCGAGGAGGGCAAAGGCGCCCATCATGACGCGCAGCGCCACCACCATCTCGGGGGCCACCGTCTCCGGGCTGGACTGGATCTGGTGCAGGGTACGCCACCAACGAACCGATAGATAGACGATGGGCACGTTCAGGAAGCCCACGATGGCCACGACCGCCGCCACCCGGGCGCGGGTTTCCGAATCCTCGATGAAAGCCCGCACCAGGAGGTATCCCGTGAAGATGATGAGCATGATCGCCGTGGTGGTCAATCGGGGATCCCACGTCCACCAAACGCCCCAGGTCGGCCTGCCCCAGATCGAGCCGGTCACGAGTCCCGAGACGTTGAACAGCACGCCGACTTCCACACCTGCGTGGGCCAGCCAGTCGAAGCGAGGTGATCGACGTGCGAGGTACCCGCCGCTTCCCACGAGCGCCACGACGTAGCCGATCGCGGTGGCGATCCAGCTGGGGAAGTGGACATACATGATCCGCTGCACGTTCCCCATCATGGCGTCCGGCGGAGCCCAGGCCAACCCCAAATAGAGGCCGGCCGCGAGCACCGGGATCGCGGCGACTCCCGCTACGCCACCGATCCGTGCGGCGTCCATGCGCGGTGACACGGCTAGTCGTCCAGCACGTACTCGAACGTCAGCGTGCCAACCACGAGGAACACCAGGTCGAAGGCTACCAGGAGCGTGATCCAGACGGCCAACTCGCCCATCATGTCACCGCGCAGGACCAGCGTCGTCGCCTTGACGGCCGCCAGCACGAGTGGGACGAGCATTGGGAACAGGAGAACCGGCAGGAGCACCTCGCGGGCGCGCAGCGTGGCGGTCATGGCCGCGAACAGGGTGCCCACGGTGGCGAACCCCACGGTGGCCAGCAGGGCCACGCCCATGAGGCTCGGCAGCCGGCTCCAGAGGTCGACGCTGTAGAGTACCGCCACCATCGGGAGCAGTGCGATCTCGAGCACGATCAGCAGCGCACAGTTGGCCACGATCTTCCCGACGCACAGGGCGCGGCGGTCTCCGGGGTACAGCCGCAGCGTGTCCAGGGTTCCGCCCTCGATTTCGGACGCGAACGAGCGCGCGACGGCGAGCACGCCCGCGAAAAAGACCGCGATCCAGAAGAGCCCCGGCGCGAGGTACTGCAGCAGGGTCTCTTCCCCGGCCACGAACGAAGGTCGGTCGGGTCCGAGGGCCAGGCCGAACACGATCACGACGATCGCCGCGAAGAATGCCATTGCGTTGAACGCGGTCTTCCCCCGGCGCTCGCTCACGAGATCCTTCCAGGCCACCGCCCAGGCGCGTCGCCAATCCTGCGCGGTCACCGCGCGCCCTGTCGCGTGGCGCGGTCCGGCGCCGCGGCGGCGAACGGTCCATCCGAGACCAGACGTCCCGCTGCGAGGGCGAGCACGCGCGAGGCCCGCCCTTCCACGCGGTCGAGCCAGTGCGTCGCGAGGAGCACGGTCCGGTCACTCTCGGCGAAGCGGTCGAGCAGCCGATCCATGATGTCGAGCCCTTGCGCGTCGAGCGCGTTAAACGGCTCGTCGAGGAGCAACAGCTCGGGGTCGTGGAGCGTGGCCCGCGCCAACGCCAGCCGCTGGACCATGCCTTGAGAGTACCCTCGAACGGGGACATCGGCGACGGCGCCGAGCCCTACGGCTTCGACGGCGCGCCGCAGGTCGGGGCGGGCCGCCTGTCGGCCGTACATGACGGCGGCGAACCGAAGATTCTCGACGGCGCTCAACTCGGCATAGACCTGCGGCCGGTGGCCCAGGAATCCGATGCGGCTCCGCACGAGGTCGCCTTCGGTCTGCAGGCTGTGGCCGACCGCGTGCGCGGAACCCCGTGTGGGGCGCGAGAGAGTGGCGAGGATGCGCAGCAGCGTGCTTTTCCCGGAACCGTTCGGGCCGAACAGGCAAACCAGTTCCCCGCGGGCTATTTGGAAGGTGATGTCGCGGAGCGCCCACACGCGGGCGTAGCGTTTGGCCACGCCTTGCACGTCCACAGCGTTCATCGCCCGCCGCTCAGATGGTGCGCTGGCCGGGCGCTGAAGCGTCACGAGGCCGGACGCAGAACTAGATCTACTCCCATGTGCAACGTTTTCCATCGCTTGAACATTACGCCCATGCCGAGCGCCCACTTCGACATGCCGAACTCCCGCACGAGCATCTGCACATCGATGTGGAACTGTCCTCGCACGCGCAATCCTGCGGCGTCGCGGACTGCCTCGACCGGCACCCGAACCGGCATCGCGTAGCCGTGCGCCTCGAATCGCCCCACGGCTACGGCTCGTAGCGTGTCGGTCGCCTGGACGTCGACGAGACTGTCGATCGTGAACTTGAGCTCGGGATAGCGGGTCGTCTCGAACACCGACTTACGCGCGTAGTTGTCGCGGAAATCGAGTCCCGAGATCAAGGAATCCGCGAGCACGACGATTTCGCCGTTCGCGCTGGACCATCCACTAGTGTCGCGGGCCGCTAGCGTGCCCCGCACAGCGGTCTTGCACACCGGGCGCACCCGGTACCGGGGGAACAATGGGATCCGCCGATCGCTGCGTCCGGACGGGAGGGTCGCAGGACGGTTCTTATAGTCGGTGTTGTAGCCGGGGGTTCGACCCTCGCCGGCCTGCCACGACGGGTCGCCTGGACAGGTCGTGGCCCAAAGGTGCTCGTAGTGCGGATCGATCTGCCACCAGGCGAGGCTGGTCTGGGGGTCAACCGTCCAACGCGCTGTTGGCGCTTGGGCAAGGGCGGGAGGCGTCGAGACCGAAGCCCAGCTGAACACCGCGATTAGCGTGCCCAGCAGCGTCCAGCGGCGGTCCGCGATCGTACAGATGGAGGATGTCGAGGCGCGGGGCATTGAGACCCCCTGTTGAATCGTGCGTCTGCGGCAGACTTGCCGGCCGCTCTAGTGCCAAGTTGAGGGAGGCCGCGACGCCTCGCAAGGGTGGCGTCCTCGACCATGCGGGTCTTGACAGGTCTCGCGGAGGGCGTATTGTGCAGCCGTATCGCTCAAGTCCGAGGTGGCTGCATGCTGCTGCGGAGTGTGATGCGTTACGGATTGGGAGTAGCCCCATCGCACGCGCTGGTCGTAGCGGGAGCGTTGCTCTTCGCCACGGCTCCCGCCCTCAGCGCGCAGGAATCTTTCACGGTCGATTCGAGCCTCGCCAAGCGGGGCAAGTCCCTGTGGGCCAATCGCGGGTGCATCGGCTGCCATTCGATCGGCGGGGGCAAGCGGTCGGGTCCGGATCTCGCCGGCGTGCTCGAACGTCGCGACCACGGCTGGCTGCGGCGCTGGCTCAAGAATCCGACCCCCATGTTCGAGACGGACTCTCTCGCGCAAGCCCTCCTGGCTCAGTACAACAACACGAAAATGCCGAACCCGCGTCTGACCGAACAGGAGATCGAGGCGCTGCTCAATTTCATCGCCCAGGAAAGTGCGCGAGTCAAGATTGGATCCGGCTCCTAGTGTGGTTGGTGGCGAGACCACCCACGTCGACGGTCCTAACGAAAGGGAGGCCACGATGAAAAGGACGTTAACGATCCTCGCAATACTCGTGGCATGGGGGGCCGTGACATTGGCCGCATCGTCCCGGGAGGTTCCGTCGTTCACGCGACAGACCGGCATGACGTGTGCCCAGTGTCATGTAATGTTCGGAGCCCCCGTGCCAAACTTCACCTTTACGGGGAAGAAGTTCAGACTGAACGGCTATCGAGTGCCGTTCGTCACCGAGCGGATCGAGGCAGGCGAGGAGGGGGCGCTGAGCGGCAAGCGGTTGTCGCTGTCGCTCTTCCCGTATCTCTCGCTGCGCTACCAAAGCGTGTTTGCGCAGCAGGCGAAGGCGCCTGGCGCCACCGAGGCGGGCCCGATCAGCTCGAACCCGACGTCCCGGCTCGCGATCTTCACGGGTGGGCCGATCGGCGACTTCTTCGGCCTGTGGACGGAGTTGTACCTGACGCCGGACGGGAGTCCGACCAATGAATGGTCCCTGGGTCTGTTCTCGTTCGACGAGTTCGACCTGCGGTTCGTCAAGATGTCGGGGAACAGCACGTACGGATTTGCGTTCAACAACCAGGGCATCTCCGAGGTGTCCGGCTTCGGACCATGGCCGGTCAGCATTCCGGCCGAACAAAACCGCGGCGGCTTCGCGGGGTGGTCGCACCCGAACCGCGGCAACTTGCTGGGCTACGCCTGGCTGAATGACCGGCTGCTGCTTTCGGCCGGGGCAAGCCCGGGGCAGAACAACATCGATTGGAAACGCCTCGGCTATCGCGCCCAGATCGCCTACGCCTTGAAGAACTCCGATGAGCGCGAGCTGTGGCTCAATGTCATGGCGTCGATGGGCAACGACGACATTCCGTTCATCACGAACACGGTTCCCGCGGCCAACCGCACGTGGACCTACCGCAGCGGGCCGAGCGGCATCGATTCCACCCGGACGGTGCCCGGTCCATATCTCTCGACCGACCTCCGGCGGACCAGCCGGGTGACGACCGAGGTTCGCTACGGCTTCATCGATCGCGGGCCGCACTCCGCGGAGTTGGCGGGGCGTGTGAATTTCAACAAGGACGTTTTCCAGGACAACGCCCTGGCGCGGCGGAACGATGTCGGTGGCGCCTTGCGGTACGTGTACAATCGGACATACGGCCTGGACTTTGGTGTGTGGAAGCCCCTGACCTACGAGTTCACCGATCAGGCCGGCACGAAGCACGAGATTCCCAACAAGCTTTCCTACTCGGGCTACCTGTCGTTCCAGCCGGCGATGAACATGATCATCGCGCTGCAGTACGCGAATTCGCAGGGACAACGGCTCGATACGCCGGCCGTCACCGGGTGGAACTGGGCGCTGAACGTCGACTTCCTCTTCTAGACGGGGTCTGCTGAGCCCGTCGGGCGAAGCGCACCGTGGGAACGTCCACGGTGCGCTTCCCATCTCTAGCCAGCTCTTGATCTGGAGGGCTTCGCGAAGGCCTATGTCGCAACGTTGTGCTGCGGTCCTTGGCGCACTGTTCCTTTGCGCCTGCGGCGCCGGGGTTTATGGCAAGGTGCAAGAGTTGCGCAGCGATACCATTCGCGGCGACAGTATCCGTGTGATCGTGGTGATCGCCGGGGAGAACGAGTCCTCAGACCGTCAACTGGCAGGACGCGTTCGCGAGCAGCTCAATGAGGCGGGTTTCACCGCGGTGCGCCGTCAGGGCACCTGGGAAAGCGAAGAAACTGCCCTGGCCGACATCTGCCCGCTCGGCCAGCCCAGCGACACCCATGGTGTGCTATTCGTCTGGTGGAACCAACTCGACCTGCGACACTGCGCCACGCACCGGCGGGCGTATCAAATCCAAGCCGGCTACCGCGGCGTCGACTACATGTTCAGGCGTCTGCTACGCTACCTGAATCCTCGATCCAACGGCTGAACGACGCGACCGGTCGGGTCGGTGACCTCAGGTCCCGCACACCTGCGCTACCTCCATCGTCTTCCCAACCGTCCAGCGCCAGCTGTGGAAGGCCCAGGGCTTGAAACCGTCCGACATGGCCTCGCCCTCTCCGCGTCTCGCGTTGTCGGTGATGAGCCAACCCTCATCGTGAATGAACGGCCACATGCGGCAGGCCTTGCTTCTCGGCGCGACCGTGCCGAGCGTAATCACGCGCCCCTGCCCGTCGCGTGCGGACAGGGCCACGAAATCTTGAGTGGGGTTGACCACCTCGATCATCGGTCCTCGATACGGCCAGCGGGCGGTGTACCGGGGCAGTATGCAAGCGGCCAGCAGGACCACAGGAATGGCGGCGACGAGGCGTTTCATGCGTCAACTCCCGTTGAGCGAACTAGTGTTTCCGTCGGCAAGGTTCGCCGACGGGCCAGTGAATTCCACTACCTCCAATCGCCGAGGGGTGCAAGATCCAGGCCACTGCCGGGTCCCGGGCCAAAAGTCACGGCCGGGGATTTGACGGATCGTCCTCGGGAGTCGGCAGGGAGCCGCCCGGCCCCGAGCCACTGAGCTGTCCGAGCACTATGGCGCCGACGAGGACCATCGCGGAGGCCATGAGCAAGGTCCGCCGCGGTGCGGGCTGCCGCGTACGCACCTCGCGGACTCCACCAGGGACGAACTCGCGGTAGCGGCCCGATACGAAACCGACCAGCGTGTCGCCAAATAGCTGGGGCGCGTCGAGCAACACGGCGCGTTGTCCGTCGTTGGTCAGTACCCACACCTGACTCGGTCTGGCCGTGGTCAGATAATTGTTGGTGTCTGCGACAGGCCTGAGGGTGGTGCAGCTGAGGATAGAAAGGAGCAAGAAACCCGATGTGGCGCGGCGGAGCATAATTACCTCCAGCAGTGCGGTCGGCGACTCCCTCAGTATGCCCCCGTTTCTCGTACCCCACAAGATCCCGGACGCCTGCGCAATCGCGCGGCGCGCCTGAGTGCGGTCTGGAGCGGCGGTGGTTACAATAGTCCGATGGAGCCCTTGGACCGACCCAGCGCCCCGCTGTCCGCCACCGACCGCCTGTTCGTCGAGTTTCAGTCCGCGCTGGCCGGCCGGTACTCGATCGAGCGCGAGCTGGGCCGGGGCGGGATGGGCATCGTCTATCTCGCCCGCGAAGTGCGACTCGACCGACTGATCGCACTGAAGCTCCTGCCGCCCGTCCTCGCTGCCCAACCGGGGCCGCGCGAGCGGTTCCTGCGGGAAGCCCGCATGGCGGCAAAACTCTCCCATCCCAACATCATCCCGATCCACGTCGTGGATGAGATTGACCGGTTCGTCTTCTTCGCGATGGCCTACGTCGAGGGCGAGACGCTCACCGAGCGCGTGCGCCGCCGGGGCCCGCTCACGCCGAACGATGCGGCGCGCGTGTTGCGCGAGGTCGCCTGGGCGCTCGCGTACGCGCACGGCCAGGGCGTGATCCACCGCGACGTCAAGCCCGACAACATCATCCTCGAGACCGGGAGCGGCCGCGCGCTCGTCGCCGACTTCGGGATCGCCGGCCAAGTATCCGGCGCGGCGGCGCTCGACGGCGGTGAGGTGATCGGCACGCCCGAGTTCATGAGCCCTGAGCAGGCGCTGGGCGAGCAGGTGGACGGGCGCAGCGACCTCTACGGTCTCGGCGTGGTCGGGTATTTCGCCCTTGCGGGACGGCTGCCGTTTCAGGGCGTGAAGCCGACCGAGGTCCTGGCCAAGCAGATCACCGAGGCGCCCCGCCCGCTTGCCGAGGTGGCCGACGGCACGCCCCGGCGCCTGGCGCAGACCATCGATCACTGCCTCGCGAAGGATCGCGACGAACGCCCCGAGAGCGCCGCGGTGCTCGCCGATCAGCTCGGACTGACGCTGGAGCAGCGCAAGGAGCTTCCGGTGGCACTCCGCGTCTTCGTGAAGCGCGGCGGCCGGCTGGGAGGCATGGGCGGCCTCATCTATGTGCTCACGCTGCCGATGATGATCGGTTTCGCCGCGGCGCTCGCGCCCCGCGGCGCGCAGGGGATGGTGGCGTCCCTCGCCCTCGTCGCGGGGTTCACGGTCGTGCCGTTTAGCATGCTCGTCGCCAGGGCACGGCGCTTTCTCGCCTCGGGTTTCGATCCGCAAGACCTCGGCCCGGCATTCCGTGTGGAGATCGAGCAGGGGCGCGAGGAGCGGGTGTTCGAATACGGGCGGA
>DATBLG010000067.1:0-23152 GCA_036555485.1 Gemmatimonadales bacterium | reverse complement strand
AGGGAGTGAAGGCCGGGGAAATCGTCAATGAGCTCGCTGCAAGCACCGGCGGGAAAGGCGGCGGCCGGCCGCACTTCGCGTCCGCCGGCGTGGGCGATGCGGCGCTCCTGGGCGCGACCCGCGCGCAGACACCGGCCATCGTCCGGAGGTTCCTCAAGTCGTGACGCGCGCCGAGCTCCTGGCCTGGTTCGAGTCGCGACGGCCGGTACCGCCGCCGACGCTGCGCGGGCATCTCGCTCGTCAAGCTGAGGACCTTTCGGCCACGCTGCCCGAACACCTCGCAGCGCAGGGGTGCGCGCTGCTGCAGCGGGTGCTGGACCGCCCCGACGGCGCGCGGGAGCTCGCGCTCGACTTGCTCGTCGCCGATGCACTGGTGACGTACGCGTTCGAAGCGCAGTCGGAGGTAGACACGCACGGGCTGGTCGCGCTGGCGCAGCGCATAGCCGGAGGGGGCGCGTGAGCGATCTCCTGAGCCGCCGGCCCGGTCTCCTGGTGCTGGTGGACCCGGGACGCAGCGACCCGGCCCAAGCGGGGCAGTTGGCGGGCGCGGCCCGCGACGCGGGCGTGGCCGGGGTGTTGATCGGCGGCTCGTTTGACGGCGCTCGGGACACGCCTCGCGTCGCCGCGGCGGTGCGTCAAGCCGCACCTGGCCTGCCGGTTGTTCTGTTCCCCGGCTCGGCGATGCAGTTGACCGACCAGGTGGACCTCATCCTCTTTCTTTCACTCGTGTCGGGTCGCAACCCGCAGTATCTGATCGAGGAGCACGTGCGCGCGGTGCCGTTCCTGCAGCGCCATCCCGTGCCCACCTTGTCCACCGCGTACATCCTGATCGACGGTGGGCGCGTGACGAGCGTGGAGGCGGTTAGTCAGACTCGGCCCTTGCCGGCGGACAAGCCGGAGCTCGCGGCCGCGCACGCTCGGGCGGCGCGATTGATCGGGATGCAGTCGGTGTTTCTTGATGCCGGCAGCGGAGCCGACCGTCCCGTGCCGCCGGCCGTGATCGCCGCATGCCGTGCCAGTTTCGGGGATCCGGCGGCGCCGCTGTTCGTAGGCGGCGGGATACGATCGCCGGACGAGGCGGCGGCAGCACGCGCGGCCGGGGCGGACTTCATCGTCATCGGCACGGTACTCGAGCAGACCGGAACGCATTCGCTCACCGCCTTTGTGCGGGCAGTGGCGAAAGGGAGGACCTAGTGCCGGAACGGTTCCGGGTGGGACTCGAGCGCCTGGCGGCGCTGGCCCAGCGGGTCGCCGCCGAGCACGGAGAAACGATCGCGCGCATCGCGGAGCGCTATGAGGCGGCGCTGCGACGCGGGGGGACGTTGTACTTCGCCGGGAACGGCGGCAGCGCGGCCGATGCACAGCACATCGCTACCGAGTACGTCGTCCGGTACCAGTCCCAACGGCCGGCGCTGCGGGCGATGGCGATCACCACCGACAGCTCTCTCCTCACCGCGGCCGCCAACGACATGGGGTTCGACGAAGTATTCGCACGGCAGGTGGAAGCGCTCGCGCGACCAGGCGACATCGTGATCCTGCACTCGACGAGCGGTGAGAGCCCGAACGTCATCCGCGCTGCGCAGACGGCAAGGGCCCGCGGCGTCGAGGTGGTCGCGTTTCTCGGGAAGTCGGGCGGCGCATTGAAAGAGCTGGCCGATATCGCGCTCCTGGTGCCTTCGGATGACACCGCGCGCATCCAGGAGTTGCACTTGGCGGTCGAACACCTGATTTGCGAATGGATCGAGGAACGGCTCGAGGGGTGATCGACTGCACAGGGCGGCGGGCGTTCGTGACGGGCGGTGGACGCGGCATCGGCCGCGCGACCGTCCTGCTCCTCGCGCGGGCTGGTGCAGCCGTAGCGGTCGGCTACCGCACGCGGCGGGGGGAAGCTGAGGGGACCGTTGCGGCGGTCAGCGGTGGGGGCGGGCGGGCGGCGGCCGTCGGCGGGGACCTTGGTGACCGTGAGATCGCGAAACGCGTGGTCGACGATGTCGTGCGCACGCTCGAGGGACTAGACCTACTCATCGTCAACCACGGGATCTGGCCGCCGAACGATGTGCCGTTGGCCGAAATGGGAGACGGGCAGTGGGAGGAAACGCGCCGGACAAATCTCGACAGCGTGTTCTTCGTGTGCCGTGCAGCGATCCCACACCTCTCCAACGGCGGCCGCATCGTTCTGGTGGCATCCACCGCGGGCCAGCGCGGCGAACCCTTCCATGCCGACTACGCCGCCACCAAAGGTGCGGTCATTGCGCTCACCAAATCGCTCGCCGTGGAGCTGGCGCCTCGCGTGAACGTGAACTGCGTGGCGCCTGGCTGGGTGGAAACGGAAATGACACAACGTCCCTACGAGCGAGCCGCGGGGCAGGGGCGGCGAGAGATCGAGGCGGGGATCCCGCTTGGCCGGGTGGCGAGCGCGGACGACGTCGCCGGACCCATCGTGTTCCTGTGCTCGGATCTGGCTCGTCACATCACAGGTGAGATTCTCAACGTGAACGGCGGTTCGGTGTTGTGCGGATGAGCTTCCCAACTCGGCTGCCCATCCCCGCCGAGGTGCTCAAGATCGCCCGCCGCCTCGAAGCGGCGGGACACGAGACGTGGTGCGTCGGCGGCGCGATCCGCGACAACCTGCTCGGCCTCGCGAATCACGATTTCGATCTGACGACGGCCGCCCGTCCGGAAGACGTGCAGCGCCTGTTTCGCCGCACCGTGCCGGTCGGAGTGGAGCACGGCACCGTGGCGGTGCTCGACGCCGAGAATCGATCGCACGAGGTCACGACGTTCCGCAAGGACGTGCAGACCGACGGGCGGCACGCGCAAGTGGAATTCGGCGTCTCCCTCACCGACGATCTGGCGCGGCGCGATTTCACGATCAACGCAATGGCCTACCATCCGTTGCGACACGAATGGCGCGACCCGTTCCATGGTGCCGCGGATTTGGACCGGAAGCTGATCCGCGCCGTGGGCGACCCCAACTGGCGGTTCCAGGAAGACTACCTTCGGATCCTGCGCGCGCTCCGCTTCAGCGCCCGGTTCGAGTTCCGCATCCACGGCGCGACCCGTGAGGCGGCCCAGGCCAATGCGCAGGGTCTCGCACAGCTCTCGGCAGAGCGCGTGCGGGATGAATGGTTCAAAGGCATCCTGACTGCCCGCCGCGTCAGTCGGCTCGTCACCTTGTGGCGTGAGGTTGGCGCGGCGCGTATCTGGCTGCCCGAGATCGGCCCGCAAGGGGAACCCCGGGCAGCGAAGGCGATCGATGCCCTTCCACGCGATCCAGTGCTTGTCACGGCGTTCCTCGCCTCCGACGCGGCATCACTCCTCACCCGACTCAAGTGCGCCAACCGCGACATCGAGCGGGGCCGGGCGATGCGGGAGTGGCGCGACCGCTACCCGGATCCGAAGCGCGTCGCCGACGTCCGGCGCTGGCTGTCGCAAACCGGCTCGGCCGCAGACGACTTGTTGACGCAGCTGGCGGCCATGTCGCCGCGCACCGCGCTTCCCAAGGTGGTCGCAGCGATCCGCGGCGCGCGCGATCCGTTGACCCTGAAGGATCTGGCGGTGCGCGGCGAGGACCTCATCACGGCCGGGGTCCGCCCGGGTCCGGACGTCGGCGACATGTTGCAGCGGCTGCTGGGGGACGTGCTGGAGGATCCGAGGCGCAATTCGCGTGATCACCTGCTCGCTCGCGTGCAAGAGTGGTTGAAAGCCGCGTGAATAGCGCCCTGGTGTACGCCATCGTGGCGGCGACGGGCAACGTCATCGGCGCGGTCGCCGTGACCCGCCGCGCCACGACGAGTCTGCGGCTCATCGAGCACTTCGTCGCCTTCGGCGCCGGGTTCATGCTCGCCGTGTGTCTCACGGAAGTCGTTCCCGCGGCACTGGTGCGGAGTGGGCCGGCGGCGCCGTTGCTATTGCTGGTAGGGTACTTGGCCGTCCACCTCACGCAGCACACCGTGACGCCACACTTTCACTTCGGGGAGGAGACGCACCCGGTGAACGCCGTCGCGGGGACGTCGGCGCTCGTCGGATTGCTACTGCACACGTTTTTCGACGGCGTCGCGATCGCGAGCGCCTTCTTAGTGGGACCCTCGTTGGGAGTGATGGTGTTCGTCGCCATTTTCCTGCACAAGCTTCCGGAGGGCGTGACCATCTCGAGTCTGATGCTCGCGGCTGGGCGGTCACGAGCGGCTGCGGTGCGCGCGGCGATGTTGCTCGGCATCGCCACGGTGGCGGGCGTGCTTCTGACCGATCACGTCGGTTTCCTGGTCACGCACGGCTTGGCCCTGTCAGGCGGCGTGACGCTGTACGTCGCGGCCTCGAACCTCGTACCGGAGTTTCAGGGGAAGCCCGGGTGGAGGCTGCCGGCGGCATTCTTTGCCGGGGCGGCGGTGTTCTACGCCACGAAGCTCATGCTGGACGCCCCCGCCCGGTGACTGGACCCACGTTGTTCCAGGGCTCCGCCGAGCCCCTGGCCGCCCGGATGCGACCGCGCACGCTCGAGGCCTTCCTCGGCCAGGAACATCTTCTGGGACCTGGCAAAGCGCTGGGCGAGTTGATCCGGCGCGGCGATGTGGGGTCCTGCATCTTCTGGGGCCCGCCCGGATCGGGGAAGACTACGCTTGCGCGGATCATTGCCAACTACACAGACCGCCACTTCGAGCCGTTCTCCGCGGTGACCGAAGGGGTGGCGCGGGTTCGGGAGATTATTCGTGAGGCCGAGGAACGACTGAAATACCAGGGTCAGGGTACCATTCTGTTCTGCGATGAAATCCATCGTTTCAACCGGGCCCAGCAGGACGCGTTCCTGCCCTGGGTCGAGAATGGCATCGTCACGCTGATCGGTGCGACCACGGAGAATCCGAGTTTCGAATTGACCGGCGCGCTATTGTCGCGGTGTCGTGTGTTCGTGTTGCACCCGCTCAGCTCGGGCGATGTCGCCGCTTTGGTGCAGCGGGCGGTGTCCGACGACGATCGGGGGCTCGGACGGCTCCAGCTCGAGATCGACGCCGACGCACTCGCCTTGTTGGCGCGGGAAGCGGACGGGGACGCGCGCCGAGCGCTGCAGGCACTCGAAGCCGCGGCGGAATTCGTCGTGGGGAAGGGTGGCGGGCCGGCGCGTCTGTCGCTCCAGCTGATCGCCGACGCGCTGCAAAAACGCTTCGCGAAATACGACAAGGGTGGCGAAGAACATTTCAATCTCATCTCCGCGCTCCATAAGGCGGTACGAGGCAGCGATGTGGATGGGGCGCTGTACTGGCTGGCTCGCATGCTGGCGGGCGGGGAAGACCCGCTGTACGTGGCTCGGCGCTTGGTGCGCATTGCCAGTGAGGACATCGGGCTCGCCGATCCGCGCGCGCTCAGTGTGACCCTCGCGGCAAAGGATGCCTATCACTTCCTGGGCAGTCCTGAAGGCGAGCTTGCCCTCGCCCAGGCGACGGTCTACCTGGCAACGGCACCGAAGTCGAACCGGGTCTATGCCGCCTTTGGCCGGGCATCCGAAGCCGCCGCGGCGTACCCGGCTGAGGCGGTCCCGCTGCATATCCGGAACGCCCCGACCAAACTGATGGAGGAACTGGGCTACGGAGCGGGCTACCAGTATGCCCATGACCACGCCGATGCCTACACACCGCAAGAGTATCTCCCGGAAGCGTTGCGGGGAGCTCGCTGGTATGAACCGACGGAGTTCGGGTATGAAAAGACAGTGAAAGAGCGCGTCGAATGGTGGCAGCGCCTCAAGCGTGAGGCGTCTAGTGACCGTGGGGCCGTGTGAGACCGCGCCGGACGTGGTGCGTCGCACTCGCGGCGTTGGCCGCGGGTTGCGCGACGTTGAGCCGGGCCCTGCGCTTCGTGGAGCCGGACCTCCGGCTTGAGGAAGTGCGGGTGACCGGACTCAGCCTGAGCGGTGGCACGCTGGATCTCATGCTCGACGTGTTCAATCCCAACGATTATCGGCTGCGCTCCACCCGGCTCGAGGTCGGCATCGATCTCGAGGACGTGCACTTCGGGGACGCCCTCTTCGAGGCACCAGTGGACCTGCCATCGCAACAGCATAGTCTCATCACCGTGCCGGTCCGGTTCGAATGGGCTGGCCTGGGCGCCGGCGCGCGTGCCTTGCTGTCGCGGCAAGGCGTCCGCTACGGACTCACGGGCGTCGCCACGCTGGACACACCGCTTGGCGATCGGCGGGTGCAGGTGCGGGCCACGGGTGACGTGCCGCTCCGGACGCTGCTCCGGTGAGCCACAGGGGAGGACTTCCCGTATCCGCCAGCTGATCGATATCGCCCCGCCGCTGGAACGAGCGTACCTCGTCGGCGCGCCTCGCAAGGGCTCAGCGGACGTCGTCCGCGTCGATGAGCACCTGAACGAGCTCGCCCGGCTGGCCGATACGGCCGGAGCCGATGTCGTAGGGCGACTGGTGCAACGGATCGAGGCCCCGACCCCCAATCTCTACCTCGGCCCGGGTAAGGTCGAAGAACTGCAGGCCGTGCTGCAGCAGGCTGGAGCGACGCTCATCCTGTTCGATGAGCCGCTCTCCCCCGCGCAGGGCGTCAATCTCGAAAAGATGACGGGCGTGCGGGTGATGGACCGGTCGGAAGTGATCCTGGACATTTTCGCCACACGCGCGCGCAGCGCGGAGGCGCGCATGCAGGTAGAGCTGGCGCAGCTCGAGTACCTGTTGCCGCGCTTGACTCGCATGTGGACCCATCTGTCGCGCATCCGCGGCGGCATCGGACTGCGGGGGCCAGGCGAGACGCAGCTCGAAACCGATCGCCGGGCGATCCGCCGGAAGATCGCGGTGCTGCGCCGGCGGCTGGAGGACGTGGCCGAGCACCGTGCCAACCAGCGTCAGGGACGGCGCGATCTTCCGCAGGCGGCGCTGGTGGGGTACACCAATGCCGGCAAGTCGAGCCTGTTGCGAGCACTTTCGGGTGCGGAGGTCTTCGTAGAGGACCGGCTGTTCGCGACGCTCGACACCCTCACACGGGAAGTCGACGTCGGGGACGGGTATCGCTTCCGCCTGACCGACACCGTCGGCTTCATCCGGAAGCTGCCGCATCACCTGGTGGCCTCGTTTCGCGCGACCCTCGAGGAAGCCCGCGATGCCGACTTGTTGTTGCATGTGATTGACGCCGCGCACGCGATGTGGGAAGAGCAGGTCGAGGTGGTGGAAGCGGTGCTCGAGGAGATGGGGCTGTATGGTTCGGAGAAGGGATCCCGTGCCGGCCGCCGGCCGCCCGAGCGCAAGCGAGTGATTCACGTGTTCAACAAGGCGGACCTCGTACTCGATCCGGAGGCCCTCCTCGCACAGGTACGAGAGCGGTTTCCGCACGCCGTGCTGACGAGCGCGGGTATCGATCCCGCGGCGCACGACGTGACATCGTTGCGGGCAGCACTGCGGACGTCTGCCCAGTCGCTTCGTCCCGTGGCGCGCGTCCGCGTCCCTGTGTCCGACGGCCGCTTGCTCGCCGAGCTGCATCGTGAAGCGGAGGTGCTCGGTCAGACCCAGACCGACGGCGTCGTGGTGGTCACGGCTCGCGTCGAAGCCCGGATGTTGGGCAGACTGCGCCGCGGCGGGGTAGATGTTTCGCTGGGGGAGGAGTCAGCGGAGGGTCCGCGAGGAAGCGACGTGCAGGGAGACGCGTGATGCCGGGTCCAACACCAGCGTTGTTGTGCGTGCTCGTGGCATGCGCGCAGTATCCACCGGGACCCGGCCCAGGTCCCGGCCCGGGAACCCCGGCCCTGCAGCTCGTGACCGGAGATCTCTCGAGTCCGGTGTTCGTGACCGCGCCGCCTGGCGACACGAGCCGTCTGTACGTCGTGGAGCAGGGTGGTCGGATCCGCGTGCTGCATCACGACACGCTGCTGTCCACGCCATTCCTCTCCATTTCCGGGCATATCGTCGCCGGCGGCGAGCAGGGCTTGTTGGGCCTTGCCTTTCATCCGCAGTACGCCCAGAACCGGCGGTTCTACGTCTACTACACAGCTCCGAACGGCGACATCCGGGTGGTTCGCTACCTGGCGACTGCCGATCCCCATATCGCCGATTCGACATCGGGGGACACCGTCCTGGCAGTCGTGCATCGGCCGTATGGCAACCACAACGGCGGGCCGCTGGCTTTCGGCCCCGATGGCAAGCTGTACATCGGTCTCGGCGATGGTGGGTCGGGCGGTGACCCCTTCGGGAGTGGCCAGAGCCTCAGCACGCTGTTGGGCAAGATTCTCAGACTCGACGTCGATGCCGGCACACCCTACACGAATCCGTCCGACAACCCCTTCCTCGGCACGAGTGGTGCGCGAGGGGAGATCTGGCTGTACGGCCTGCGCAACCCGTGGCGATTCTCCTTCGATCGGAGCACTGGGGATCTGTACATCGGGGACGTCGGGCAGAACGCGTGGGAGGAAGTGGACGTCTTTCCCGCCGGGAGTGGCGGCGGGACGAATTACGGATGGAACGTGATGGAGGGCAATCACTGTTACGGCGCCACTGTGTGCAACCGTACTGGTAAGGTGCCGCCGGTGATCGAGTACAGTCACTCCGACGGGTGCTCCGTCACCGGCGGCTACGTCTATCGGGGGACCGGGGTGCCGGCTCTGGCCGGGCTCTACCTGTACGGCGACTACTGCAGGGGCTGGGTCAGATCGTTCCGGCTGGTTCGCGGGCTGGCGACCGAGTCGCTTGAGTGGTCTACGCTTGCCGTCAACGGCGGACTCAGCTCGTTCGGCGAGGATCAGCGCGGCGAGCTGTATGTGATGACGCTGTCTGGCAACCTCTATCGTATCGTCGCGCAACCGTAGAATCGGACGGTGCGGTAGCCGCGGCACGTCGCGTCGGGCTGACCGTGGGTGACTCTCGTCACCTCGACCGGTCTTGCTCCCGGGTAGGTTCAGAAGCGGTCGTGCGGCGTTGGGGTACCACTTCAAGCGTTCGCATCACTCACTGAATCTCTGCCGGCCCGTCCCGTACGATGCCGCCAGCTCGTCGGAGCGGGCCGCTCGTGTCGGGTGGTCCTGCGATGGGTTGCCTATGCACGTTCATACCAGGATGCTGTTCAGCCTTGGATTCTGCGCGGCGACGGTTGCGTGCAGACCTGACAGTACCAGTCCGCCACCCCCCCCACCACCACCGACGCCGGGCACGCACGTCGGCTACTACGTGGTTCAGCCGCCCTACGGGACGAGTGCGGGCACCGGCACGACCGACGATCCGTGGGACCTCGCCACCGCGCTTCAGGGCGGCCACGGCAATACGATCCAGCCGGGCGATACGGTGTGGCTGCGCGGCGGGACCTATTCGGGCAGTTTCCGCACCGATTTGCAGGGCACGGCCACGGCACCGATCGTGTTTCGGCAATACCCGGGCGAGCGCGCGACCATCGACGGCTCGCTGCGCGTCGACGGCGCGTATCTGACCTTCTGGGGATTCGAGATCATGCAGTCGCGCCCGCTCCAGGTGGTCGATCGCGTACTCGAGGCGAACGCGGACAACGGCCGCTTCATCAACCTGGTGTTGCACGATGCCGGATTTTCGGGTGTGAACATGGCGCCCGATGCTGGGAGCGGAGTCGAGTTGTACGGCAGTATCGTCTACAACAACGGCTGGCGGGAGGACATCGATCACGGTATCTATGCGACGAACGCTACCGCGGGGAACAAATTCATCACCGATAACGTCTTCTTCAACAATTATGCGCGCGGCATCCAGGTGTACGAAGATGGCGGTCTGATCCGCAATTTCCACGTAAACGGGAACGTATCCTTCAACAACGGCACGATCTCGAGCTCCTCGGTCCAGGTCAACCTCCTGATCAGCGCCTCCGTCCCGACCTCCGGCATGATCGCCCGTGACAACCTGCTGTATTTTTCGCCTGGTGCGGGAAATGCGCAGCTGCGGTTGGGCAACTACGACACCTCCGACAGTGCCTTGTACAACACGGACATCGTTGTCGAAAACAATTTCGCGGTCGGCGGTCGCATCGGCCTCCAGATGCAGTATCAGTGGGCCCAGGCGTCCGTGCAAAACAACACCTTCGTCGGCAACGGGTCGACTGACGTGGTACGCACGGGGGGACCGTCAGTGAATGTGTATACCTGGTCCGGCAATACCTACTATCGGGACCCCAACGCCGCCGCGTGGGAGCAGAATGGCACCGCGTATACCTTCAACGACTGGAGAACGGCGACCGGTCTGGGGGCATCCGACCAGGCGTTGGTCGGGAGCCCGGTGGCGACGCGGGTGTTCCTGCGGCCGAATCTGTATGAGCCGGGGCGCGCGTTCATCGTGGTGTACAATTTTGCCGCACAGAATCCGGTGAGCGTGGATATCTCCGCCATCGTGCCACCCGGGCACCGCTATGAGATTCGCAACGTCCAAAACGTCTTCGGTCCCCCGGTGGCATCGGGGACGTACGCCGGGGGATCGGTGGCGATTCCGATGGACGGTGTCCAGCCGCCGGCCGTCATCGGGCGCACCGCACCGAGGTCGGCCCCGAAGACCGGACCGGACTTTGATGTCTTTCTCCTGACAAGCGGGACCCCCTAGGTGCGGCCGCGGGCCTGGGTGGCAGGTGCACTCTGCCTGGCTGGCCTCTCGGCCGGAGTCGCGCCCCGGGGCCGGCAACCACGGCCGCCGGCCTCGCCCGTCGGCTACTACGTGTCCCCAACCGCCGACACAGGCGGGACCGGCACCGAGGAGCATCCCTGGAGTCTCCCCACGGCGCTCAGCGGCGCGGGAGGCCGGCTGCAACCGGGGGATACGGTATGGTTGCGAGGAGGGACATACCGCGGCGCGTTCCGCACCGAGCTCCACGGCCTGCCCGGTCAATTGATTGTGTTTCGGCAACACCCTGGGGAGCGGGCGACGATCGACGGGACGCTACGGGCGGACGGCGCCTACCTGGCGTTTTGGGGTTTCGAAGTCATGCAGTCCACACCTAGCACGTATGGATTGCAGGCAAACACGGCCCATGGACGATTCATCAACCTGGTGGTGCACGACGCGGGGAACCAGGGTGTCAGCTTCTGGACTCCCGCGATCGACGCCGAGCTGTACGGCAACATCATCTACAACAACGGGACGCACGAGAATCTTGACCACGGCGTGTACGTCCACAACGAAGTCGGCACGAAAGTGATTGCCGACAACGTGTTCTTCAACAACCTCGCTCGTGGCATCCAGGTCTATGCCAGCCCACGGAACCCTGCGATCCGCAACATTCGGGTCGAGGGAAACGTGTCGTTCAACAACGGCACGATCTCCACCGTAGTGCCGGCGCGGCAGAATCTCATTTTCAATGCTCCGGTCCTCACCGAGGGCATGGTGGGAATCGGCAACCTGCTGTACTTCTCGGGCCCGGATGGAGTGAATCTGCGCGTCGGGCGAATTGCCGCGGCTAACAACCGCGATCTCGTGTTGCGCGACAATTACGCCGCGGGTGGAAGAGTGGGACTCGAGATGATCGAGCCGTGGCAACAGGCGACGGTGACCGGCAACGTCTTTATCGGGAGCGAGGAGGTGGTCCAGGTCGGTGGCCAGAATCTGACTGAGCACTATCAATGGACCAACAACACCTGGGCGCGGGACGCGCATGCGCGAGCTTGGCGCCATGCGGGTACACGGTACAATTGGGAGAATTGGCGACGCGCGACCGGTCTGGGTGACAGCGACCAGGTGCTCCCCGCTTCTCCGCGGGAGACGAAGGTGTTTGTGCGTCCCAACCGATACGAGGCCGGTCGAGCCCACATCGTGGTCTACAACTGGGGAATGCTCTCCGAGGTCGCCATAGACGTGACGGGGGTGCTGAAGGAGGGAGACCGCTACGAGGTGCGTAACGTCCAGGCGGTGTTCGAGCCGCCGGTTGCCCAGGGCGTGTACCAGAGTGGCCCAATCCATGTGCCGATGGCCGGCGTCGCGCCTCCCGCGCCTTTGGGTCGCGTCGCGGGTACGCCACCGCGCACGGGGCCGGCATTCGATGTTTTTCTGCTCACCACGGCGTCGCGCTAGTCCCCGATCCGGAGGATCCCAAGGCAATGGCGGCGCGCGAGACACCCGGCTGGTCGACGGGAGTGTGTGGAACCGGTTGGTTCTGCGCGCTGCTCGCGGCGGGGTGCGGGGGTTCGGGCTCCGCGAACGGGACCAGCCGTTCGGCGACCGTGGCGATCGCGCCCGCGCTGGCCACCATCCCGCTCGGTGGCAGCACGCAATTCGTGGCTACGCTCCGAGATTCGCTCGGGAACGCACACGACGGTCGACCGGTGACATGGAGCTCCGCGGACACCACGATCGCCGTCGTGGACAGCGCGGGCGCCGTCTCGGGCGCGGGGGTCGGCGCGACGACGGTGACAGCCGCGATCGAAGGCATGCGCGGCCAGGCTGGCGTTTCGGTTTTGGCACAGGCACCCACCTCCGTCACGCTGGTGGGCGCGGGAGACATCGCCGACTGCGACACGGATGGCGACGAGCAGACAGCGGCCTTGCTGGACACCATCGCCGGTACGGTCTTCACCACCGGTGACAACGCCTATTCCAGCGGCTCGACGTCGGACTTCGCGCAGTGTTACGACGCCAGCTGTGGTCGTCACAAGGCGCGAACCCGGCCGGCGCCCGGCAACCACGACTACCGCAGCGCGAGCGGTGGCCCGTACTTCAGCTACTTCGGAGCACTCGCCGGCGACTCCAGGACGGGATACTACAGCTACGACCTCGGGGCTTGGCACGTGATCGCGCTGAACAGCAATATCGACATGCGGGTCGGGTCGCACCAGGAACAATGGCTGCGGGCCGATCTGGGCGCGACCACCGCGCGCTGCGTGCTGGCCTATTGGCACCACCCGCGCTTCAGCTCCGGCACCAAGCACGGCAGCCAGCCCAAAACCGCGCCGCTCTGGAAAGCGCTGCACGACTTCGGGGCTGACCTCGCATTAGCAGGGCACGAGCACCACTACGAGCGATTCGCGCCGCAGAACCCCTCGGGCGGTGCTGACCCGGACCGTGGGATTCGCCTGTTCGTGGTGGGGACGGGCGGTGCGAAGCCCTATCCCTTCGGCGCCCCGCTCGCCAATAGCGAGGTGCGATACAACGACTCGTGGGGGGTGCTGAGGCTCACGCTGTGGCCCGACGCCTACGGGTGGCAGTTCATCGCCGTTGGAGGGAGGGTCAGGGATTCTGGCAGCGGCCATTGCCATTGAGCGTTAGTATGTCCTAACCACTGGCCGGGCCGTCACTTGACTCGCGGCGCCCTACTGGCTGGTACTGACGAACTCAATGAGATAGAACTTGGACTCGCGGCACGGCATGTGCTGCATGTCGGCAAGACCTTCGCCGCTCTCGGGGAATGACCGGTCCACACGGGCAGCGCGTGCGCGGTTCGCTTCGCCGTAGATCCATCATCCTTGCTTCGCTGCTGCCGGCCTGTGTGGCGGACGCAGCGGGTCCCCGCGTTTCCGTAGTGTCCGTGGAAGTCACACCGCCGACCGGCTCGATCGCCGTCACCACGACGGTTCAGCTCACGGCCACCCCCAGAGACGTGGGCGGCGCTGCGCTTCCCGGACGCACCATCGTCTGGTCGAGCAGCGCCACTTCCGTCGCGAGCGTCAACGGTGCGGGGCTGGTGACCGGAATGACGCCCGGATCGGCTACGATCACGGCCACGAGCGAGGGCCAGAGCGGTGGCGCCGACATCACGGTGACCCATGGGCCCGCGGCGCAGCTGGTGTTCACCACCCAACCGAGCGCCATCACCGCCGGCGTACCGATCGCGCCCGCGATAGCCGTGACGGCTCGAGACGCCCAAGGCAACACCGCGACTGCCTTCACCGGTAGTGTGACGGTGGCGTTGGGGTCGAGCCCCGGCGGCGGCACCCTGTCAGGGACGGTGACGGTAACCGCTGCGGCCGGCGTCGCGACGTTCTCGAATCTCAGTATTGACCGGTCCGGGTCGGGCTACACGTTGATCGCGACGTCAGGTGGTCTGACCGCCGCCACTAGCGGCGCGTTGGATGTCGCGGCGGGGCTGGCGACCGAGCTTGCGTTCGCGGTGCAACCCTCCACCATGGCCGTCGGCGACTCCATCGCGCCGCCGATCCACGTGCTCGCGCGCGACGCCCTGGGCAATACCGCGATCACCTTCGTGGGGACTGTGACCGTCGCGCTCGGGACGAACCCTGCCGGCGGCAGCCTCTTCGGGACGACGTCCGTGGCCGCCGTCGCCGGCGCGGCCACTTTTTCGAACCTGAGCATCGATAGTCTGGGCACCGGTTACACCTTGGTGGCGACAGCCGCCGGCCTGACGAGCGACACGAGCGCCGCGTTCGATGTCGTTCCCGGTGCCGCCGCAGCGTTGGAATTCACGGTGTCGCCAGGGACCACCAGCGCGGGGGCCACCATGGTGCCGCACCCGCAGGTCACGGTACGTGATGCAATGGGCAACACGGCCACCGGGTTCACCGGCGACGTCACCATAGCGCTCGGCACGAGCCAGGCTGGCGGCACCCTGTCCGGCCTCACGACGGTTGCCGCGGTCGCGGGCGTGGCCACATTCTCTACCCTCAGTATCAACGTTGCCGGAAGCGGCTACTCGCTTTCGGCGACCGCCGCTGGCCTGACGGCGGCCGGCAGCGTGGCGTTCGCGATCACCCCGGCTGCCGCCAGCCACCTCGTGTTCACGACACAGCCAGGCAATGCGACGGCGGGGTCGACCATCCCCGCCATGTCGGTGACCGCCCGGGATGTATTTGGCAATACGGTGCCGACCTTCACGGACGCAGTAACCATCGGGATCACGCCCGGGACTGGAGTCGGCGGCGCCACGTTGAGTGGGACGACGACTGTCCCGGCTGTCGGCGGAGTGGCCACATTCGCTGACTTGACCATCGACAGGAGCGCCGTCGGGTACACGATGACCGCGACCGCCACGGGCCTGACGGGGACAAGCAGCGTCCCCTTCGCCATCCTGTCCGGTCCCGGGACGCAGCTGGCGTTCGCAGTGCACCCCAGCACGGTAACGGCCGGAGCGACGATCACTCCCCAGGTGGAGGTGGTTGTACGCGATGCCCTGGGGAATACCGCCGAGAGTTTCGCTGATAGCGTGACGCTGGCGATCGGCACCAACCCCGCGAGCGGAACCCTGGCGGGCACGACGACTGTCGCCGCCGCGGCTGGTATCGCGGCATTTCCCGATCTCAGCATCGACAATGCAGGTTCCGGCTACACCCTGACGGCAGCGGCCGCAGGCACGGCGGGCGCGTTGAGTGCCGCCTTTGACGTCACCGCCGCGCAGGCCGAACGGCTCGTTTTCACGGTGCAGCCGACACCGGCCATCGCGGGTTCCCCCCTGGTACCGGCGGTGGAAGTGGTTGCGCAGGATTCCCTGGGCAATACCGTGACGACTTTCGTGGGGGACGTGACGGTCACGATCACCGCGGGTACTGGCTCAGCGGGAGCCACGCTCTCCGGCACCACGACGGTCACCGCGACGGCGGGCGTCGCCGTGTTTGCCGATCTCAGCATCAACCACAGCGGGATCGGGTATGAGCTGTCGGCGACGGCTGTCGGGATCGCGGGTGTCTCGAGCGCCCTGTTCGATATCGCCGCGGGCCCCGCCACGCAGCTTCTCTTCACCGCGCAACCAGCCACGGTGACGGTTGCGACGGTTTTCCCCACCGCGGTGCAGGTCACGGCACATGACGCGCAGGGCAACACGGTCGCGGACTTCCAGGACAGTGTAACCGTCGTGATCGGGGACAACCCCAATAGTGGGACCCTCTCGGGCACCACGACCGTCGCGGCCGTCGCGGGCGTCGCCTCGTTCACGGACCTCAGCATCGACCGCACGGGGCCAGGCTACACGTTGCAGGCGACGTCGGCTCCCCTGGCCGCAGCCACGAGCGCGCCGATCGACGTCATCGCCGGTGTGGCGACCCAGCTTGCTTTCACCGTCCAGCCTTCCAATACGGCCGCGGGAGCCACAATCACTCCGGCCGTCCAGGTGCGGGCGCGCGACGCTCAGGGCAATACGGCCACCTCGTTCACCGGGGATATCACCGTGGCGCTCGGCACGAACCCCGGTGGCGGCACGCTCTCCGGTACTCTGACCCAGGCCGCCGTGGCCGGGGTGGCGGTGTTCAACGACTTGAGTATCAGCCAAAGCGGAAATGGGAAACGGCTGGTGGCGACCGCCAGCGGATTGAGCAACAGCACCTCGAGCTCATTCAACGTCACCGCGGTGACGAATGTCCTCGTTGGGGCCGGCGATATCGCCGAGTGCGGTACCACGGGTGACGAGGCGACTGCAAACCTGCTCGACAACATCGCAGGCACCGTGTTCGCAGCCGGCGACAATGCGTACAACGATGGCTCAGCGGCGAATTACTCCCAGTGCTACGCGCCGTCGTGGGGCCGTCACAAGGCGCGCACGCGCCCCTCGCCCGGGAACCACGACTACCGGACGGCGGGGGCGGCGGGGTACTTCGACTATTTCGGGAGCAACGCGGGCCCCGCCGGGCGGGGCTACTACAGCTATGATATCGGCAATTGGCACATCATCTCCCTGAACAGCAACATCAGCATGAGTGCCGGCTCGACTCAGGAGCAGTGGCTGCGCGCCGACCTCGCCGCCAGCAACAAGCCCTGCACACTCGCGTACTGGCATCACCCGCGGTTCAGCTCCGGCTCCCACCACGGCAGCTCGACCGCGCCTCAGCCCTTGTGGCAGGCGTTGTACGACGCCAACGCGGAGATCGTGATTTCGGGCCACGAACACAACTATGAACGGTTCGCGCCGCAGACGCCGACCGGTGCGGCGGATCCGACGAGGGGAATTCGTGAGTTCATTGTCGGCACGGGCGGGACCGATTTCTACCCGTCGGGCACCGCGATCGCCAACAGTCAGGTGCGCAATACCGGTACGTGGGGCGTGTTGAAACTGACCCTGTCGGCCAACGGGTACAGCTGGCAGTTCATCCCCGTCGCGGGACAATCCTTCACCGATTCGGGCTCCGGCACCTGTCACTGACCGCCCACACGCAGATCATCACCGTGTGGCGTACTTACCCATGTCGCTCCATTCGACTAGGGGCCTTCCGGAACGCCGCCTGAAGGCCGGCACCGAACAACCACCCAACGCCGGCACCCAATAGCTGCAGCGGAGGCGTCGGGAGCAGTCCGTTGCGACCGGGCAGAAGCAACAAGCCGGCGACCAGAATTCCTGCAGCCAGCAGCGTCTCCGGTCGCTTTCTGGACCACAGGCCGATTGGTATCAGGAACGCTCCTACCCACGTGGCCCCGAGCAACTGCTGGAGCCAGGTTGGGAAATGCTCGGGGAAGAGCAGCAGGGCCCACCCATTGCCGATGGTGTAGCCGAGGCGGCAAGTACCGGCTCCGTTCAACATCAAACAGGTACCGTTCGCCGACCGACTGGCCTCGATGACAAGGGTATCGCCACGAGTGCTCCGGCTCAGGGCTCTGCGTAACCGCAAATCGGGTTGATCGAGCCCCCATTCCACCGCGAGGGTGCGATAGCGCAGCACTAGGTCGTCGCGGTCCGGGCCGATCAACAGGACTTCGCGCTCACGCTCATCCGCGATGACGAACAGCGGGCCGAGCGAACGCACGCGCGGACCGGCGATGGCCTCGAGGTGGAGCGGAGCACCGGTTCGCAGCAGGCGACGAACCTCCGGGGTTTGAGGGATGTCACCCGCACGCAGTGTCATCGATCCCAGCCTGACGTGAAGGCCCCGGGCGTGATACCACTCGAGCTGGTGCAGTTTGGGCGCCCACCAAACCTGGTAGGCGGAATTGGGGAGCATCGGTGCGAGCAGTCGGGCCGTCAGCCCGAATACCAGAACTGCCGCGACGCTCGCGACGAACGAGAGACGGGCGGCGGTCCGCTCTGTGGATGCTAGGCTTCGCAGCCCGACTCGCGCCACGAGCTGGCCGATGGCCGTACCGAGCGTATTGAAGCACACGTCGCTCAGGCTCGGATCTCGTCCGGGAATCACCAGTTGGGCGAACTCGATCGTGGCGGAGAGTGCCGCCGCATAGCCGATCCAGCGGATCCCCGTTCGTCCCATCAGTGCGAGCGCGAGGCCTAGCGGGGCGAACAGAATCACGTTGACGAGAGCGTCCGCGCTGTTCCGCGAGCCACACAGGAAGCACGCGACGAAGTCAGGGTCGCTTCCCGCGTCCATGGGCGTGAGAGTGCTGCCTAGTATGAACAAAAGGGCGCCAACGAGCCCCAGACGGGGGATGATTGCGGCTGTGATCGGCCACCTCAGGAGTTGGTGATGCGAAGCCTGTCGTCTTGGCAGGGATGAATTTATCCTGTAACCGGACACTGAGCGCTTCACCCACCGGGGTCCGAATCTTGCTTGGTTTTAGAGGGCTTGGGCACGGGTTTCAGCTATCCCAGTGCTGCAGCTACGCCACATGCATGTGTCGCCGAGGATCGGCGACTCCGAGGTGACATGAGGGGGATTGTGGTGCGGTCCCTGCGAAGCAGGACTCGCAGGGCGCTGGTGTACGTCGCATGGCTGGTTGCCTGCCGGTCGGACGCTACGGACCCCGGCGTGGCCCAGCTCGTGTTCAACACCCAGCCGAGCAACGTCACGGCTGGCGTCACGATCACACCCCCCATCGCCGTGACCGCGCTCGACGCCAACGGGAATGCCGTGACCCGGTTTGCGGAAAACGTGACGATCGCTATCGGCACGAACCCCAGCGGTGGGGTCCTTTCGGGAACGACGACCGTGGCGGCGGTTGCGGGGGTCACGACGTTCGCGGACTTGAAGATCGACAAGGCCGGGGCGGGCTACTCGTTCCGGGCGACCTCTGGGGGTCTCGCCTCGTCGTTTAGCGTGCCGATCACCGTCGCGCCGGCCGTCGCCTCCCAGCTTTCCTTCAATGTCCAGCCGTCCAACACGGGGGCGGGGGTCGCGATGGCCCCGGCGATTCAGGTGATGGCGCGCGATGCTCTGGGCAACCTCGCCACGGACTTTGGCGGTGTGGTCTCGCTCGTCATCGGGACCAATCCATCCGGTGGAACGTTGACTGGTACCACGAGTCAGAGCGCCGCCGCCGGGGTCGCGGTCTTTAGCGGTCTGACCATCGACAAGGCGGGGGTCGGATACACCCTGACCGCGACCTCTGGCACCCTCACGACGGCGACCAGCACCGGATTCACGATTACGGCGGGGGGTGTCTCCGCATCACAGTCGACCGTCATCGCCTCAGCTGGTTCGATAACGGCTGGCAGCAATACCTCGACGATCACCGTCACCGCGAAGGATGCGATCGGCAATCCGATTCCAGGTGTCACCGTCGTGCTCTCCGTTACCGGCACCGGCAACACGCTGTCTCAGCCCACCGCCTCGACCGACGTTTTCGGCGTGGCCAGCGGGACGCTGAGCTCGACGGTCGCCGAGTCGAAGACAGTCTCGGCGACGGTCAACGGGATCGGCCTTACCCAGACGGCCGGTGTCACCGTGATCCCGGCGGCAGCCAGTGCGCTCGCCTTTACGGGGCACCCCTCGACGGCAGGGGCTGGAGTGACGATCAGCCCGGCGGTGCAGGTGACCGCGTACGATCAATTCGGGAACACCGCGACGAGTCTTGCCGGCGTCGTGAACATTGGGTTGGGCGTCAACCCGGCTGGTGGCGTCCTGTCGGGCACCACCGCGCAAACCGCTGTGGCCGGCGTAGCAGGTTTCGTCGACCTGAGCATCGACAAAGCCGGGACGGGCTACACCCTCACGGCATCCGGCGTGGGGCTCAGTACCGCAGTCTCCAATGCGTTCGACATCACCGTCGGTGGGGTGTCGGCTTCGCAATCCACCGTGGAAGCCGCACCGACCAATATCACGGCGAGCGCTGGGTCGAGCGTGTCTACTATCACCGTCACCGCCAAGGACGCCTTCGGCAATCCGATTCCGGGCGTCAGCGCCGTACTCGCCACCACCGGCTCCGGCAACACCCTGACCCAGCCTGTGGGCACGACGAACGCGAGTGGCGTGACCACCGGAATACTGTCGTCGACGATGGCTGAATCGAAGACGATATCGGCGACCATCGACGGGGTCGGCATCACGCAGACGGCGTCGGTCCTCGTGGGCCCGGCCGCCGCCAGTGCATTCGCCTTCACGTCACAGCCATCGACGACCGGGGCGGGTGCGCCGATCACACCGGCCGTCATCGTGACGGCGGTCGACCAGTTCGACAATACCGCAACCGCGTTCACCGCGGACGTGATCGTGGCCATCGGAACCAACCCATCTGGCGGCACCTTGGGCGGCACGACCACTCGTCCTGCGGTATCCGGCGTGGCGGCCTTCAATGATCTCCATGTCGACAAGGCCGGAACGGGGTACACGCTGACCGCGACGTCCGGCAGTCTCAATCAGGCCAGCGCCGCGTTCGAGATTTCAGCAGGGGCTCCGGACCATGTGACGATCACGGTGCAGCCGTCCACCACAACGGCGGGGGCCGCGATCACACCGAACCTCCAGGTCGAGATCCGGGATCAGCTCGACAATCTCGTGACCGGGGCCAGCAACGCAATCACGCTGGCGATTGCCGCCAATCCAGGTGGAGGAACGCTGTCTGGCACGACGAGCGGCAACGCCCTGGCCGGCGTCGCCACCTTCTCCGGGCTGAGTATCGACAAGGCCGGGAGCGGCTATACGCTGCGGGCCACGTCGGGCGGCCTCACGGTGGACACCAGCGCGCCGTTCGACATCACTGCGGGACTCGCCGACCATTTGGCGTTTTCGGTCCAGCCGTCCAATACCGTTGCCGCCTCGGCGATCACACCAGCCGTCGAGGTCGCGATCCAGGATCAGTTCGGCAATCTGGTGACTGGCGCAACGACGAGCATCACCGCCGCGATCGCGAGCAACCCAGCGGGCGGCTCGCTCTCCGGCACCACCACCCAGGCAGCGGTCGCCGGCGTGGCGACGTTCTCTGGGCTGAGTATCGACAAGGCAGGAGCTGGGTACACGCTCGATGCGATTGCCAGCGGACTGGAAGGGGATACCTCGAGCGCCTTCGACGTCACGGTCGGTTCAGCTGTCGCGCTCGCGTTCATCGTACAACCTGCGAACGCGACTGGTGGGGCGACGATCGCTCCATCCGTTCAGGTGGAGATTCAGGATGCCAGTGGCAATCGGGTGACGAGCGCCACGCACAGCATCACCATGACGATCGGTACGAACCCGGGTGGCGGGACACTCCTGGGGGGCGGGGCCGTGGCTGCGGTAAACGGGGTGGCGACGTTCCCTGGCCTGCGCATCGACGTGGCGGGCGCCGGGTACACGCTCGAGGCCAATGGCGGCGGACTCACCGAAGCGACCTCGGCCAGCTTCGACATCACCGTCGGCCCGGCGGCCAAGCTCGGCTTCCTCGTGCAACCGACCACGGCGCCGATAGGTGCCTCCGTCAGTCCCCCGGTGCAGGTCGAGATCCAAGACCTCGGCGGCAATCGGGTGGCGGGTGCCACGAACAGTGTCACCCTCGCCTTCGGATCCAACCCGGGTGGCGGCACCCTGTCGGGCGGCGGTGCCGTCTCGGCGGTCGGTGGGGTGGCGACCTTCTCGAGTCTCAGCGTCGACCAGGCCGGCGTTGGGTACACGCTGGTGGCGACCGCGCCCACCTTGACTGCAGCGACGAGCGCTGCGTTCGACATTGTCTCGGTCCCGCACCACCTGGTATTCCTCGTCCAGCCGTCCAACGCCACGGCAGGCGCGGCGCTTTCCCCGTCTATCGAAGTGGAGATCCAGGACGCCGCGAACGATCGGGTGGTCACCGCGACCAACAGCCTCACGCTGGCGATCGCGAACAACCCGAATGGAGGGACGCTCTCTGGCACAACCACACGCGACGCGGTCGCGGGCGTGGCGACCTTCGCAGGGCTGAGCATCAACAAGGCAGGGATCGGGTACACGCTGCAGGCCACGTCGGGCGCGCTCCCGGCTACGAACAGTACAGCGTTCACTATCACCGCGGGCAGTGCGGCACAACTCGCCTTCATTGCGTTACCAGCGAGCGTGCCGGCCGGTGCGCCGATCCAGCCGGCGGTGCAGGTCGCCGCACAAGACGGGTTTGGCAATCCGACGACGGGGTACACCGGGGATGTGACCCTGGCGATCGACAACAATCCGGGCAACGGCACCCTCACCGGTACCACGACGCTCGCCGCGGTCGCCGGTGTGGCCACGTTCACCAACGCGCGCATCGACAGCACCGGAGTCGGGTTCACCCTGCGGGCCACTTCGGGGCTCATTGCCGACACCATCAGTACCCCGATCAACGTGACGGATCCCGTCCTGGTCGGCGCGGGTGATATCGCGGACTGCACCAGGGTCAGTGATGATGCAACGGCGAATCAGCTCGACAGCATCCCCGGCATCGTTTTTGTCGCGGGCGACAACGCCTACCCCAATGGCCGTGCGCAGGATTTTGCCAACTGCTACGATCCGACGTGGGGCCGACACAAGGCGCGTACCCTTCCCGTCACCGGCAATCACGAGTACGACAGCAGTGCGACCGCCGCACCCCACCGCGCGTACTTCGGCGCGACGGTCGCGGATCCGTTGAACAACGGCGGGTACTACTTCAGCTACGATTTGGGCGCCTGGCATATCGTCGTGCTCAACACCGACATCCCCATACCGCCACAAGTCACGTGGCTCCAAGCGGATCTGGCTGGGCGCACCAACCAGTGCATTCTCGCGTTGTGGCATCGCGCTATCTTCACGTCGGGATCGTCGGGCGGCAGGCCGTCCGCGCGGCCGCTCTGGCAGGCGCTTCAAGACGCTGGCGCCGAGGTCGTGATCAATGGGCACGACCATCTGTACCAGCGCTTTGCGTTGCAGGATTCGCTCGGGAACGCGGATCCAACGGGCATCCGGGAGTTCATCGCCGGCACGGGGGGTGGAGAAACGCATTCCAATTTCCCCAACACCGTGCCGAACGTCGAGGCCGACGACCGGAACAACTTTTCGCGCGGTGTTTTGAAGCTGACGCTGCACCCCAGCTCCTATAGCTGGGAGTTCCTTGCAGCTCCCGGCTTCGGCACCTTCACTGACTCAGGGACCGCCGCATGCCACTGACGCCTCGTCCAAATCGATTGTTGGAGGACGCAATGCGAACCATCACGTTCCGGTC
>DATBLG010000041.1:0-48568 GCA_036555485.1 Gemmatimonadales bacterium | reverse complement strand
GCCCAGTTGTCTGCCCAGCGGCGGTCGGCGGCCGAGCGGGCCTGGGACCGGGGTGACTCCACGGCCGCGCGTAACGAGTACCTCGCCGAACTGGGCCTGCGCTGTCTGGTGTGTCCCCTCGGCTTGGGGGACCTCACGGTGGAAGGGGTTCCCTCGCGCCGCGTCGACGACACCGCCTGGTTCAACGCCGGAACCGCCGCTCTTGCGGCAGGTGACCTGGCGACCGCGCGGGGCGCACTCGCTCACGCTTCCGCGTCCCTCGATCCGGAAGTGCGCTTCCGCGCGCTGTACAACGAAGGCCTGCTGGCCCTGCGCGTGGCGCAGATCGACAGCGTGAACCGCGACGTGCACCTCGGCGAGGCCGAACGGGCGTACCGCGAGGCCCTGTTGTTGCAGCCAGGCCACCTCGCGTCGAAATGGAACCTCGAGCTCGCTCAGCGACGCCGCGCGCAGGGCGGCGGCTCGAGCCAGCGACCGCCGTCCGGTGGGCAGGGCGGGCAGCCCCCGAGCGCGCAGGGGCAGCCGCCGCCACCCACCAGCACGAGTGCGCAGGCCATGACCCAGGCCCAAGCCGAGGAGATTCTGCGCTCGATCGGCCACGAAGAGCTGCGGACACGCCGCGATCGAAGCGGACGGGTGCGCCGCGCGGGCGAGCCGAGAGTGAAGGACTGGTGAGCGCCGCAATCCTGGCAATCGCGTTGCTCGTCCAGGGACCGGCCCTCGATGTGACGGCGACCGTGGATCGGGCGCGGCTCACCGTGGGCGAACAGCTCGTGCTCACGATCCAGGTGCGGGCGGAGGCGACGGAGTTACCGCGCGTGGAGTTGCCGACGCTCTCCGGGTTCGCGGTGCTAGGCTCTCGTGAGGCGACTGAAGTATCGCTCGAGGGGGGCGACGGTACGACGCGGGCCATGGTACGGGCTCTCACACTCCGCGCAGAGCGTCCGGGGACGCTGACCATCGGGCCCGTGCGGGTGCGCATAGGGGCGGCGGAGGCCGCCACCAATCCGATCACGATCCTGGTCGAGAACGCCGCGGCGTTTCCCGCGACGACGATCACCCCACTGGCGCGCGCCCTGCTCGCCGCGGCGCGACCTCCCGCACGCACCGACCAGGTCGCGCTGACGATTGTCGTTCCAACGGACACTGTGCGGGTCGGACACCAGCTCGATCTCCTGGTGGCAGCCTGGTTTCCTCGCGCGATGCGCGAGCGGCTGCGTCGCGCCCCGCTGCTCACGCTGCAGACCCCCGAGGACGTCTGGGCCTATCCCCCGTCCTCACCGTCCGCCGTGGTGCTGTCGCGCCAGCTGCAGGGGCAATGGATGGACCTCTATGCTGTCCACCAGGTGCTGTTTCCGCTGACGGCCGGTCGCATCGTTGTGCCGCCGGCATCGGTCGAGTACGCGGTGCCGGTGAGCTTTTCGTTTTTCAGCACTGAAGAGCGCTACTCGCTGACGACCGATTCGGTCGCGATCCTCGTCCGACCGCTTCCCGACGCCGGCAGACCATCAGACGACCAGGGAGTCGTCGCGCAGGATCTGCGTTTGGACGTCGCCATGACACCCGCCGAGCCCCGGGTCGGCGAGCCGCTGGCGGTCGCTGCGACGCTGCGGGGAACGGGGAATGTGTCGCTCTGGCCCGCCCCGCCCTTGCGGTGGCCGGCAGGGTTTCGGGCCTACCCCGAGGAGACGACCGTGGAGATCGAGTCGCGAGACGGTCGGGTCGCGGGCAACAAACGGTTTCGCTACCTGGTCGTGCCGGACTCAGCCGGCAGTTTCCTGTTGGCGGAAGTGCGCTACCCATATTTCGACCCTGCCGCCCGGACGTACCGTGTGATCGACATCGCCCCGCGCTCGCTCGTGGCGGCCCAAGGCGCCGAACCGCGCGCGGCCCGCGCGCTGCCGCCGTTGCTCACGTCGAGTGGGCCGACGTGGACGAGCCGACTGGCGCGCGCGTTGACGCCGTGGGGGTGGGTCGCGATCGTCGTACTACCGCCGCTGGGGGTCTGGTGGATCCGCCGCCGGCGCACGGCACCGCCGCGACCGACCGCCCCGGCCGTCGAGCTGACCCGGCTCGGGCGGCTCGAGCGGGAGTTTGCTACCCTGCTGACGGCGCATGTCGCGGATGCGGCGACACGGGACGGTATGAGCTTGTCTCGAGCGTTGCGTGCCGCGGGGGTGGATCGCGCCGTGGCCGATCACGTGAGCCGGCTGCGGGACCGGTTGCGCGCCGCGCGTTATGGGCCACGCAGGGCGGGTGACCCGCTGGAGCTCGCCGCGGAGCTGGAACAGGTGCTGCGCGTGCTCCAGGCCGACGGCAGAGGCGTTCGTCGGCACCGGATGACCGCGGGGCTCGCCATGATGCTACTGGCGCTCGCGGGCGGGGCACTTCGAGTGGGCGCGCAGGGCACGAGCGCTGAGGCCCTGTACCGAGCGGGCGCCCTACGCGCGGCCGCCGATTCCTTCGCCGCCCGGGCCGCCGCCGACACGCTGAATCCGACGCACTGGTATAACCTGGGGGCCACGCTCTATCGGAGCGGGGTGGACGGGAAAGCGATCGCCGCCTGGACCGTGGCACTTCGGCTGGCGCCGCGTAACGACATCATCCGGCGCGCCCGTCAGCTGCTTCCCGCGGTCGACGAATCGAGCGAGATGCTGTTGCAGGTCGGGCCCGCCACGCCGGGCGAGTGGGCGCTCGTCGCGGCCGCCTGCTGGATCGGCTGCTGGATCCTCCTGTGGCTTAGCCGCCGGCGCAGCTTCGCTCTGGTACTCGCGGCGCTCGCGGTGGCGGCCCTCGTCCTGGGACAGATCGAACGCAGTTACCGGTCGCGTCCCGTCGCGGTGATCGTGAGCCCGGGCACCGCGCTGCGGGCGGCACCTTACGGTGTGGCGACCGCCAGCGCCACTCTCGAACCCGGCGCGGCCGTGCTTGTGGTGGACGCCTTCGCCGGGGGGCGTTGGCTGCGCGTGCAGCGCCGCGACGGGGTCACTGGGTGGGTGCTGGCTACACAGGTCGTCAGACTGTGAGCGATCGGATCGCGGTGCTGCCGGGGCACGTCGCCGACCAGATTGCCGCGGGGGAGGTCGTCGAGCGGCCGGCTTCCGTGGTGAAAGAGCTGGTGGAAAACGCGCTCGATGCCGGCGCCCGCGCGGTACGGGTGGAGCTCGAGGACGGCGGGCGCTCGCTGATTCGCGTCAGCGACGATGGGGAGGGCATGTCGCCGGAGGATGCACGCCTGGCGCTCCAACGCCATGCGACCAGCAAGATCCGCGTGGCCGCCGACTTGGTCGGTGTGGGGACGTTCGGGTTCCGCGGCGAGGCGCTCCCCGCCACTGCTTCGGTGTCACGCTTCGAGCTCGAGACATCGGCGGACGGCGTGAATGGCATCCGCCTGCGTGTCACCGGCGGCACGCTGGATAGCACCGAACAGGCGGTGCGCCAACGCGGCACGACGGTTACGGTGCGGGGCTTGTTCTTCAATACGCCGGCGCGCCGCAAGTTTCTCCGTGCCCCAGCGACCGAAACGCGCGCCGTGACCGAGGCCATCACCGTGCTGGCATTGACGCGCCCCGCGGTTGCCTTCACGCTCACGAGCGACGGTCGCGTGTTGCTCGACGCCGCTTCAGCGGAACGACCGATCGACCGGATCCATGCCCTCTGGGGTCGCGAGCTCGCCGACACGTTGCTCCCGATCGCCCACCGTCACGGCACGCTCGAAATCACGGGATTCGCGCAGCGGCCCTCTCAGGCCCGGCCGGCGGGCCGCAAGGGCTACGTGTTCGTGCGCGGGCGCCCCGTGAAGGATCCCTTCATCCTGCGGGCGGCGGAGGCTGGATATCGCTCGACGATCGCGCCGGGTGATCGGCCCAGCCTGATCCTGTTTCTGGATCTCCCAGGAGATGCTGTGGATGTGAACGTCCACCCCGCCAAGGCCGAGGTGCGGTTTCGCGATCGCTATCTCCTGGAGCAGGCCGTGGGGGATGGGGTGCGAGCGGCGCTTGCTCCGCTCGAGGCCGCGGCGACGCTCGTTCCGGGGTCCGCGTCCGGCATCGGGCCGCCGGGGCTCGAAGCTGCCCCGTGGGAGGGGACGGGAATGATTCCGGCCGGCGTTCCTACCGATCTGTTCGCGGTCCAGCCATTTGGCGAGCGGCCGCGGGGACCGGACCTGTTACAGGTATTCGATACCTATCTCCTGTTTCAGACCGACGACGGGGTCGTGATCGTCGACCAACATTCTGCTCATGAGCGCGTGCTGTACGAGGGTATCATGCGCCAGCTGAACGGTGACGGCGCGCCGGCGCAGCGCCTGCTGCTGCCGTTAACCCTGGAGTTCACGGGTCCGGAGCTCGAAGCGATCGACGCCCATCGCGCGCTGTTGCAGCGCGTCGGGTACGAGCTCGAGCCGTTTTCGGGGCGGACCATGGTGGTGCACACCGCGCCGAATCCGCACCCGCGGTTCGAAGCGGGGCGGTGCCTGCAAGAGCTGGTCGTGGACCTGGCGGGTGGCCGCTTCGGCGGCTGGGCCAATCGACTCGAGCGCTTCGCTGCCACGTTCGCCTGCCGGGCGGCGATCAAGGCTGGTCACCATCTGGATCCCGACGAGGCGCGTGAGCTCGTGCGCCGGTTGCTGGCCGCGACATTGCCCGCGCACGACGTCCATGGGCGACCCACCATCGTCCAACTGCCAAAGGGGGAGCTTGAGCGGCGCTTCGGTCGGGCGTGACCTGCGGCGGCAACGTCATATCTTGGCGTTCATGACCGCGTCCCGTCCGCTCACCCCGGTGCTCGTCGGCCCCACGGCCGTCGGCAAGACGGCTGTGGCGGCAGCGCTCGCGGAACGGATCCCGCTCACGGTCATCTCGGCTGATGCGCGTCAAGTGTACCGCCGACTCGATATCGGCACGGCCAAGGCGGATCCGGAGTTGCGCGCGCGAGTGCCCCATCTCGGCATCGATCTGGTCGAACCCGGGGAGCGGTACAGCGCTGGTCGATTTGCGAACGAAGCGGCGGGCTGGCTCACGGCGGTGCGCGTTGCGGGCCGGTTGCCGCTCATCGTGGGGGGAACGGGCTTCTATGTGCGCGCGCTCGCGGACGGGTTGTTTCACGAGCCTCCGCTCGACGCGGATCGGCGCGAGCGGCTGCGGACGTGGGCGGCCGGGCTCGACGGTGGCGCGCTGGCGCGCTGGGCGTTGCGTCTCGACGCCCGATTTACGGGAGGTGGGCGGCAGCGCGCTTCGCGGGTGCTCGAGGTGGCGTTGCTTACCGGGCGGTCACTTTCGCTGTGGCAGCAAATGGCACGCGCGACGGGCGCCATGCGGCCGTGGTACATTGTGCTGACCTTGCCGCGGGAGCTATTGCGTCGCCGGATTGCCGAGCGAGTCGACGCAATGTTGGCCGCCGGGCTGGTGAACGAGGTGCGGGCCGAGCTCACGCGTGGCACCGCCCCCGACGCTTCGGGACTCGATGGGGTGGGGTATCGCGAGACGGTCGCGATGCTCGCGGGTCGACTGCCAGAAGCGGAGCTCCGCGATGCGATCGTCCGGTCGACGCGTGCGTATGCCAAACGGCAGGAGACGTGGTTCAGAAACCAACTGCGCGTTCAGCCGTCGGCCGTCAGCTCTCGGCCGGACGAAGTGTGGACGGTTGATGCGGCACGCAGCCCCGAGACCATCGCCGCTGACCTCTTGGAGCGCTGGCGGGCCGTTTCTGCCGACCGCCGATAGCCGAAAGCCGAGGGCAACTCTGTGAGAATCGGCATCACCCTCTACCCGACGTACGGCGGCTCCGGCGCCGTGGCCACCGAGCTCGGGCTCGAGCTCGCGCGCCGCGGGCACGAAGTGCATTTCATCTCGTATGCGAGCCCGTTTCGGCTCCGTGGCGTGACCGAGCGCGTAACGTTTCACGAGGTCGTCCCCGCCGACTATCCCTTGTTTGAACACTCGCCCTATGCCTTCGCGCTGGCGGTCAAGCAACACGAGGTCGCGCAGCGCGAGGATCTGCAGATCATGCACGTGCACTACGCGATCCCGCACGCCGCGACGGCGTGGCTCGCGAAGCAGATGCTCGCCGAGGAGCGAGATCTCAAAATCGTGACGACGCTGCACGGCACGGATATCACACTGGTCGGAAGGGACCCGTCGTACTTCACCCTCACCAAGTTCTCGATCGAGCGCTCGGATCGGGTGACGGCCGTGTCCACGTATCTCCGCGAGGAGACCTACAAGACGTTCGGGTGCGACGGTTGCGAGGTGTACGTCATTCCCAATTTCGTGAATCCGGCGGAGTACTACCCAGCCACCGATCCTGCCACGCGCTGCACGCTGGCGCCGGCCGACACCCGAGTGCTGGTCCACGTTTCGAACTTCCGGCCGGTGAAGCGGCTGCTGGACGTGGTGCGCGTGTTCGCCGGTGTGCGCAAGGAGCTCAAAGCCAAGCTCGTGCTGGTCGGCGACGGGCCCGACAGCGATGCGGCGCAGCGCGAAGTGGCGCGCTTGGGCGTGAAGCGGGATGTCCGCTTCTTCGGTCGCGTGGATGACATTGCCGATTTGTTGCGCGGCGCGGATCTGTTTCTGCTCCCGTCCGAAACCGAATCCTTCGGCCTGGCCGCCCTGGAGGCCATGGCGTGCGGCGTGCCGGTGGTCGCGAGCAAGGCCGGCGGCATCCCGGAGGTGGTGGCCGATGGGGAGACGGGGTTTCTCGCACCCGTCGGTGACGTGACCACGATGACGCAACGAGCGCTCGAGGTGTTGGGCGATCCGGTACGGCTCGAGACGTTCCGACGGGCTGCGGTCGCCCGGGCGGCAGAGTTTTCGGCGGACCGAGTGGTGCCGCTTTACGAACGGCTGTACGAGGACGTCCTGCGTGATTGATGGGTGGCGGCTCGTCCGCGGAAACAATCTGTTGATCGCCGCGGCGGGTGTCCTGGCTGGTGGGTGGATCGCGCTGGGCCGCGTGGCATTCCCCAACCTGCTCGTGTTCGCGGCGATCTCAGGCATCGGCCTGGGCGCGGCCGGCAACGTCGTGAACGACGTGCAGGACGCCGCCGCCGATCGTGTCAATCATCCCGGGGGCGAGCGGCCGCTTGCGACCGGACGCTTCACGCGCGATGCCGCGCACCTGCTCGTCTGGCTTGGCTTGATCGTAGGGCTCGGTGGGGCCGCGCTGGTCTCGGGGACTCAGCTCCTCGTCGGCATTGCGGTGCTGGGCCTGATGCTCGTGTACTCCCCCGTTCTCAAACACGCAGGGTGGCCCGGGAATCTGGCCGTCGCGACCATCGCCGGCCTGCCGCCGTTCTACGGGGCGCTCAGCGTCGGGCGGCCGGGAGCGGGGCTCGTCCCATGGGCCCTGGCGGCGTGGATTCACCTGGGGCGCGAGCTGGTCAAGGATTTGCAGGACGAAGCCGGGGATCGTCAGGCGGGTCGGCGCACGCTGCCGATCCGGATTGGCCGCCCAGGGGCTGTGCGCGTCGCGTGGTGGATCTGCGTCGCCTTCGTGCCGGGGGCGTTTCTCCTCCCGGCGCTGGCGACATACTCGGCCCTCTACTATCCGTTCGCCGCAATTGCCGGACTGGTGGTCCTGCTCGCTGCCGCTGCGCTCCGGCGTGACCGGCTCGCGGCGGCCAGCGGGCGGCTCAAGGTCGCGATGGTGATCGGGCTCGTGGCTCTCGTGTTGGGGAGGGTGGTGTGAACTACTGGCAGGCGGTGGTGCTAGGACTGGTGCAGGGGCTGACGGAGTTCCTCCCTGTGTCGAGCTCGGGACATCTCGTGCTGGCCGAGGCGCTGGTCGGCTTCACGCCTCCGGGTGTGTTCGTCGAGGTCGTGCTGCATGTCGCGACGCTCGGCTCGGTGCTGCTTGTGTACGGGCGCCGACTGTGGGAATTGGCGCGCGGCCTGCTACGCTGGTCGCCCGACCCCGTGCGCTACGTGGTGCTGCTCGTCGTGGCGACCATCCCGGCGGTCGTGGTCGGCCTGTTCTTCAAGAGCGCCATCGAAGACCGGTTCCATTCGTTGCCCTCGCTCGGGGTCGAGTTCATCGTGACGGGAATCATCCTGTGGTCCACCCGGTGGTTCAACGGCGACCGCCAGGTCCCGAGTCTCGGTGGAGCGTTCGGCATCGGCCTGGCGCAGGCGTTCGCGATCCTGCCGGCCATCTCTCGCTCGGGCACGACGGTCGCCATGGGGATGTGGCTCCGGATGGCTCCCGCCGCCGCCGCCGAGTTCAGCTTTCTTCTTTCGGTGCCGGTGATCGCCGGCGCCGCCCTGCTCGAAGGGCGTCACGCCACGGTCAATCTCGCGGAAGTTGGGTTCGGGCCGTTGCTGGTGAGCTTCATCTTCTCATTCGCGAGCGGTGTGTTTGCCATACGATTCCTGGTGGCGCTGTTGCGACGCGGGCGCTTCTACGCGTTCGCACCGTATTGCTGGATCCTGGGGATTCTCACCATCCTGTACGCCCTGTGGCGGGGATAGCGCTCGACGGCGTTCCGGCCGGGGTGCTGGCCCGTCGCTGGAGCGTGCCGCGCTGTCACCTGGTGGAGCGAGTCGGCTCCGCCCTCGATGTCGCCCACAACCTGGGGGAACAGGGAGCCACCGCCGGCACCGTGGTCGTTGCCGGGGAGCAGACGGCCGGACGGGGGCGCGACGGACGGGTGTGGCATTCGCCACCGGGCGGGGTCTGGCTCGCCGTGCTGTTGCGCCCGCGCGCCGCGGCGCTGGGCATCGTGTCGATCCGCGCCGGCCTGGTGCTCGCCGACGTCGTGGACGAGCTGGTGGGCGCGCCAGTCGCACGGCTCAAGTGGCCCAACGACGTGCTGCTCGAGGACCGTAAGCTCGCCGGGGTGCTGTGCGAGGGACGCTGGCAGGGAGACGTGCTGCAGTGGCTGACGGTCGGTCTCGGCGTGAACGTCGCCAACGACATCCCGGAGACATTGCGCGGCACAGCGATTGCGCTTGCCGAGCGGCTTCCGGGCGTGCGTCCCCTCGACCTCCTCGACCGCCTGGTCCCCGCGCTGCCTCGATTGGCGACACACCACACCGGCCTCACCGAATCGGAATGCGCCGCTTATGCCGGGCGGGATTGGCTGCGCGACCGCACGCTGCGGCACCCCGTGGCCGGCCGGGCGGTGGGCCTGCGCGCCGACGGCGCGCTGCTCGTCGAGACCGCTGCCGCGCCGACGGCCGTGCGCGAAGGCCATGTAGAACTGGCGTGACGCGACGTCTACTTCCTATCTTAGCGGCCGATGCTACTTGCGCTCGACGTCGGCAACACGGAGACCACTGTTGGCCTGTTTCAGGGCGAACAACTGGCCGGCCATTGGCGGCTCACCACCACCACCGCGCGCACGCCGGACGAGTGGGCCGCGCTGCTCTCGGCGTACCTGGTGAATGCCGGGCATTCCCCGTCCGGGGTGCGGGCCGCGGTCGTCGCGTCGGTGGCGCCACTCATCACCCAGAGTCTGTGCGATGGACTGGCCGCGGCGACGGGCGTCACTCCGCTGCTGGTGGACGCCCGCTCGACGCTGCCGATCCGTCTCGAGGTCGACGAGCCACTCACAGTGGGAGCCGACCGTATCGTCAACACGCTCGCCGCCGCCCATTTGTTCAAGCGGGATACCATCGTGGTGGACTTCGGCACCGCGACGACGTTCGATTGCATCACCGCCGACGCCCGATTCATCGGGGGCGTGATCATGCCGGGGATCCGCACCGCGTCCGACGAGCTGGTCCGCCGAACCGCCAAACTGCCCGCGACCGAGCTCACGCCGCCTGAGCGGGTGATTGGGAAACGGACCGAGGACTGCATCCGGGCGGGCGTACTGTGGGGCACGGCCGACGCCGTGGACGGCATCATCCGCCGCATCCGCTCCGAGTGGCCCGCCGGGGGCGTCCCGCACGTCGTGGCGACCGGCGGTCTGGCCCCCCTGGTGGCCCCGCTGACCAGGGAGATCGAGTCCGTGCAAGCCGACCTCACCCTGATCGGGCTACGCCTCGCCGCCCAGGCGCTCGGGCTTGGCTGGTAGGGCGGGGCGGTGGGCGCTAAATTAGGCCCGTCCAACCGGATACTGAGAAGGAGCCGAGCATGTCCACCAGTGCCGTGGAAACGACGGATCGATCCGATTTCCGCAACGTGCTCGTCAGTGGGACCAAAGTGGGGGTCGTCACCGGCATCGCCGTAGTGGCCTATCTGGTCCTGATGCGGTTCCTGCCTGCTGGTGTCGCACGCGACGCGATCCTGAGCATCCTGGTCCTCGCGGCTGGCGCGCTCGTCAGCCTGCTGCCGGGGGAATGGGCGGGATCGCGCAACACGGAAGGCGTCGCCGGCGCGGCGGCGATTGGGCTGTGGGGCAGCATCGCGTTCATGGCGATTGACGTCCTCTTGCTGCGTCCGTTCAAGGCATTCCCATGGACGTGGGATGCCATCGGGGGCGGCAGCACGTGGTGGTACCTCCCGATCTGGTGGATGTTGGGGACGTTCCTCGCCTGGATGGGGGGCATGCTCACCGCGGGGCGCCACGCGCGGGGGCCGACGACGCTCGCCGCGACGGCAATGCCGGTCGTGATCGGCGCGGTGGTGTTGGCCGCCGTGGGGAAACTGGCCGGCCTGCCGGTCACCCTGCCGGTGCTCGTCGGCGCGAGTTACACCGTGTCACTCGCCGTGCTGGCCCTCCTCTCGTTACGGAGAGTTTGATAGGTGAGTCCCGGGGGTGGAGGGATGCCCCGCTGGTTGGCGCACGCGCTGGTCGTCGTCGGTTGGCTCCTCACACCCCTCCTGGCGTGGGGAGCTTCGTTTTTCGGCCTGTGGACTGGTGCGCACTTCGCCGACCGATTCTCCCGCCCTATCACCATGTTGGCGCCGGCGGTGCTCGGCGCCGCGCTATTCGGCTTCAGCACGTTGTGGGCGTGGGTGCGGTTCATGCGACGCGTGCCCCATCTCCTCGCGCACCACATGGCGGCGCGAGCCTCTACAGAACAACCCCCGATTGCTGACGCCTAAGTTTCTGATCGCTGCCGCCGTCCTGGCCGCCGCCCCCGTGTTAGCGGGGCAGCAGCGGGAGGTCGGCGTGCTGTACGGCAGCTGGCCTGCGAGTCGCACCGTGAGTTATCAAGCGCGACTCGACCGCCCGCTCGGCGCCTGGCTGCGTCACGGCGTCACGCTGCACGCGCTCATCGAGCGCGACGCCGCTGGTCGAGACTTCTTTGGTGTGGGTTACGAGTTCCAGGTGGGACGCGGGCGCACCACGCTCGCGCCGTATGCCGTGCTTGGCGCCGCGCTCGGCGTGGCCTCGCAACCGGCGCGGCAGGGGCTGGCGGCGTTGTGGTCGGCCGGCGCCGGCTTCGAATGGCGTCCATTTTCCTTCGTCGCGCTGGCCGTCGAGGAGCGCTATCGAGTCAGCGACCGCGGGCCGCGCGGTTTCTGGCGGCCGGGCGAGCCTCACAAAGGATGGGGAACCTCCGTCGGCCTGTCGATCGCGGTGGGGAGCGCACGCCGGCGGCCGACGCGAGTGGCGGCGGGAAATGAGGTCCCCACCCCGCGCGCCACACCCGCTGCGCCGCCGCTCATGGTTGTCGGACGGGCGTCGAATGTGGTCGAGACGGCCATTGCGGTCCTCGGCAGCCCCTATTCATGGGGCGGGACGGCGGAGAATGGTTTCGACTGCTCGGGGCTGATCCAGTATGCGTATGGCAAACATGGCATCCGGCTGCCGCGCACGGGCCGGGCGCAAGCGGTGTTCGGCACTGCGGTGCCGACCCGGCTCGACTCACTCCAACCCGGCGACATCCTGGCCTTTGCCGCGCGGGCGGGCGGCGCGGTGACACATGTGGGGATGTACGTGGGAGAAGGGAAGTTCATTCACAGCTCCTCGACCGGCGTGCGATTGTCGCGGCTCGATGCCTCCGACCCGGACGGGGCGCATTGGATTCCGCGATGGGTCGGGACGCGGAGGGTCATGCCATGAGGCGCGCCGCGCAGTGGCTTCGGGCGCGAGTGCGAGGCGCGGGCGTCGTGGTCTGCGTGGGCGTGATCGCGTGCGCCCCGGCGTTCGCCTACCGGATGCCCGCTTCGCTGCGCAGCTACAGCATGCTGGTGCCGGACTCGGACAGCCTCAGCGACCAGCTGGCGCAGGCGTTTGGACGTCGCGGCCTGAGCGTGCGCCGTCAGATTCGTGGCGGGGGCGGGCCGACCGCCGCGCTGGTCCATTTCACGTTCCGCGCACCGGAGGCCGGGGCACCGACCTGGCTCCATGTCCGGCTGGCCGATACCCGGACCGGAGCGATCGTTGGGGCGGCGGCGCTGCTGCTGGACTCGCTTCCGGTGGCCCGCGAGGCGCGAGCCGATACCATTCTGGACTCCCTCGGGCTAGGCCGCCGGACCCCGCGCCAACCCTAAGCCAACCTGCAGCTTTGCGGTTTCGAGGGCCCCTTGACAGCGGACCTCGGAGCGGAGAGATTCCCCCAGCCTGAATTGGCACTCATCTATCGAGAGTGCTATCAGCGTTATTTCATAATAACTTACACGATCCCACTTCAGGTGGAGGCGGAGCACCATGGCTACTGCGACGAAGACGAAGTTGAAGGTCTTCCCGCTCGCCGATCGAGTGGCAATCCGGCCGATGGAGGAGACCGAGCAGATGAAGGGCGGGCTCTACATCCCGGACACGGCGAAGGAAAAACCGATTCAGGGCGAAGTGATCGCGGTCGGGCCCGGTCGGACGGAAAAGGGCGAGCGTGTCCCGATGGAGCTCAAGGTCGGGGACCGGGTCGTCTACGGGAAATACAGCGGTACGCAGGTCGAGTTGGACGGGGAAGAGATCATCCTGATCAAAGAAGCCGACGTCATCGCCAAGCTCAGCTGAGCGGGGAGGAATAGATGGCAGCCAAGTACCTCGAATTCAATACGGAAGCCCGGTCGCGCCTGAAGCGCGGCGTCGACCAGCTGGCCGAGGCGGTGAAAGTCACCCTCGGTCCCAAGGGCCGCAACGTCGTCATCGACAAGAAATTCGGCAACCCGACCGTCACCAAGGACGGCGTCACCGTCGCCAAGGAAATCGAGCTCGAGGACGAGATCGAGAACATGGGCGCCCAGATGGTGAAGGAAGTGGCGACCAAGACATCCGATCTCGCCGGTGACGGCACGACCACCGCGACGGTGCTGGCGCAGGCGATTTTCCGCGAGGGGCTGAAGTCGGTCACCGCGGGCGCCAACCCGATGTCGCTGAAGCGCGGCATCGAGAAAGCGGTCGAGGCGGTGGTGGAAGAGCTGAAGAAGATCTCCGTCCCGACCAAGGGCCGGAAAGAGATCGCCCAGGTGGGTACGATTTCCGCCAACGGCGACAAGGAAATCGGCGACAAGATCGCCGACGCGATGGAAAAGGTCGGCAAGGACGGGGTGATCACGGTCGAGGAGGCGCGGGGCCTCGAGACCACGTTGGACACCGTGGAAGGCATGCAGTTCGACCGCGGCTACCTGTCGCCCTACTTCATCACCGATCCCGAAAAGATGGAAGCCGTGCTCGAGGACGCGTACATCCTGGTGCACGACAAGAAGATCTCCGCAATGAAGGACCTGCTCCCGGTCCTCGAGAAGGTGGCGCAGTCCGGCAAGCCGTTGCTCATCATTGCCGAGGACGTCGAGGGCGAGGCGCTGGCGACGCTGGTGGTGAACAAACTGCGCGGCACGCTCAAGGTGTGCGCGGTGAAGGCACCCGGCTTCGGTGACCGGCGCAAGGAGATGTTGACCGACATCGCGACGCTCACCTCGAGCAAGGTGATCTCCGAGGAGCTGGGCTTCAAGCTCGAGAACACCGTGCTCGGTGATCTCGGCACGTCCAAGCGCATCGTCGTGGACAAGGACAACACGACCCTGATCGGCGGCAAGGGCAAGCACGCCGATATCCAGGGCCGCATCAGCCAGATTCGCGCGGCAATCGAGAAGTCCACATCGGACTACGACAAAGAGAAACTGCAGGAGCGGCTGGCGAAGCTCGCCGGCGGCGTTGCGGTGATCAACGTGGGCGCGGCCACCGAGACCGAGATGAAGGAGAAGAAGGCTCGGGTCGAGGATGCGTTGCACGCGACCCGGGCCGCGGTCGAGGAGGGCATCGTTCCCGGCGGCGGCGTCGCGCTGCTATGGTGCCAGAAGACCCTCGACAAGACCAAGGGTGCCGATGAGGACGAGAAGATCGGCCTCGAGATCGTTCGGCGTTCTCTCGAGGAGCCGATCCGCATGATCGTGCAGAACGCGGGCGCCGAGGGCGCGATCATCGTCGGGAAGGTGAAGGAGGCTGCGAAGCTGAACTACGGCTACAACGCCCAGACCGACGAGTACGAAGACCTGGTCGCGGCCGGCGTTATCGACCCGACCAAGGTGACCCGTACCGCGTTGCAGAATGCCGCATCGATCGCGGGATTGCTCCTCACGACCGAGTGCGTCGTGGTGGAGAAGAAGGAGAAGGAGAAGGCCCCGCCGATGCCCGGCGGCGGCGGCGGCATGGGCGGGATGTACTGATAGGCTAGACGCCTAGTTGCCAAGATGCCTAGACGCCTAGGGGGGATTTGCTAACCCCCTAGGCGTCTAGGCGTTTAGGCGTCTAGGCGTCTCGTAGCCATATGTCGAACCCCTTGTCGTTTACTATGTTAGAGCCGTGACGACCCCCCAGAGCTCCGCCGCTCCGGAGCGCGCGGCACTCTCGCGCGAGCTCAGCGAGTTTTTGATCGAGCTGTCCATCGCGCTCCACAAGCACGCGATGTACCCCGAGGGACATCCCTCGCTCGGTCCGGCCGCCAGCGGCGTGGTGCGGCGCGGCGAAGCGCTGCTCCAGGACCGGCCGACGCTGTCCCTCGGTGTCGCGCGCAACCAGCTGGTCATCGAAGGTGTGGCGACCGACGCCCGGCACCCGGTGCTCGCCGAACTCGCCGGTCGGCTGCATCGCCACCATCTCGGCGCCGTCACGTTCAGCCGTGGGTTCGAGCTGGCCGAGGTGCAGAGCATGCTGCGCACGCTCGCCGTGGAAGCCGATCGGACCGGGCAGCCGCTCGGACTGGGCGACCCGGTGAAGCTCTCCGCCTGGGCGCACGTCCGGCTGCACCCGATGTCGTACGAACGGCTCGAGCTGCTGGAACAAGCGTCGGCGACTCCGCCGGCGCCCGGGGCCCACGGGGGATCGGGCGACGAGGACGACCAGCGCGACGCCCGCGTACGTGGGGCGCAGCTCTGGATCGGGTTGGCTCGGGCCGCGCTCGCGGGTCAGATCGGCGAAGACGAGGCGCCGCCGACCAAACCGGCCGTGATTGCGAAGGCCATCGACGATCATCCCCGTGGTGAAGCCTACGATCAGGTGATCGTCGGCTACCTGCTGCAGATCGCCGAAGAGCTGAAGAGCGCCGGTGGGCAGGAAGCGGTGGAGCTGCGGCGTCGCACGTCGCGACTCATCTCCGGGTTGCGCCCCGATACGCTGCGGCGCCTCGTCGATATGGGGGGGGACTCGGCGCAACGACGCAAGTTCGTCCTAGATGCGAGTCACGGGATGGCGGTGGAGGCGGTGCTCGAGGTCGTGCGCGCGGCTGCCGACGCGTCGCAAAAGACCGTGTCGGGATCGTTGATGCGCATGCTCTCGAAGCTGGCGGCGCATGCCGAGCAGGGTGCCCCGCAGGCGCGCAGTGTGGCGGATCACGCGTTGCGCGATCAGGTGCGGTCCCTGCTCACGGGATGGGATCTCGGCGATCCCAACCCGGAGGCGTACGGCATGGCCCTGCAGCGCATGGCGCAGACGGGCCCGACGGCCGTCGCGCCCTCCGAGCGGATGTATGCGCCCGAGCCGGAGCGCATTGTGCAGATGAGCCTCGAGGTCGACGCGGTCGGCCCGAACGTGTATCGCGCGTGCGCCGCATTGGTGGAGTTGGGTCGTCTCGCAGAGTTGCTCGGGCTGCTCGAAGAGGCGCCGCCCGAAACTGCCGCCGTGCAAGAGCTGTGGGCCCGCGCAGTGAGTGAAGACACGCTGCGTTGGTTGTTGGCTCACGAGCCGGTGGATTTTGCGACATTGGACCGGCTGCTGCCGCGGTTGGGTGAACGCGCCGCGGAGCCGCTGCTCGATGCGTTGGCGGAGGCGGAGGTGCGTGCGACCCGCCGCGCCTTGCTCGATCGCCTCACCGAGCTGGGTCCGGTGCTCGGGCCCAGTATCACCGCCCGCCTTGCAGACGATCGGTGGTACGTGAAGCGCAATCTGCTGTCGTTGCTGGACGAGCTCCCCGAGCTCCCGGACGGGTTCTCGGCGCTGCAGTGGCTGGCGCACCCGGACCATCGGGTCCGCATCGAGGCATTCAAGATCGGGCTCAAGTCCCGCCTCGAGCGAGATCGCGTCGTGCTGCACGGCCTGGGTGATTCCGATGGGCGCATGATGCGATTGGGGCTCATGACCGCGCTGCGGGGTGTCCCCGTGGGAGCCATCCCGCGCGTGATCGCGCTGGTGAACAACCGTGAGGTGCCGGAGGACGTGCGGATTCAGGCGATCCGGGTGCTCGGGGTCGCCCGGTCGCCCCAGGCTCTCGAAGTCCTGTTGTCGCTCACCGATGGGGGCCGGAGCCTGTTCGGGCGCTCCAAGCTGCCGCCCAAGTCGGCCGAGCTCCTGGCGGCCCTGACCGCGCTAGCGACGGGATGGGGGCGGGAAACGCGCGCGATGGCGGTGCTCGCCCGGGCCGCGCTGTCCAGCGACCCGGAGATCCGCGCCGCCACCGATCCGGAGGGCGCGACCGCGTGAGCGACCCCGCTCGCTTCCTCGGCGTCTTCGCGCAGGCGCTCGCCGGCATGTCGCTGTACGCGGAGGGACATCCGGCGCGCGCGCGCGGCATCGACGCGGCGTACCAGGAGCTGCTCGATCTGCAGGCCGATTATCCGCGGCCACTGTTCACGTTCCTCGGCGATGAGGTGATTTTCGGGCGCTTGCCGCTGCGCGAGATGCGCAATTGGGACTGGTCCACTCGACTCGCGGAAGCGGGGATTCAGCGACTCGAGTTCGATAACAACGTGTCGCGCGAGGATTTCGAGGGGTTCCTCGTTGAGGTGCTGTCGCGTCTCACGCTGGACTCGATCGATACGGCGGAATCCCGTCAGTTTCGTCCTACGGCGATTCGATTCGGCGCGGTGGGTGTGCGGGGCGGGGGTGAGCTCGGCAGCGAAGACGTCTTGCCGACGGCGACCATCGCCTTCTCGCTGGGCGAGGAAGTCGAAACGATCCGGTGGCTGCACGATGAAGTGCAGCACCGTGACGCGCTCCCGCTGGCCGAGGCGGAAGCGGTGGTGCGCTCGCTCTCCGTCGCGATGCACGGGGACCAGCAGATGATGTTGCCGCTCCTGCAGCTCAAGCAATTCGACCAGTACACCACGACGCACTCGCTCAATGTCTCGGTGCTCAGCATGGCGCTGGCCGAGTTCCTCGGCATGGGAGCGACCGACGTCCGTGCATTCGGCGTGGCCGGGTTGCTGCACGATCTCGGCAAGGTTCGCATCCCGATCGAGGTGCTGACCAAGGCCGGCACCCTGACGCCGGACGAACGCGTGCTGATGAACCGGCATCCGGTGGAGGGCGCCCGGATCATTCTGGAGAGCGACGAGGATCTCGATCTCGCCTCCGTTGTCGCCTACGAGCACCACATCATGCTCAACGGGCTCGGGTACCCGCAGGTGCGCTTCCGTCGTCCTTGTCACGAAGCCAGTAACTTGGTCCATGTGTGCGACGTGTATGACGCGCTGCGCACGCGGCGCCCATACCGCGAGGCCTGGCCGGTGGAACGCGTGCTGCCGTATATCGAGGGCCGCTCCGGCATGGAATTCGACCCCGACTACGTCATCGCGTTCATCACGATGATGCGCAAGTGGGAATCACAGGTTGCGGTCATCTCGGACGAGCGCGCGCCGCTGCCGGCGAGCATCGCCGCTGCGGTGGCGGAGTCGCCGGAGGCGACGTCCGCGATGGACGTGGGGCTCCCGGGGGCGGATCCCGGGGTATCACGGATCGACTAGGTTTCCGTGCAACCGCTTCGAACCGGAGCCGGACGTGAAACGCGCCATCATGCTCGTGGGCCTCGCCCTCACCGCATCGACCCTCGCCGCACAATCGCGGGCCGGGCGGCCGCGGCTCGAAGGCAAATGGGAAGCCAGTACCGACGACGGGCCGCGACTCATCATGGTGCGCGCCGACAGCTCCGCGCAGTTCGGCGAGCAAGTCGCCCGCTGGCGTCTGGTCGGCGACAGCGTGTGGTTCACGATGGGCGACGGCGTCTGGAGCGTATACGGATGGAAAATCGCGGGTGACAAGTTGACGATTTCGGGCGGGGACCTGGACAAGCCGGTGTCGTTGCGTCGCGTCGGCGCGGCCACGGTGCGGCCTGACACGCTCGCGGTGCCGGACCCGCCGCCGGCGGACGCACGAGCCTGGTAGGAGAGTAGGCTAGCGGGTCGCCCAGTCGTACACGCGACCCAGCACAGCTCGCGTCGCGTCGTCGACCTCGACGTCCCGCCGCGGGAACACTCGCTCGACGGTCTTCAGGAACCCGTCTCGACTCATTGTCTCACGGCTGGCGCCGCCCCACGCGAACGGCGCCACGTACTTGGGCGGCCGCACCGCGTCGAAGACGTTCGCCCCGGCCCCAACCACCGTCCCCGTTCCGAGCAGCGTGCCGATGGCCGTCTTGGCGTGATCGCCGAGCAGGCTGCCGAGGTGCTGCTGTCCCGTCTCGATCGCGGTCCCGGCGACGTCCAGGCGCACCGCGCCGTACGTGTTCTTGAGGTTCGAGGTGATCGTGCCCGCGCCGAGATTCACCCACCGACCGACGACGCTGTGGCCCACGAAGCCATCGTGTGTTTTGTTGGCATAGCCCAGGAACACCGAGGACGCCAACTCTCCGCGCACGTTGCAGCGCGGTCCGATCGCCGAGCCGCGGAGCTCGCCGCCGAGCACTCGGGTGTTGGCACCCACCCACAGCGGTCCCTCGAGCCGCGTCCCGGCGCGAATCTCCACACCGCTCTCGATCACAATCGTGCCCCGCGACACATCGAACACGACGCCGGGCTCGACCAGCGCTTCGTGCAACACCAGCGCCGCAGGATCGCCGATTACGGTCGAGCCCGCGGGGACGGCGTCGGTGTCGCCTACCATCTGCCGCAGGTCGTCCGGCAAGAGCCGCTGTAAAGCGGGAATGAGGTCGAAGACCCCGTGCAACACCACTCCGGGCACCTCGATCACCTGCGCCTGCGGAAGCGGTCCTTGCCACGCCATCCCTGCCGGCACCGCCCACCCGACGGTGATGCCATGGCACACGAGACGCGCGGGGACGGCGGGTAGCTCCGGCGCGATCCCGTGTGGCGCGAACGTGGACGAGCCGATCACTGCGGGGCCCGCCACGGTGCGCCGCGGGACGACAGGAGGCACGCCGGGCTCGGTGAATCCCGCGAGGTGCGCCATGGCGAAAATCTCCGTCGCTTCGGCGCCGACGAACGTTTCCCAGCGCTCGCGAATCAGGTACGCCCCGGCGCGCAGCTCGGACAGGGGGCGCACGCCCGCGAACGGCGCCCATACCGGCGCCGGATCTGGGTCGAGCAAATACAGGGCGAGGCTCATATGCGTTGCACCAATGCCTTGAGGTGATCGGCTCGCCCGGTGGGCATCACGAGCATGTGTCCGTTCGCGCGCACAACCACGAGGTCGGTAATGCCGCTGACCGCCAGGTGCTCGCTCTCCGACCACAGCACACAACGCCGCACGTCGTCGCCGATGGTCACGTTCCCGATCGCGACGTTACCGCGGGAATCGGCGTTGCGGATGCGGAACAGCGCATCCCACGAGCCGATGTCGTCCCAGCGGAAGGACCCCGAGACGACGCCGAGCCGTTTCGATCGTTCAAGGACCGCGATGTCCACCGCAGCGGGCGTGACCGCTGCGAAGAAACCGGCGACATCGCCGGCGGCGAGCGCTGGGAGCCCCGCCCGCAGCTCGCGCGCGTGCGCCGCGGTTTCGGCGAGGAACCGCTCGATTCCCCAGGCGAATAACCCAGTGTTCCACAGGGCGCCGCGACGTCGGAGCAGCGCGGCGCGCGCAGGCGTCGGCTTCTCCACAAAGCGCTGCACGCGACGCGCGTGGCGATCCAGCGCGCGGCCCGGCACGATGTAGCCGTAGGCGGTCTCGTTGCGCGTCGGCTTGACCCCGACGGTCACCAGGACGTCGTGCGCCCGCGCTGCGGCCAGGGCGCGCTCAGCGGATTCGCGGAAGGCACGCTCGTCTCCCACCGCCCAATCCGCATGCAACGACAGCATCTGGGCTCCGGGTTCTTGCCGTGCGATCCACTGGGCACCCCACACCAGCGCCGGGGCGGTAGAAGCGGCGCGCGGCTCCGCGAACACCTGCGACGGCGGCACCTCCGGCACGAGGGCGGTCACCTGTTCGACCAGGAACGGACTGGTGATGATCAGCACGCGGTCTGGCGGGACGAGCCCATCGAGGCGGCGCACGGCCTCAGCGAGCAGCGGGCGGTCGCCGGCGAGTGGTAACAGTTGTTTGGGACGCTCGGGTGTGGAGAGGGGCCAGAACCGTGTGCCGGAGCCCCCGGCGAGGATCACGGCCCAAGCAGTCACGGGTCGACGGATGGTGGCGCGTCGCCCAGGAGGGCGGCGACCTGGGCCGTGAGTTTCGACGGGCTGAAGGGCTTGGTGACAGTCGCGGCGCCGAGACTGCGCGCCTCCTGGAGTACGCGCTCCTCTCCCTCGGCGGTCAGAATGATGATAGGAAGGGTCGCCGTGGCAGGGCGGCCGCGCAACTCGCGCAGCAGATCCACGCCGGAACCGTCAGGAAGATGCAGATCGAGCAGTATCGCGTCGGGCCGGTCCGCGTCGCTCAAGAGGGCCGCACGCGCTTCAAACAGTGAGCGCGCGAGTCGAAGTTCGTAGCCACGCGACTCCATTTGGAGTCGCAGCAGCAGGCCGATGTGCGGCTCGTCGTCGACAACCAGGAGGCGACGGGCCCGGGAGGGAACCGGATTGGCCACCGTGCCGGCTCCTGGATCAGAGCAGGCCGGCGATGGCCGTGCGGTGGCGGCGGAGATCGAACAGGAGCGTGCCGACGTTGGTGTCGGGCCGCACCAAAATCACGATCATGGCGTCGGCGTGCAGCACCGCGACCAGCGCGAGCCCTTCATCGAATTCGAGGACGCCGGTGGTGAATTCACCGCGCTCGCCGGCGGCGCCTAGCTCGCCCATCCCGCGAACCACCGAAGGGAGCAGCGCGGCGACGCCATCGGGATCGATGCCGTCGGCGCTCGCGGAATCGATCGGCAAGCCGTCGCGTCCGACCACGACAACGGCCCCGACACCGGCGCGGCGCGCGATCAATTGGACGAGCTCACGAATCGTCGGCATACGGGCGCGAAGCTAGGACGGGAGAACGGCGAAGTCAAGCAGCGACCATCGGTTAAGGCCGCTCGCTCGCGCCGTTACCGGTTGACCCGTTTCCGGCGGTCGGGGTATCTTCCCGCCACCCGATGCGCATTCGTCCGCTTCGCCTCTCGCTGTGTTTCCTGGTGTCGGCCCTCGCCGTCGTCGCCGCCGCGTGCGACGAATCGACCGGGCTTCCCGCTCCCGCATTCACGAACGTCGAGGACACGGTGTCGCTGTTTGCGTTGGACGGCACACCGCTCACGTCCCCGTCGGGCTACCACATCCAGACCAGGCAAACGCTCCGCACCGACCAGACGACGAATTTCGACTTCGCATTTAACATCACGCCCGCGGGTCAGGCCGTGCTGCTTCCCACCGGAGCGATGGGTTTGGGAAGCGGATCGGGCATCCAGGTGCAGGGCGTGCCATTCGATTCGGTGAAAACCGCGCCGAGCGGCGCGTATGCCGACACGGTCGCGGTGTCCGTGGACAGCGGGACGGTCGCGGTGGTGCACTCACGCGCCGCCCAATGCGTGTTCGGTGCAGTCGTATTCTATTACGGCAAGGTGCAGGTGTTGACGATCGACACGGTCGCGCGGCGCATCGACTTCCGCGTCCTGGTCGACCAAAACTGCGGCTATCGCGATCTCGAGCCCGGCCTCCCGCGCCGGTAGTCCCATGATCGACTTGCGGCTCCTGCGAAGCGCCCCCGCCGAGGTGCGGGCGGCCCTTGCGCGCCGGGGCGACCCGGCCGTGCTCGAGCTGCTGGACCTGGTCCGGGCGCTCGATGAGCGACGCCGTGGGCTCGCCACCGAGTTGGACAACCTCAAAGCGCAACGCAACGAAGCGGCGCGCGCCGATGCGCAGATGGTCAAGCAGCACGGCGCCTTGCCGCCCGAGCTCGTGGCGGAGCGCCGGGCCCTGGGCGAGCGCATCGCGGGCGCCGAGGCCGGTGTCCGCGGAGTTGAGGCGGAGCTCGAAGCGAAAGCGTTGTACCTCCCGAACACGCCGCTCCCGGACGTTCCGGACGGCGACGCCTCGGCGAACAGCGTTGTCCGCACATGGGGCACGCCGCGGCCGCAGACTCAGGACGTTCGACCGCACTGGGAGCTGGGCGAGCGGCTTGGTATCCTTGACCTGCCGCGCGGCGCGAAGCTCGCCGGCTCGGGCTTCCCAGTGCTGGTGGGCGGCGGTGCGCGGCTGGCGCGCGCGCTGATTCAGTTCATGCTCGACCTGCATACCCGAGAGCACGGCTACGTCGAGATCGAGCCCCCGTTGCTGGTCCGTCGCGAGATCCTGCAGGGGACGGGACAGCTGCCGAAATTCGAGGACGATGCCTACCGTACCACGGACGATCTGTTCCTCGTGCCTACGGCTGAAGTGCCGCTCACCAATCTGTTCAAGGACGAAATCCTCGATGGTGGGCAGCTCCCGATCGCCTACACGGCTCAGACGCCCTGTTTCCGCCGCGAGGCGGGAGCGGCTGGGAAGGACACGCGCGGCCTGCTCCGTGTGCATCAGTTCGACAAGGTGGAGCTGGTGCGGTTCGTGACGCCCACCGGGTCGGCGAGCGAGCTGGAGCGGATGACGCAGCACGCCGAGACGGTGCTGCAGCAGCTCGAGCTGCCGTATCGGGTGGTGCTGCTCGCCACCGGCGATACGGGATTCGCCGCCGCCAAGACGTATGACCTGGAAGTATGGGCTCCTGGTGTCGGCGCTTGGCTCGAAGTGTCGAGCGCCTCGAGCTTCACCGATTTCCAGGCGCGCCGCGCCAATATTCGCTTCCGGCCTGGCAAGGGCGAAAAACCGGAGTTTGTGCACACGCTCAATGCGTCGGGCGTGGCCCTGCCACGCACGCTCGCGGCGCTGCTTGAGACCCGACAGCAACCGGACGGCAGCGTGACGCTCCCGCCCGTGCTGGTGCCGTACATGGGCCTCGACCGCCTCGCGGCCGCCGGTGCGTAGCGAGACGTTTCGCCGGTCGGGACCGGCGGCGGTGGTGGGTCTCGCGTTCCTGTTCGGCGCGTTGTCGGTCGGTTCGGCGTGGGTTGTGGCGCGTCACTTGCGGGATGACGCGCGCGAGACGAGCCGGCTGTTTGGCCGCGTGTTTAGCGGTCTGAACGACCCGCGACCCGACGCGGCCATCGGCGCGCTGTTCGACCTCGCGGCGCAGGTCCGCGCATTCCAGATCCCTATTGCGGTCACCGATAGCGCTGGGCGGGTGACCGCCATGGAGAACGCGCCACCCGGCCTCGGACGGGACAGCGCGAGTCTGCGCGCCTGGATCGCCGAGCTCGACCGGGTCAACCCCCCGGTGATGGAACAGGGTATGGGAACCGTGCACTACGGCACCCTCCCAATCACGCGACGACTCACCACGCTGGCGCTTCTGCAGAGTCTTGTCCTGGTCATGCTGGCGGTCCTCGCGGTCTGGGCCTACCGCGAACGACTCGGCGCGGTCCGGGACCGGATGTGGGTAGCCATGGCGCGCGAATCGGCGCATCAGCTGGGGACCCCGCTGATGAGCCTCACCGGCTGGGTCGCCCGATTGCGCGAGCATCCCGAGACTCCGGCTGCGGAGGTCGCCGACCATTTGCACGCTGATGTGGAACGGCTGGAGCGGGTAGCGCGACGGTTCGAGCGCATCGGTCGCCCGCCGCGGCGTGAGGCGGTGGGCTTGGGGGCCGTGGCGGAGCGGGTCGCGGCGTATTTCCGTCCGCGCCTGCCCACCCGTGCCAATTCGGTGACGCTGACGCTTGCCGCGGCCGGACCCGGTCCCACGATTCAGGGTGATCCGGTGCTTGTCGAATGGGCGCTCGAGGCCATCGTGAAGAACGCCGTGGATGCGCTGTCCGGCCGGGGTGGCCGCGTCGACCTGGAGGTCACGGCGGCGGGATCGGTCGCTCGCATCAGCGTGCGCGACGATGGTCCCGGAATCCCCGCTGGACAGCGGGCAGAGGTGTTCGAACCCGGTGTGTCGAGCAAGCCGGGTGGATGGGGGCTCGGGCTGCCTCTGGCACGGCGTATCGTCGAACAGCAACATGGCGGGCGGCTGCAGCACCATGCTGGGAACCCCGGGAGCACATTCGTGCTCGAGTTCCCGCTGGAACCTGGTGAGAGCTCGTGACCCTCGCGCTCAATCCCGCCCAGTGCCGCGCGGTCGAGTACGGCGATGGACCGCTCCTAGTGCTCGCGGGTGCCGGCTCGGGGAAGACCCGGGTGCTCACGGCGCGCATCGCGCATCTGATCCGCGAGCGCGGCGTGCGACCCGATCGAATCTTCGCTGTCACCTTCACCAACAAGGCCGCGGGCGAGATGCGCGAACGCGTATCCGCGTTGCTGGGCGCCGATCCCCGCGGTTTGTGGATCGGGACGTTTCATTCGCTGTCGGCGCGGCTGTTGCGTCGCGAGGCGCCACTGCTCGGGTTTGGGCCCAACTTCACGATTTATGACGAAGACGACTCGCAGGCGCTCCTCAAGCGCATGCTCGAACAGCGCGAACTCTCTCCCAAGGCCTACCCCCCGCGGGCGCTGCACGCGCTCATCTCGGGGGCCAAGAACCGGTTGATCGATCCCGATGCGTTCGCGGCGAGCGCCGACTCCCCGCTGGCGCGGGTGGCGGCCGACTGTTTCCGCGAGCTCGGCGGGGCGCTGCAGCGTGCCAACGCGATGGATTTCGACGACCTGCTGCTGTTTCCGCTGCGCCTGTTCCACGATCATCCCGAGCGCCTCGCATCCTGGCAGCGGCGCTTTGACCACGTCCTCGTGGATGAATTCCAGGACACGAATGCCGCGCAGTACCGTCTGGTGCGCTCGCTTGCCCAGCAGCATCGGAATCTCTGTGTTGTGGGAGACGACGACCAGGCGATCTACGGCTGGCGTGGCGCGGATGTCCGCCACATGCTCGCGTTCCAGGGCGACTTTCCCGGTACCGTGCTGGTCAAACTCGAGCAGAATTACCGCTCGACCCAGATCATTCTCGATGCGGCGAACGGTGTGATCGCCGAGAATCGGGATCGCCTTGGCAAGACCCTGTTTACGGCCGTGCGTGGGGGTGAACCGGTCGTGCTGCTCACCGCGGCGGACGAGCGCGATGAGGCCGAATGGATCGCCGGCGAGCTCGCTGGATTGGCAGAGCGCAGCGACCTTGCCTATGAAGCGATGGCGGTGCTGTATCGCACGAACGCGCAGTCGCGCTCGTTCGAAGAAGCATTCCGGATGCGCGGCGTGCCGTATCGCCTCGTCGGGGCGGTGAGCTTTTACGAGCGGCGTGAAGTGAAAGACCTGCTCGCGTATCTGCGGCTGATCGCCAACCCCGCCGACGATCAGGCGTTCGCGCGTATCGTGAACGTCCCGCGACGTGGGGTGGGCGAGGCCTCCCTGACGTTGCTGGCCGGCACGGCACGGCATTGGGGCAAGCCGTTGCTGGAGGCGGCCCGAGCGGCGGACCGAATCGAGGGGCTGCGTCCGGGACTGCGCGACGTGCTGCGCAATTTCGCGAGTCTGATCGACCGACTGCGAGAGGCGGTCGGCGCCGCCGACCCCGCTACGGCGCTCGAGGCGGCGATCGTACGAACGGGCTACGAGCCATGGCTCGCGGAGGAGGGCGTCGAAGGGGTCGAACGACTGGAGAACGTCCGGGAGCTTGTGGCGGGTGCCGCGGCCTGGGCCGAAGTGGCCGACGCGACGGGGGAAGGCGAGGAGGACGGCGGCTCTTTGATCGAGCGCTATCTCACCCAGTCGGCGCTCATCACGCCGACCGACGAGTTCGGTGGGGCCGGGGCGTCCGGGGTCACACTCTTGACCGTGCACATGGCGAAGGGGCTCGAGTGGCCGATCGTCGCGTTGGCGGGTCTCGAGGACGGCTTGTTCCCGCTCGCCCGCACCGCGAGCGAACCCGGCGGACTCGAAGAAGAGCGACGGCTGTGCTACGTGGGCCTCACGCGCGCGCGCGAGCGATTGTATCTCTCCTGGGCGCGCACCCGCTACCGCAACGGCCGTCTGGAGCTTGCCGAGCGATCGCGGTTTCTCGACGCCCTCCCACCGTCGGTGGTGGAGGAGCGCAGTACGACGCCGGCCTGGAGCCGGGCCGGACGGGATGGGGGGCTGGGCGGCCGGTCGTCCCGCGGGCGGGGCATCGGCGGGAGCGTCCCCGGGCGACGCTCGTGGTACGTGGAAGAACCGGAGCCGGTATTCGACGTTGACGAGTCGCAAGACACGCCACGGTATGTGAAGGGGGAACGGGTACGCCACCGCAAGTTCGGCGGTGGTGTGGTGCGAGACGTGTCGGGCGTCGGCCGCCAGTTCAAGGTGACGGTCGAGTTCGACGACGCCGGGATCGGGATCAAACAACTGCTCGTCGCCTACGCGGCGCTCGAGCGGGATTGGGACGGGGAAACCGCATGAGCGTGTCACGGGACGAGGTCCAGAAGATCGCGCAGCTGGCCGAGCTGCACGTCGACGAGGCGGCGTGGCCGGCACTCACCGAGCAGATGTCGCGCATCCTGGACTATGTGGCTCAGATCGCCGGCGTGGCCGCGACCGAGTCGGAGAAGCCGTTCATCCCCGGCCCGGCGGCGGTCCGGTTTCGCGCCGATACGGTGGATCCCGCGCCGCTCGCCCTGCAGCCCGCCCAAATGGCACCGGCATTCCGCGAGGGATTCTTCCTGGTGCCGCGACTCGACGCGTTCGAGGCTCCAGGGGAAGGCACGGGGGAGGACGCCGAGTGACCGCAGCCGCGGATCTCTCTCGCGTCGCCGCGGACACGGTCGACCGGTTAGCGCGGGCTGGGTCGCTGAAGGCGCTGCTGACGCCCATCGCTGAGGTTCAGGCGTCACTCGGCGGCCAGGCGGCGCGAGTCACGCCCAGCGGCGCGCTCGCCGCGATGCCGGTGGCGGTCAAAGACAACATCTGCACCCTGGAATTCACCACCAGCTGTGGATCGCGGATTCTCGAAGGGTACCGCTCTCCGTTCGAAGCGACCGCCATCGCGCGACTCAAGGCCGCCGGGGCGCTCATCGCCGGCAAAACGAACTGTGACGAGTTCGCGATGGGCTCCTCCACGGAGCACTCCGCGTACGGACGGACGCACCACCCGCTCGACCCGGAACGCGTACCGGGCGGTTCCTCGGGCGGCTCGGCCGCCCTGGTGGCGGCCGGAGCCGTTCCGGCCGCCCTCGGCTCTGAAACCGGCGGGTCAGTGCGGCAGCCCGCGGCGTTCTGCGGCGTCGTGGGCATCAAACCCACCTACGGCCGCGTATCCCGCTACGGCCTCGTCGCATTCGGCAGCTCCCTCGACCAGATTGGCGTGTTCGGAGGTACCGTTTCCGACGCGGCACGCGTGCTGTGTGCGATCAGCGGCCGGGACCCGCTCGATGCAACCTGTGAGGACCGGGACGCGTTGGCGCAGCCGGCCGAGCCGGAAAACCTGCAGGGCTTCGTGGTCGGAATCCCGAAAGAGTATTTCCCGCCGGACCTCGATCCCGGCGTGCGGCGTGCCTGCGACCGCGCCCTGGGTCTGCTCAAACAGTTGGGCGCGTCGCTGCGCGAGGTGTCGCTGCCGCATACCGCTTATGCGATCCCGACCTACTACATCATCGCCCCGGCCGAAGCGTCATCCAACCTGGCGCGCTACGACGGCGTGCGGTATGGACCGCGCTTCGATGGCGCGGTGGACGTGCGCGCGCTGTACCGCAACACACGCGGACAGGGGTTTGGGCCGGAAGTGCGACGCCGCATCCTTGTCGGTACCTACGTGCTCTCGTCCGGCTACTACGACGCCTACTACCGGCGGGCACAGCGGATGCGTGCGCTCATTGCACAGGATTTCCGCAGCGTGTTCGAGCACGGCGTCGATCTCCTGTTTACGCCATCCACGCCAAGTCTCCCGTTCAAGGCGGGGGAGAAGCTCGCTGATCCGGTCGCGATGTACTTGGCGGACATCTTCACGGTTACCGCCAACCTCGCGGGACTCCCCGCGTTGACGCTCCCGATCGGGCGGGTGGACGGGTTGCCGGTGGGTGGCCAGTTCATTGGTCCGGCGTTCCAGGAAGCCGAGATGCTGGAGGCCGCCTTCGCGCTGGAACGGGTGGTGCCGGCGACGGGTGACGCGTGAGCGTGACCACCTGGGAGACGGTGATTGGCCTGGAGACGCACGTCCAGCTGCGTACCCGGTCCAAGATGTTCTGCGGCTGTTCAACTGCCTTCGGTGCGCCGCCCAACACGAACGTGTGCCCGGTGTGTCTCGGCCTTCCCGGCGCCCTGCCAACCGTCAATGGTCACGCGATCCAACTGGCGGTGCGCGCGGCGCTCGCGCTCAATTGTCAGGTGCAGCTGCGCAGCATCTTTGCCCGCAAGAATTACTTCTATCCCGATCTTCCGAAGGGCTACCAGATCTCGCAGTACGAAGAGCCACTCGCGACGGAAGGGACGCTCGCGTTCACGAGTCCCGATCGCGGGCGAGTTACCGCGACCATCGTCCGGCTGCACGTGGAGGAAGACGCGGGGAAGTCGCTCCATGACCGGTTTGCCAAGGCGACGGCGGTGGATCTCAATCGCTCAGGCGTGCCGCTCGCCGAGATCGTAACCGGACCGGATTTCCGATCGCCGTCGGAAGCGCGCGCCTACCTGCTCGCGCTGAAGGAAGTCCTCGAATACGCCGACGTGTCCGATTGCGACCTCGAAAAAGGGAGCCTGCGGGTGGATGCGAACCTGTCCGTCCGACGCATCGGCGACAGCGCGCTCGGCACCAAGACGGAGGTAAAGAACATCAACTCGTTTGCGTTTGTCGAGAAGGCGCTCGCGGTGGAGCGAGATCGCCAGATCGCGGTGCTCGCCGGGGGTGGGCACATCGAGCAGCAAACGATGTTGTACGACGCGAAATCGAACGCGGTCCGTCCGCAACGCACCAAGGAAGAGAGCAAAGACTACCGCTACTTCCCGGAGCCCGACCTTCCTCCGCTCGTGGTCCCCGAGGCGTGGCTGACAGACGAGCGGGCCGCCCTCCCCGAGCTCCCCGCCGCCAAACGCGAGCGGTTCGTGACGCGGTTCGGTCTCCCCGCGCAGGATGCCGCCGTCCTGGTGCAGTCGCGTGCGGTGGCCGACTACTTCGAAGCCGTGGTCGGAGCGGGAGCGGAGGCGAAGCCTGCGGCGAACTGGGTGATGGGTGAGGCGCTGGCCGATGCGAACGCGCGGGGCGGTGCCCTGCGCGTGCCCGCTGACGCGCTGGCGCGGCTGATCGCGCTGGTGAAAGAGGGGGCTGTGTCCCACCAGGCCGGGAAACGCGTGTTCGCCGCGTTGGCGGAGGGCGGTGGCGATCCCCGCGCCATCGCCGGGTCGCTCGGGCTGCTGCTGGTGGCCGACGAGAACGCACTCGCCCGCTGGGTGGAAGAGGTCCTCGCAGCGCATACCGCCGAGGTGGCCCGCTATCGGGCGGGAGAAGCGAAGCTGCTCGCGTTCTTTGTCGGGCAGGTGATGAAGGTTTCGAAGGGGAAGGCCGACCCGAAGCTGGTCCCCGCGCTGCTCACCGAGCGGCTCGGCGGCGAACCGGCGGCCAGCTCAGGCTGAAGCCGCTCCGCGCTCGCGCCACGGCGTGGCGGGTTGCGCGTTGCGCCAGAAGGTGAGGGATGAGGTCGGAAGCCCGAAATGTTGCTCGGCGGTCGCGCGCAGCCGTCGCGGGTCCTGACGCCCGCCCTCTTGAAGCGCGCGGCGGCGCATTTGCTTCGCGAGGCCGAGCGCCTGCTCGCCGGACGGGTCGAGGCGGTGCGTCGCCGCGTGGGCTTCCGCGAGCCCTTCCATCACATACTCGAACGTCACGGCCATGTGACGCTCGACATCCTTCCCCGGGAGATCCCAGCGGCTGTTCTCGGCGATCACCTGGAACGCCCACTGCCAACTTTGGCTCTCGGTCACGTGCACCATACCGCGGAACAAGCGGCGGTTGGTCCGAATGCTGAACAGGGTGGGTGACAGGATCGCGTCGAGATGCGAGTCGCTGGCGCCGTGGTCCTGCAGGATGATGGATTTTGCCGTGCGGGCATAGCGATCGCCCAGGTGGGTCTCGAGCCGGCTCTCCCAATAGCTGTGTCCCAGCGCGGTGGTGCTGCTCGTGAGGACCAGCTGACGTGGCACGTAGAAATTGTGCGCCACCGTGTCGGCCGCGAGATGGGAGAGGTACCCGAGGCCGAAAGCGCGGAGACCATCGGTGTGTGCCAGCTCGTAGATCTCCCGACCCACGTGCCACGCGTGGCAGTGCCGGCCCACGGGGGCGTACTTCTTCGCGATCGAGGTGTCGGCAGCGATGTTGCCGTACAGGAAATCGTAGGGGAATGCCCGCAGCAGGTCCGCGACGGCGGTCGGCAACGAGGCGAGGTTGGCAAGCACCGACTCGCCCAAGTAGATGTGGGTCGCCGGCGTCCACGCGTGGGCCACCGCGGGTATGACGGAGAGTCCGATCAGGGCCACCCCGAGCAGCGCCAGGGCGCGCTTCAGCGTTTCCTCCGGCGCTTCGCCGGGCGCTTTTTGACAGGCCGCCCGGGTGCGAGCAGCGACAGGCCGCGGCTCACGGTCCGGACCGTGGTGACCACGTCGCGCACCGCTTCCTCCGTGGCGTCCGCGGCGCGCACGATGCGCTGACGCATGTCGCGCGACGTCTCGGCCAGCCCGTCCGCCTCGGCGCGGACCGTGCCAACCAGTTGGCGCAGGTCGCGGACGGCCGGCTCCGCCGCCTCACGCGTCGCGCCGAGGAACGCCCGCACTCCCAACGCTGCCGCGACGACCGATACAGCCGACACGACGACGGCCAGCGCGATCACGACAAGGCTGAGCGCGCCGACCACAGCCGCCCACGTGGGGATCATGCCGAAACCTCGGCGCGGTGGGCACCGGAAGTCAACCGTGGCGCCGCGAGAGACCAGAAGGCAGGGATTGCTCTGAGCACAAGCAAGCTGATGGCAACCGCGGTGACGACGGCGGGCCCCCAGCGGCCCGCAGCTGGTCCAGCGGTATAGGCGAAGCTCAGCGCCACGGCCAGACCAAACGTCTGGTCCGTGCGTGATGCGGTGCGCGCCAGTCGCGCGTGAACCAGCGGCCAGAATGCGAGGATCCCAGCGGTGAGCGCTACTGATGGGAATGGTCCGCTGAGTTGAGCACCCGCCGCCACCCACAGGAGCGCGGCACTGATCGGCGCGGTGACGGCAAGATCATCCTGCAGACGCACGAAGGCCGGTGACCACCGCGCCAGGGCCGCGCCGACGAGCGCACACACGACGAGCGGCGACGCACCCGTGGCGAACCCGACGCCGGCGCCCAGGCAGACGGCGGCGATGGTGCCGGGCAACGGCGTGGCGGCGCGACGCGCAATCCGGTTGGCGATGAGCACCGCCACCGCGACTCCCGCGATCGTCAAGACCGTCCAGGCGACGGGGAACGGCAGCCCGGCGACCCGTCCCTGGGCCGGCTGCGCGAGCATCCCACCGGCGGCGGCAAGGAGCGCGAGCGTGATCACGTAACGTCTTCCCGCCGCGCCGACCAAGGCGACCGCGGCGGCGAGCGTCGCGATCACGGGGGCTTCCGGTTTCCAGTCCGGCGCGAGGGGAGGCGTGAGGTATCGGCCGGCCGCAAACAGCAGTGCCGCCGGGATCACGAGTGCGACACCGGCGGCCACGGCGTCCCGAATCGCGAATCGATCGTCGGGAGGGGGCCGCAACGCGAGCGCGGCGCCCGCACGGGCCGCGATCCACCCGATAGCGCACGCCAGCACCGGTGCGCACGCGTCGAGCGTCGGACGGTCGAGTACGCCCAACCCGGGTCCGAGGACGACGCCGACCACATACCAACCCAGGGGTGCGGCAGCCCCGACTGCCTGTAGCGCGTGTGCGATCCAAGCGGGGCGGGGCAGGCGGGAGACGAGCACCCCGGCGAGAGCGAGCAGGGCGACGGCAACCAGCGGCGGCAAGGGCCACACGCGCGATACGTTCGCCCGTGCTTGACGCGCGCGCAAGCGCGCTCGTAGGTTGGGCACTCATGGCCCCGACGTTCTGCGTTTCCGGCGGTCGCGCGCTGCAGGGGACGATCCGCCCCGCCGGCAACAAGAATGCGGCCCTGCCGATCTTGGCGGCGACGCTGCTCGCCGACGCTCCCTGCCGCATCGACAATGTGCCGCACATCCGCGACGTCGAGGCGATGCTCGCGCTGCTGGCGCACCTCGGCGCGCTGGTGGAATGGATCGGGCCGAACACGGTGCAGGTCGATGCGCGCCCGGCCGAGCCGCGTGAGCTCGACGCCGAGCTGTGCGGCCGCATTCGGGCCTCGATCCTGTTCGCCGGACCGATGCTCGCCCGGTTCGGGCGAGTCGCGTTGCCCCCGCCGGGGGGGGACGTGATCGGCCGGCGCCGTGTCGACACGCATTTTCTCGCCTTGGAAGCATTGGGCGCCGTGGTAGAAGTGGGCAACCGCTACCGGCTCGAGGCAAAATCGCTGGTCGGTACGGATGTCTTTCTCGACGAGCCTAGCGTCACCGGCACCGAGAATGCCCTCATGGCGTCGGTCGCGGCGAAAGGCCGCACCGTGCTGCGCAACGCGGCGAGCGAGCCGCACGTGCAAGACCTGGCGCGGTTTCTGGTGAGCCTGGGTGCGCCGATAGACGGGATCGGCACCAACACGTTGACGGTGCACGGTGGGGAACCCCTCGCGGTCCCGCCGGCCCCATTCAGGATTGGTCCGGATCACATCGAGGTCGGCTCGTTCATCGGGTTGGCAGCGGTGACCAACGGGGCCGTGAAGATCGAAGGGGTGCGCGCCGAAGACCTCCGAGCCACGCTGTTCGCCTTCGATCGCCTCGGGGTGCGCCCGCGCCTGGATGGCGATTCGCTCATCGTCGCGCACAACCAGGAGCGTCGGATCCGCCCCGATCTCGGCGGCCACATTCCCAAGCTCGAAGACGGCCCGTGGCCCGCGTTCCCCGCGGACCTCATGTCGATCGCCATCGTGGTGGCGACGCAGTGCGAGGGGCCGCTGCTGGTCTTCGAGAAGATGTTCGAGTCCCGGCTCTTCTTCGTGGACAAGCTGATCGGGATGGGAGCGCGCATTGTGTTGTGCGATCCACATCGCGCGGTGATCGCGGGGCCGTCGCCGCTGCGCGGCAGCGAGGTGGAAAGCCCCGACATCCGCGCCGGGATGGCGGTGTTGCTCGCCGCGCTCGCCGCCGCTGGCGATTCGGTCATTCACAACATCGGACAGATCGAACGGGGCTACGAGCGGATCGACGAACGGCTCCGGGGGCTCGGCGCGCAGATCGAGCGACGGGAGGATGGGGGCTAGGGCCCTCGAGGTGTCTCGATGAGTGTCAGCATGGCTCCGGCTCCCCTCGTCCTCGAAGTGCCTGCGGGCGACGCGTCGGTACCGTGCCTCGAGGTGGCCGAGTGGGCGACCCGATTTGGCCTCGTCGCCGGCATCACCACGCGCGCCGGGGGCTTCTCCCTCGGGCTGTGGAACGAGGAACCCTCGGGCCAGGTGATGACCCGTTGGCGCGCCTTTCGGAACGCGTTGGCGCCGCGCTTCCCGACCGTAGTGCTCGGGCATCAGGTCCACGGCACCGAGCTCCGCTGGCACGAGTCGGTGCCACCCGGTTGGCTGGTCCTGGATGGGGTGGACGGCCACGTCACGCGACAACCCGGCGTACTGCTCACGGTGACCGTGGCCGACTGTGTCCCGATTTACCTGGCGGCGCCCGAGAGCGGACTTGTGGCGCTCCTGCACGCCGGGTGGCGGGGGATTGCAGACGGGATCCTGGAGCACGCAGTCACCACCATCGGCACGACGGCACGCATCCACCATCGCGATATTGTAATGCATTGTGGTGTAAGTATTTGCGGTAACTGCTATGAAGTAGGTTCTGAAGTCGCCGAGCGCCTGAATGGCCGTTCGGATGGGACTGCCACGCACGTCGACTTGCGCTCCATCCTCGCCGCCCGAGCGGCGACGCTCGGAGTCGGGGCGGTGACGATCTCAGCCTATTGCACCGCTCATCACCACGACCGTTTCTTCTCGCACCGGGCATCGCGTGGCCAGGATGGCCGACAGGTTGCCTACTTGGGTCGGTCATTGGCTTGACAGCCGCGGCGTGGGGGGTAGTATTCACGGCGTGAAGCGGGCGAAGTTCGGCCCGCGATTTTTTTTATGCTCACCGACAGCCTGGTAGAGGCTTTTCGGGTCCGCTTGGAAGAGTTGGGACTCGATCTGGCCGACCTTCGCCTCGGCGGCACAGCACACCGGCCGCTCGTTCAAGTGCGCATCGATTGGCCCCCGAGCGATCCTGAGCGGCGCGTGACCGTGGACGATTGCGCCCGGGCGAGCCGGCTACTGGAAGCCTGGCTGGACCAGGGCGGGCCGCTGGGTTCCCGCTACATGCTCGAGGTCTCGAGCCCGGGTCTCGAACGGCCGCTGCGCTGGCATCGACACTGGGTGCGCTTCGTGGGGCGGGTCATCACGGCCAAACTGGAAGGGTTGGGCCGGGTGCGCGCCCGTATCGTGGCGGTCCCGGACGAGCAAACGGTGGAGCTGGCCCCGGAAGGCGCCGCACCGCGGCGCATCCCCATCGCGGCAATCCGAGACGCGCGCTTGGCGGTGGAATGGTAGGCCGACAACTGATGACTGACGACTGTCTTTGAGGAACAACTGATGGCTAATGCGACCGATGTGGTTTCCGCGATCAAAGAGCTGACGACATCCAAACAGCTCGAGCGCGGAGAGATGATCGAGCTGCTGAAGGATGGCCTGCACGCGGCGCTAGTGAAGCGCTACGGCCCGAACGTGCGCGCCGAGATTTCGATCGACGAGCTGAAGGGGACCATTCGCATCGTGGTGCTGAAGACGGTGGTCGAGGCCATAGAGGATCCGGGGACCCAGGTCACCCTCGAGGAAGCACGGTTCGAGGACCCCGATTTCCAGGTCGGCGACGTGCTGGAGGAAGAGGTGCCGTTCGGCGAGTTCGGCCGCACCGCGGTGCAGGCGGCGAAGCAACGCATCATCCAGCGCGTGCGCGAAGGCGAGCGCACTCGCATTCGAGAAGAGTTCTCGGGGAAAGTTGGCGACCTGCTCCCTGGCGAAGTTCAGCAGATCGAGCGTGGCAAGATCGTGGTGATGCTGAACCGCTTCCGGGAAGCGGAAGCGATCATCCCCTACCGCGAACAGAACCATCGCGAGCATTTCCACCAGGGCGACTCGATTCGCGCGGTGCTGAAACGCATCGAAGAAACTCCCAAGGGACCGCGGCTCATTCTCTCCCGCGCCGATCCGATGTTCGTGAAGGCGTTGTTCAAGATTGAGGTGCCCGAGATTCAGCAGCAGATCGTGGAGATCCGCGCCACGGCGCGCGAAGCAGGCAGCCGGACCAAGATTTCGGTGATCTCGCGCGACGACGCCATCGATCCGGTGGGTGCCTGCGTGGGACTCAAGGGTTCGCGGGTGCAGGCGGTGGTAAACGAGCTGGGCGGCGAGCGGATCGATATCGTGCCGTGGTCGCCAGATCCCGAGCGGTTCGCGAAGCTGGCACTGGCCCCGGCGCGAGTGGCGCGCGTGTTCTCGGATCCCGACAGCCGGACGATTCAGGCGATCGTGGACGAGGACCAGCTGTCGCTGGCGATCGGGCGCAATGGTCAAAACGTGCGCCTCGCCTCTGAGCTGACGGGCTGGAAGATCGACCTCTATTCGAGCCGCGAATGGCTGGAGCGCGGTGGCGAAGGGCCCCTGTTTGCGCCCCTGCCGTCCGAAGAGGAGCAGGCCGTGAAGGTGTCGCTCACCGAGCTGGAAGGGCTCTCGGCCGATCTCGTGAAGGTGCTCGCCGACAACGGGAAAAAGACGCTGAAGGACATCCTCGATCTGGAGCGCGAGGACGTGGACAAGCTCGACGGCATGACCCCGGAGCTTGCAGAAAAGCTGATGGGATTCCTCAACGAGCTCACCGAGGACGGTGGCGACGAGGCTGATGTCAAGCCTGCGCCGGACGCACCGGCGCCAGAAGTGCCTGCGCCACAGGAGCCGACGCCGGGCGGCCCGTGAATGAGGGCATGCTGGCCCTGCTCGGGCTCGGGGCTCGGGCGCGCAGCGTGGTGATTGGAGTGGCTGGAGTGCGAGCGCGACTACAGCAGGACAAGCTCGCGGCGGTGGTGATGGCGTCGAACGCGAGCGCACGGACGCGGGAGAAAGTGGAGCGGCTGGCCGTGGCACGGGGCGTCCCGGTGCTGCTCGGACCGGCGGCAGAGCAGTTGGGGGCGCGCCTCGGGCGTCCACCGGTGCAGACGGTCGGCGTCAGTGATCGCGCGCTGGCGCGGGGGTTGATGCGGCTTTCGGAGGAGTTGCGTGGCGACACGGATTCATGATTTGGCGGCGGAGTTCGGCATCTCCAGCGAGCAAGTGATGTCCATGCTCAAGGAGATGGACATTTTCGTGCGCAGTCATCTGACTCCGCTCAAGGACGAGCAGGTGTCGATGATGCGGGCGCGGTGGGAGCGCGAGAAGCGACGGCAGAAGGAGCCGCCGCAGGCGGCGCCCAAGCGCCGTCGCGTGGTCAAGGCGGCCGCGCCCGCGCCCGTGGAGGAGGAAGCCCGGCCCCTACGGCGGCGCCGCACGGCCGCTGAGGTCGCGGTCGCGGAGGCTGAGGCCCAGGCGGAAGCGGCGAAGGTCGCCGCCGAGCAGGAGCTGCGTGCCCAAGCCGCGCTTGAGGCCAGTCGTGTGCAGGAGGAAGAGAAGGCGGCGGCGATCTCGCTCGAGGAGCGGGCCGCCGCGCTGTTCCGCGACTTGCCGGCGGCGGAACCGTCGCCGGAGACGGCGGCGAGCAGCTCCGCGGCGGGAGCCGCGTTCGCGCCGTCGGCTCCGGGCGGGCCGCCACCGTCTGTGCCGGGAGCGCCGCGGGCGTTCATTCCGACTCCCGTGCGTCCCAAGCCGGTCGCCAGCGGCATGCCCGGCGGCGCCGTGCCGCCGCGTCCCGTGGCCTCAGCCGCGCCCGGTGCCGGGGCGCTGGAAGAGCGGCGCCGCGACAAGGCGGGGAAGAAGCGCAAGAAAGGCCGGAAGTCGCTGGTGGACCAGGAAGCGGTGGCGCAGAACATCTCGCGCACGCTCGCCTCGATCAAGGGACCGGTCGCCCGAAAGGGCGCGCGACCGCGTGACGAGGGGCCGAGCTTCCGGGTGCTCCAGGAGGAGCGGCGGGCGGCAGAGAAGGAGCGCGAGAAGACGCTGGTCCGGGTGACCGAGTTCATCACCGTCAGCGAGCTCGCCAACATCCTCAAAGTGCCGCCGACGCAGATCGTCACGTTTGCCTTCAAGGAACTCGGGCAGATGGTGACGATCAACCAGCGGCTCGACTTCGACCTGATCGAGCTCATCGCATCGGCGTTCGGATTCCAGGCGACGCGCGAAGAAGAGTACGCCATCGCCGGGCCGGAGCAGCCGGTCGACCTGGCCGACCAGCTGCAGTCGCGCCCGCCGATCGTGACCGTGATGGGCCACGTGGACCACGGCAAGACGTCGCTGCTCGACTACATCCGGAAGACAACCGTCGTCGCGGGTGAAGCCGGTGGGATCACGCAGCACATCGGCGCCTACCAGGTCACCCTGAAAAACGGCCGCTCGATCACGTTCCTCGACACACCGGGACACGAAGCCTTCACTGCGATGCGCGCCCGCGGCGCCCAGGTCACCGATCTCGTGGTGTTGGTCGTCGCCGCGGACGACGCCATCATGCCGCAGACGGTCGAGGCAATCTCGCACGCCAAGAACGCGGGTGTGCCGTTGGTCGTCGCCATCAACAAGATCGACCTGCCTTCTGCCAACGTGCAGAAGGTGAAACAGGATCTCCTGGCGCACGGCGTCGTGCTCGAGGAGTTCGGCGGCACCACCCTGGCCACGCCGATTTCAGCGAAGCAGGGCACCGGGGTGTTCGAGCTGCTCGATCAGGTTCTGCTCCAGGCCGAGTTGCTGGACCTGAAAGCCAACCCGGACCGGCTGTCGCAGGGCACGGTGCTCGAGGCGACGCTCGATCCAGGCAAGGGTCCGGTAGCCACGATTCTGGTACAGAACGGAACGCTCCGGGTCGGCGAGGACTTCATTTGCGGCCAGTTCTCGGGCCGGGTGCGGGCCCTGTTCGACGAGCGTGGCCAGACCGTGGCCGCCGCCGGGCCGTCGATCCCCGTGCAGATCCTCGGCTTCGAGGGCGTGCCGGAGGCGGGCGATGCGTTTGCCGCGATGAAAGACCCGGCACAGGCGCGGGACATTGCGCAGAAGCGGCAGCGCTTGGAACGCGAGGCGCAGCATCGCCGCACCAGCCGGGTGAAGACGCTCGAAGACTTCATGTCCGAGCGCGCGGCCGGTGGCGCCGCATCGCTGCGCGTCATCATCAAGGCGGACCAGGGCGGCCCAGCCGAGGCGCTGGCCGACGCCTTGGGGCAGCTTTCGACGGCCGAGGTGAAAGTCGAGGTGGTGCATCGCGGCGTCGGCTCCATCACCGATTCCGACGTGCTGCTCGCCAAGGCGTCCGGGGCCATCATCATCGGCTTCCACGTGCGTCCCGACTCGAATGCCCGCGCGTCGGCCGAGCGAGAGCGGGTGGAGATCCGGACCTACCGCATCATCTACGAGGCGGTGGACGAGGTGAAGCTGGCGATGGAAGGGCTGCTCGCCCCGGAGAAAAAAGAGGTCGTGCTCGGCGAAGCCGAAGTGCGGCAGCTGTTCAAGATCGCCAAGGTCGGCACCATTGCCGGCAGCTTCGTGCGGAGTGGCATCATCCCTCGCACCGCGCGGGTGCGCGTGGTCCGCAGCGGCGTCGAGGTGTACGACGGCACGCTGGCGTCACTCAAGCGGTTCAAGGAAGACGTGCGCGAAGTGCGCGAGAGCTTCGAGTGCGGCATCGGGATCGAGAATTTCAACGATCTCAAGGTGGGTGACCTGGTTGAGGCGTACCGGATCGAGGAGGTGGCGCGCTCGCTCGACGCCGGCGCGTCCAGTACGGGGAGCGCGACCCGCGGAGCCTGAGCCGTGATTGTCGGGTTGATCACCTGGGATCTGCACCTCGATGCCTGCCACTCGCTGAAGGAGAAGCGGCAGATTGTGAAGAGCTTGAAAGATCGCCTGCACCTCCGCTTCAACGTGTCCGCCGCCGAGACGGACCACCAGGACCTGTGGCAGCGGGCTGAGGTCTCGGCGTGCGTGGTCAGCACCGATCGACGACACGCCGAGCAGGTGCTGCGCGAGGCCGATCGCCTGGTCGACGGGGCGGCGGGCGCGCGGATCGTGGACTCGAGCACGAGCTATCTCTGATGCGCACGCCGAGTCACCGCCCCGAGCGGGTCGGGGAGTTGGTCCGCAAGACCGTCGCCGAATTCCTTACCGGCGACGTGCGCGATCCGCGCATCGGGTTCGTGACGGTGACCGGTGTCGACGTCTCCGCCGATCTCTCCCACGCCACGATCCGGGTGAGCGTGATGGGAAGCGAGGAGGAGAAAGCGAGGAGTCTGGAAGGGCTCGGCAGTGCGGCGCGCTTTCTGCGGGCGAACCTCTCTCGCGGATTGCGACTGCGCACCAGCCCGGAGTTGCATTTCCAGCTTGATCGCGGACTTGAGCATGCGCAGCGCATTGATCGAGTGCTCAAAGAGCTGAAGGAGGGCGGCGACTGACAGGCGGGGTGTTGCTCGTCGCGAAGCGCGCCGGCCCCACCTCGCACGATGTGGTGGACCTCGTGCGACGAGCGCTGGGGATGAGTCGGGTCGGTCATTTGGGAACGCTCGACCCGTTCGCCGCGGGGCTGCTGGTCGTGATCGTGGGACGCGCGACGCGACTGGCGCCGTTCTCGGCCGCATGGCGCAAGTCGTACGAGGGGGTGATTCGCCTCGGCACGATCACCACGACCGACGACCCGATGGGTGAGCGGGTGCAGCAGACCGATGCCTGGCGGGGGATCGACCGCGGCGCCGTCGAAGCGGCGTTTGCCGGTTTCCGCGGTCCCATTCGGCAGCGACCGCCGGCGCACTCGGCAGTGAAGGTGGCGGGGGAGCGTGCCTACCGGCGGGCGCGGCGCGGCGAGGTGGTCGTGCTCGCGGACCGACCGGTGGAAATCGTCGAGCTCACGCTCACCGATTTCACGCCGCCCGACGTGACCTTTCGCGCGACCGTCAGTGGCGGGACGTATCTGCGGAGTCTGGCCCGTGACGTCGGAGCAGCGCTGGAGTGTGGAGCGTATCTCGCCGCGTTGACGCGGATGGCGGTTGGACCGTTCTCCCTGGCGGAGGCGAGGCCGCCGGAAATCGTGACGGCGGCGGATTTGCGACCGGCGGCCCTATTGGTGAGCGACCTCCCACGCCGCGCGCTCGGCGCCGGGGAACGCGATGCGGTGGTGCATGGCCGGCCGCTCCCGGCGATCGACGCCGCCGACCGAGTCGCGTTGTTCGCTGGGGAAGAGTTGGTGGCCGTCGGCGAGCGATCGGGCGACGTCGTGAAGCCGCGGGTCGTGGTGGCCGACTGATGCCAGGGGCGGTGGCGACGGTCGGCACCTTCGACGGGGTGCATCGCGGCCACCAGGCAGTGCTGGCCGAGATCGTGCGGCGCGCGCGGGCCGGCGGGCGAGACAGTGTGGTCGTCACGTTCGATCCGCACCCGCTGGAGATCGTGAACCCGGCGGCGGCGCCTCGGTTGCTCACGCTGCCGGCGGAACGGCACGCCTTGCTGGTCGCGTGCGGAGTCGACCGCGTCGTGACGCTGCCGTTCACCGCGGAGCTGGCCCGTCTCTCGCCCGAGGAATTCGTGCGGAGCGTGCTGCGGGCCGAGGTGGGAATGCAGGAGCTGGTCCTGGGTCATGATCACGGCTTTGGGCGTGGGCGCTCGGGTGACGTGGACACGGTGCGTCGCATCGGGGCTGCGGACGGCTTCGCCGTGGACGTGGTGGATCCGGTGCGCGATGACGGGCAGCCGATCTCGTCCACGCTGATTCGCACCGCCGTGGCGCACGGCGATCTGGCGCTGGCCGGGCGGTGGCTCGGCCGATGCTACGCAGCTCGGGGCACTGTCGAACGCGGGGTCGGGCGAGGACGATCGATCGGGGTTCCGACGATCAACCTGCCGGTGCCGGACGCGCGGAAACTCCTGCCACCCGACGGGGAGTATGCCGTCTGGGTAACGGTCGAGGGAAGGGGGAAGGGGGAAGGGGAAAGGGTGCGCTGCGGCGGCATGATGAACCAGGGTTCACGGCCGACGTTCGGTGTGACCGAGCGCGGGCTCGAGGTCCATCTGTTTGATGTCGCCAAGGATTTGTACGGCGAGACGGTGCTGGTGGAGTGGGTGCGCCGATTGCGGGACGTCCGGGCGTTTCCTTCGCAGGAAGCGCTGCTCGAGCAGTTGGCGCGCGACCGCGCGGCGGCGCGTGAGAGCCTCAACCTAGCGGGAGTCGGATGAAAACGATTCGGAATCGCGTCATCTTCATCGTGGCGCTCGTGCTGCTGGCGATCTGGTTCCTGAAGCCGGGGGACGTCACGCAACGCGTCGTCAATCCCCAGACCGGCCGGATGACGGACACTACGGTTCGGCGGGTCCCGATCAAGCTCGGCCTCGACCTGCAGGGAGGGATCCATCTGGCGCTCGAGGTCGACCAGTCCAAGGGACCGGTGGCCGACTGCGCCGATGCTATTCGTCGCGCCGAGCGTGTGGTTCGGACGCGAGTGGACGAATTCGGCACGACTGAACCGGTGGTACAGGTGGTTGGCCAGTGTCGCCTCGTGGTCGAGCTGGCGGGGGAAAAGGATCCGGCGCGCGCCAAGCAGATCGTGCAGCGGTCCGCGTTCCTCGAGTTTCGCATCACCGACATGGAAAACCGGTTTCAGGAAGCGTTGCCGGTGATTGACCGTGCATTGCGGCAGGCGGGTGTCCGAGCGCCCGAGTCGGCGCCGGTGACGGCCGTGTCGCAATTGTTCGGGCAGGACTCGACCAAACGGGCGGGGCAGGCCGCGACGGACACCACCACGGATGCGAACCAGCCCGGCGCGCTCTCCGCGCTGCTGTTCCAGGGCCAGCTGCCTGGCGAGTTCCTCGTGCCGGAAGAACAGGTGGCCCGCGCCGAGAGCCTGTTGGCGCGACCCGAAGTGGCGACGACCATCCCGCGCGGTCTCGAGCTGCGCTGGGGGACCGAGATTGAGTCGCGTGGGGCGCGGCCGTACCGGGCGCTCTATGCCCTGGCGGACCGGCCGATCATCACGGGCGACGAGCTGACCAAGGCCGCCGCCCGGCGCGACCAGATGAACAACCATTCGGTCGTCACCTTCGACCTGACCCGACGGGGCACCCGCAAGTTCTGCGAGGAGACGGGCCGCCATGTGAGAGACTACATGGCGATCATGCTCGATGGTCGAGTGCAGGGTCAACCACCGATCATCAATGACCAGATCTGCGGCACGGGACAGATCGATCTGCAGAACAAGCCGCTGACAGAGGCACAGGACCTGGCACTCGTGCTGCGGGCCGGGGCGCTGCCGGCGCCCCTGCACATCGTCGAGGAGCACGCCATCGGACCGTCGCTCGGCGCCGATTCCATCCGCGCCGGTGTGCAGGCCGGCGTGCTGGCCGTGGTCCTCGTCATCGTGGTGATGATCGGGTACTACCGTCTCTCCGGTGCGCTCGCGGTGGCGGCCCTCATCCTGTACGTCCTGTTCACCCTTGGCGGACTCGCGCTGTTCGGGTTTACCCTGACCCTCCCCGGCCTGGCCGGGTTCGCGCTCTCGATCGGGATGGCGGTCGACGCGAACGTCCTGATCTTCGAGCGGATCCGCGAAGAGCTGCAGCTCGGCAAGACGGTGCGACTCTCGGTGGAGGAGGGGTTCAAGCATGCGATGAGTGCGATCGTCGATTCCAACATCACCACGGCCCTCACCGCCCTCATCCTGTATGTGGTGGGAACGGGCCCCGTGCAGGGCTTCGCCATCACCCTGCTGATCGGGATTCTCGCCTCCCTGTTGTCGGCGGTGTTCGTCACCCGCACCTTCTTCCTCGTCTGGTTGCAGCGGCGGCCGACGATGGTCACCCTGAGCGTCTGATGATTCGATTCTTCGCACGCGCGCGCTACGACTTCATCGGGCTGCGGCGTTGGGCGTACGGCTTGAGCGCCCTGCTCATCCTGCCGGGTCTGGTGCTCCTCTTGATCTCCGGTCTGAACTACAGCATCGAGTTCACGGGCGGCACGCTTGTCCAGGTCGAGACCGCCCGAGCCCTCTCCCTCCCCCAGCTCCGTACGGCCCTGGAGGGCGTTGGCCTCGCCGGGTCGGAGGTGAAGACCTTCGGCGCCGACACCGCCTACTCGATCACCGCGCGGTTCGGCCCGGAGGCGGCAGACGCGAGCACCCAGTCCGTGGCGGAGGCCGTTGGCCGGGCCCTCGACGCGACTGCGGGGGTGGGTGCCTATCGGGTTGTTCGCACGGAGGCGTCCACGCCGAAAGTGGGCGGCGAGCTGCAGGAGAAAGCCATCATCGCCATCCTCTTCTCGTTCGTCGTCACGCTGATCTACCTGGCTATGCGGTTCGAGTGGCGCTTCGGGGTCGCGGCGGTGTTCGCCACCGCCCACGACATCGCGGCGACCGTCGCGTTCATCCGCTATTTGAATCTCGAGGTGAGCCTCGTCGTGGTCGCCGCCGTGCTAACGATCGTCGGGTACTCGCTCAACGACACCATCGTCATTTTTGACCGCCTGCGGGAGAACCTCCGGAAGTACCGCCGGCAGAACCTGTACGAGATCTTGAACCTTTCGGTCAACGAGACCTTGCCACGTACGATCCTGACGGGCGGCACGACGATGATGACCGCGCTCGCGCTCGCCTTCATTGCGGGTGAGGTGATCCGTCCGTTCGCCCTGGTGATGGCGTTCGGCATTCTCGTGGGGACCTTCTCTTCGATCTACGTGGCGTCGCCGGTGCTGTTGTGGATCGAGCGGCGCTGGCCGGGGCAGGACGTGCGGGGCGCCCGGACGTATGCCGGGCCAGGCACGACACCGAGCGCGGCGCCAGGTCCGGCGCCCGCGCCGCCGACGGGAGGCCGCTCCAAGGCCGCCGTCTAACCGTGCTGGTCGACGCCCACTGTCACCTCGCGGATGAGGCGTTCGCCCCCGACCGGGCACAGGTCCTGGCGCGGGCCCGCGTGGCGGGCGTCGGTCATGTGGTCGTCATCGGGGAATCGGTGGCGGGAAGTGAGCGAGCGCTGGCGCTCGCGCGCGCCGTCCCCGGACTCTCCGCCACGGCGGGGGTACATCCGCATGAGGCGCGGACGTGGGCCCCGGAAACGGAGCAGCGGTTGCGCGAGCTGCTGGCGGATCCGGCCGCCGTCGCCGTGGGGGAGACTGGACTCGACTATCACTACGATCATTCGCCCCGTCCAGCCCAGCGCGACGCGTTCGAGGCCCAGCTGGCCCTCGCGGCTGAGCTGGGGCGCCCGGTGGTGGTGCACGCGCGCGATGCGGACGATGACGTGGCTGCCATGATCGCGGCGTGGGCGCCGCGCGTCCCGGCCGTCGTGCTGCACTCGTTCAGCTCGGGAGACGCACTGTTCGCGGTGGGCCTGGACGTCGGCGCGTATTTTTCCTTCAGCGGCATGATCACCTTCAAGAGCTGGACGGCGGCCGATCGCCTCACGACCGTGCCGGCCGGGCGGCTGCTGGTAGAGACTGATGCGCCGTATCTGGCCCCCGTTCCGCACCGCGGCGGACGCAATGAACCCGCGTTTGTTCGCGAGGTCGCTCTGGCGTTGGCGCGAGCGCGGCAAACGGAGCCCGCAACTCTGTGGCCCCAACTCGTCGCAAACGCGAGGGGAGCGTTTGGCGAGCGACTGACTACCGCTTTGTGACCGGAGCTCCAGTGTGACGACTCGCGCGAAGTTTCCGACCGACATCGAAATCGCCCAGGCGGCAAAGCTGCGGCCCGTCGCCGATATCGCGGCGGAGCTGGGGCTGAGCGAGGATGAGGTCGAGCTGTACGGGAAACACAAGGCGAAGATCTCGCTCGACGCGTTGGCGCGACGGCCGCCCAAAGGCCGCCTCGTGCTGGTCACGGGAATCAACCCAACGCCGGCCGGGGAGGGGAAGTCCACAGTGACGGTGGGCGTCACGCAGGCGCTGCGCAAACTGGGCAAGGACGCCATCCTGTGCCTGCGCGAGCCGTCGCTCGGGCCGGTGTTCGGGGTCAAGGGCGGGGCGGCGGGCGGCGGCTACGCGCAGGTCGTGCCTATGGAAGACATCAACCTGCACTTCACGGGCGACTTCCACGCGATCGCCGCCGCCCACAACCTGCTGTCGGCGATGCTGGACGCGCACTTGCACCACGGCAACATCCTCCATTTGGACACCCGCCGGATCACCTGGCCGCGCACCATCGACATGAACGACCGGGCCCTCCGGCACGCGATCGTGGGCGTGGGCGGCGTGAACGCCGGGCCGACGCGCGAAGAGCGATGGGTGATCATCCCGGGATCGGAAGTGATGGCCATCCTGGCCCTCGCCACCGGAGTCGGTGACTTGGAGCGGCGGCTGGGCGAGATCATCGTCGGCCTCACCCACGCGAAAGGGGCGATTCGGGCGAGCGACCTCAAGGCGCAGGGATCGATGACCCTGCTCCTGAAGGACGCGCTGAAACCCAACCTCGTGCAAACGCTCGAGGGCGGACCGGCCCTGGTGCACTGCGGGCCCTTCGGCAACATTGCCCACGGCTGCAATTCGGTGATGGCGACCCAACTGGGGCTGCGCCTCGCCGACGTCGTGCTCACCGAGGCGGGATTCGGCGCGGACCTCGGCGCCGAGAAATTCTTCAACATCAAATGCCGTATGGCGGGCCTCGCGCCCGAGGCGGCGATCGTCGTCGCTACCGCTCGTGCGCTGAAGATGCACGGCGGCGTCAAGAAGGAGGCCCTGGGCGCGGCCAACGTCGCGGCGGTCCAGCAGGGGGCCGAGAATCTCGTTCGCCACGTGCGCAACGTGAAGAAGTTCGGCGTGCCCTGCGTCGTCGCCCTCAACCGGTTCATGGGAGATCACGATACGGAAATCGACGTGGTGCGCGCTGCCTGCGCACAGGAGGGCGTCGACGTGGTGCTGTGCGAGGTGTGGGAGAAAGGGGGAGAGGGTGGCCTGGAAGTCGCGCAGGCGGTGCTGGGCCTGCTCGAGCAGCGCCGCGGGGCGTTTCAACCGATCTACGATGCGCATCAACCCATCACGCAGAAGATCGAAACGATCGCGACGGAGATCTACGGCGCGGGCAGCGTGGCCTACGCGCCGGCGGCCGAGCGGGCAATCGAGCTGATGCCCAAGCTCAACCTACACGAGACACCCGTCTGCATCGCCAAGACGCAGTATTCCTTCAGCGACGACCCGACCAAACTGGGCGCACCCTCGGGCTTCACGCTTCACGTGCGCGATATCCTCCCGGCGGCCGGGGCGGGGTTCGTTGTGGCCCTCGCGGGCGACATCATGACCATGCCGGGCCTCGGCAAGAGCCCGGCGGCCGAACGGATTCGCCTGCATCCCGACGGCACCATCGAGGGCTTGTTCTGATGACCACGCTGAACACGGTGGCGACGGACAAGGCGCCACGGGCGATCGGTCCCTACAGCCAGGCGATCGCGATCGACGCTTTGGTATTCACTGCTGGGCAGGTGGCGCTCGATCCTCAAACGAGCGAACTGGTCGGAACGACCGTCGGGGAGCAGACCGAGCAGGTCTTCAAGAACCTGGCCGCCGTACTGGCGGCAGCGGGATCCTCGCTCGGTCAGGTCGTGAAAACGACCGTCTATCTTGTCGACATGGCAGACTTCGCAGCGATGAACGAGGTCTACGCGAAGCACTTTGGCGACCATCGGCCGGCCCGGTCCACCGTGCAGGCGGCCGGGCTGCCCAAGCGCGCCCTGGTCGAGATCGACGCGATCGCCGTCCGCTGATCGGGCACGAGGGGGGAACGATTCGAGGGGTCCGGAAGCGGCTTCGCTTCCGGACCCCTCGACGCATCCGGGTAGATCTACTTACGGCGCGGCTTTGATCTCGACTCCCAACGCGCCGGCGTTCCTGTTCACCCAAGTGGCGGTGATCGCATTGAGGTTCACCGCCCATTCCGCAAAGAGATCGCCGGGGGTGCCCTCACCGGACGGCTGCTCGGCGATCTCCGTGAAGCCGGCACCTGGAGTGATGGCCAACGCGTTGCTGTTCACGCCGAAGACGCCATACGCCACGTTGTTGGCATTCCCGAAGGCGGGCAGCGTCGTGGTCAGGCTGTTGACCGCGGTGCCGGTGGCTGTCCCCGTGAACCCGATGGCGCCGGCGCCGTTCACGCCGCCAGGATCGACGCCGCCCCACTGCGACACGATCCACTGGGCATGGGATACGGTGGCGGGAGACGTAATCGTGAGCGGGCCGCTGCCGGGTGAGGCGCTCATGGCCCGGTAGATGGTCATGCGCCTGAGCGGCGTGGCGCCGTCAAAGGTGATCGTTGCCACGACGTCCCAAGTCATGCCCGCGCCGGTCAGGACAGGACTGCCCGCGGCGCCCGAGGACCGGTGGGTTAGCACCGCGACGGTGACGAGTGTGTTGGGCGCCGGCGCAATGGAAGCGGTTGTAAACACTTTCACATTGTTGATCCCGGTCCCGACCGTAAGCAAGGTCTGCGTGATCCCGGAGCCCGGCGCCGTCACCGTGACCGTTGCGGTCTGAGTGATCGGCGTCCCGTCGGCGGTTGCCGAGACAATCTTGGATTCGGCGTCGGTCGAGCTCAGGGTTCCCGTCGCCACGCCGCTCGGGTTGGTCGCCCCACCGCCTGTGAGCGTGTTGCCGGTCCCCGTGGCGGCCAGCACAACGTTCGAGCCTCCGATCAGATTGCCAAACTGATCCTTGACCGTGACGGTGACGGTCGAGGTCCCGCTGCCGGCGGTGATCGACGTCGGGACGGCCGTCACGGTGGACTGCCCGGCGTCGGGTGGCCCGACGTTAACGGTCACCTCAGGGTGCGGGTCGAGGGTGACCCCTCCTGCCACCGCTGTCACGGTCTTGAGCCCCGGGCCGGTGGAGCTGAGCGTGCCGGTGGCGACGCCGTTCACGTCGGTCGCACTGGCCGGTTGCGTGATCGAATTGCCGCTGCCCGTCGCCGACAGGGTGACG
>DATBLG010000038.1:0-22127 GCA_036555485.1 Gemmatimonadales bacterium | reverse complement strand
GCGCGGCCCTCGGTACCGCCGCGACGCTCGGCGGCGCGACGATCGCCGCCTCCCTGGGCACGCGCGCGCTCGGCGCCCAGGCGCGCCCCGCGCAGGCCGCGCTGCCGGCGATGACCGTCTACAAGAGCGCCACCTGCGGCTGTTGCACGAAATGGATCGAGCACATGCGCAGCGCCGGGTTCACCGTCGTCGCCCACGATACGGAGGATCACGCCGGCGTGATGGGGAACTTCGGCGTGCCATTCCGGCTTGGCTCCTGCCATACGGCCCAAGTCGGCAGTTACGCTATCGAGGGACACGTGCCCGCCGACCTGATCCGGAAACTGCTTGAGGAGCATCCTGCCATCGCCGGACTCGCGGTGCCGGGGATGGTGACGGGGTCGCCAGGGATGGAGGGACCGGGTGCGGAGCACTACAACGTTGTGGCGTGGGATCGGCAGGGGAAGACGAGTGTGTACGCGCGCCGCTGAGCGGCGCGGCTGGCGGGTGTTCGCGCGACGGTAGCGTCGTCACGCCATCCGTCGGAACTGCCCATGGTCGATTCTCCTGATCCGCTCGACGAGGACTTCCCCCTGGGCGACGGCACCGCCGACGCCGAAGCGGAAGTGAGCTGCCCGCACTGTGGGGAAGTGAACTCGATCGTGCTCGACCCGGGCAGCGGCGAATGGCAGCAGTACGAGGAAGATTGTCAGGTCTGCTGCCGGCCGTGGCGGGTGACGGTCCAGTATCGGTCGGACGGCAGTGCGGAGGTCGCCGTGGAGCCGGTCGGCTAGCGAACCCCTCCGGCCGACCGGCCTAGCCCCATCCACTCCTCGTCGAACTTGAAGCCGAACCACAGGTAGATCCCGTGGTCGGTGTAGTTCTGGCCCACCAGATCCCGGTCCTGGAAGCCGAAGAAATTGTAGCCCGCGGCGACGCGCAAGTTCGTCCGGAGTGTCCGGCCGACCTCGAGGCCGGCACCGTACTGGGCGCGCCCCTGACCGAGGGTGAGCAGCGCGCGCGCGCTGGCGCCCACGTCCCAGTTGGCGTTGAGGTCGCGCACCACTCGCAGCCCGAGCAGCTCCGCATGGGTATTGGCGCTCGTCCCCGCAGCCCACTCCGACGACACCTTGGCAGCCAGCTCTCCCGACACCGTCCACTGGATGGCCGGCTGGTAGTTGACGTGGCTCGACAGGATGTGCGCCTGCGTGCGCGGCCCGGCGCCGGTGGGACTGTCGCCGCGGTCATACTTGTGCTCGTACCGGGCCAAGAGACTCCACCGGTGGACTTCGGTTTGGCGGAAGGCGAAGCCGACCCGCGTACGCTCGTGCAGCTCGTCGTGCGCCAGCGCGCTGAACAGGGATTGACCGAGCAGGGTCCAGTCGCGACTGAGCTTGCGGCCGTAGCCGAGCGAGGCGAGCCAGTTGTCGCCCGAGGGGGCGGTGCGATACTCGAGCCGGGCGGAGCCGCGCCAGCGAGGATTATCGGTGTACTCGAGCGCGCCGGTCACTGCCGTCGCCTCTCCGGAGCCGCTGCCGCTCAGCGGGCTCACTCGCTCGAAGGACGTGTTGAGCCGCAGGCCGGGCGCCAATGTCCACCGGTTGCGGAGCCCGATCGCCGCCTCGGCCTCGCGTCCGCTGAAGGCATCGTGCGCGCGGTATTCCGTGAACACCGAGGCGTCACGCAGGTAGTCGGCGTCGAGCCCGATGACCGTCGTGTTCTGCCGCTGCGAGCCGTTCAGGGCGTACGGTCCCGCAAAGGACGAAATCAGCTCGTGACGGGCGTACACGCGGGCGCGTTGGGCGAACCGATAGTCGCCGCCGACGAGTGCGCGGTGCTGGTCCCCGGCGGCGAGATCCTGCTCGAACTCTCCGAATACCGCGGCTCGTGGCGCAACCTGTCCGGTGAGCCGGAACCGGATGCTGTTGGTTTCGTTCGGCGTGGCCCCGGTCGTCCCGGCGCTCGCCGGGGCCGCGGTCTCTTCGGCGTGGCGTACACCAAGCTCGGCGCGTAGCCGTTGGGTGATCTCCCGCTCGACGGCCAGATTGGCGCCGAAACGGCGGCCGTCGGTGACCCGGTCCTCGCTGCCCAGCGCCTCGGCGAAAAGCCGGGTGTGGCGGTCGAGGATCGCCGAGCCGCGCGCGCCGACTTCCCGGCGACCGCGGCCGAGCGCCGAGGATGGGTTGGCAAAATCGGGATCTGCATCGAGCCCGAAGACCCGGGCTTCCCACCGATCCGCGAAGTGCCGCAGCTCGAACCGGAACGCGTTGCCGCTGGCAGCGCCGCTCGAGTCGGCGTGCGCGACCTCGCCGAGCATGTAGGTCCGTTCGCCGAACCGGATGGTGGTGTTGGCGGAAATGAGACTGCGGGTGCCGAGCGGGTTGTCGTCGCGGACGGCGGATCCGCCGAGCTCGACCCGGTCGGTGGCCCTGACCTGGGCGTCCGCTCCAAACACCCAGAACGGCGTGCCGCCCTGTTCGACCTCGTAGCTGACGCGAATCGAAATCGGATTCAGGTTTTGATCGACGCTCGGGACAGGCGCCTTCAGCACCAGCCGTCCGGTGAACGGCTCGATGGTGTAGTCCGCAAACCGGGTCAGGAGCTCGGTCTTCAGAATCACCGCGGGCTGATTGCGGTCGCGCGTGATGATTTCGACGCGCTCGCTGTTCGCCAGTCCGTTCGGCTGGCTCAAGACGAACGGCCCGGAGATCCCTCGCGCCGGGAACTCATCAATCACCTGCGCGGCATGCCCGCGGCTTGCGAACAGGTTCGCCGACGCCCGCTGGTTTTCGAAGTGCTGCAGGGCGCCGTTCAGGCTGCGCGAGTAGGCCCCCAGCATGCGCACTTCGGTGGCGGGGGTCGTGCCGTAGTCTCCGAACAGGAAGAACGACCTGGCTTTCTCCACCCGCACGTAGAGACGGCTCGTCGACTGGGCGTCGAACTCCTTGATCGAGGCATCGCCGTACACCGGATAGAAGGCGTCCGGCTGAATGTCGCGGAACAGGCGCGCCCGCGGATCGCGCTCGGTGTCGAGTCGGAGATTGATCACGAACTCGGGCCCGATCGCGCCCTTCACGAACACCGCGGCGCGGGTGGCGGCCCGGACACGGTCGCTCGCGTTGGTGAGCGCCAGATCGCGCAGCTCGTCCTCGAACCGATCGCGCACCCGGAAGGCCGGGAGCGCCCAGGACCGGAGATCGATCCGGCCCTCGACCACGCCCGCGACGAGCAGCGGCCGCGGCGCGGGCACGAAGACCATCGTCGCCGAACCACTCAGGCCGCTCGCGCTGACGCGCACCTGGGCCTGGCCTGCCTGCGCGGCCGCGACGAGGTACATCTCGCGCGTCCCACCGGTGATGCTGGTCTGGACGCCTGGAGAAGTCGGGTCGTCGTCGACCACCTGCCAGCGGCCGGCGCTCGCCTCGAGCGTCACCACAGTTCGGTCAACGAGCGGAGCTCCTTGCGCGTCGAGCACGCGAACGGCGACCGGTACGAGGGTGTTGCCGTCCGCTGGAATGCCGGCGAGCGGGACCTGGATCGAGATGACGCCCCGGCGGCCGATGGCGAGGGTCGGGGCGATGTCGGCGTCCGGCAGCGCCGGGGCGTTCGAATTGTCGTTCGTCAGCGTGCGGGCGGGGAGAACTCCAGTGTAGACGCCCGCCAGCGAGTCGGGCGTTGCGGCGGGCGCCCCCGGGGTGAACGCGCCGACGTTCGGCAGCTCGGCTGACCGGGCGCCGAGCGGTCCCGGCATCGTGTCGCGTCCCACGCCACCGGCCGGAATGGCCCCGTAGATTTCGCCGCCCGAGCGCCGCGCATTGACGGTCGCCAGGAATTCGGGCGTGCCACGGACGGCAAAGTCGGCACGGTGCAGCTCGCCGCGTTGCACATCGACGAAGCGGCTCGCGGCATCGCCGGCCTGGCGATTCGAAATGAGCACCAGCTCCGCGCCAGGAGGCAGCGTCGTGGCGTCGATCTTGACGATGTGGAGCCGGGGAGTGACGGCGTAGAAGCTGTACTTGCCTTCGACATCCGTCACCGTCGAGGTGCCGTCCTCGAGATAGACCCGCACGCCGGGCACGCCGAGGTCTGTGGCGCCGGCGACGAACACCTTGCCCACGATCAGGCCTTCGTCGGTGAACACCCCGCCGATGAGCTGCACCCGCGCCGCGGCCAGGTTGGATTGCGCGGGTCCCAGTGGCGACTCCGCCAGGGCGCGGTTGATCCCGTCTCCGAGGCCGGCGCCGGGCCCGACTCGGACGCGGTAGGTCAAGGCTACGACCGCGCCCTGGGGAATCGTGTCGAGGGTGAACACCAGCTGCGGCCCGACCCCGCCGTTCGGATCGGGAAGCGGTGTCCCGTCCCTCCGTGCCGTGCCGCGAACGTAGGCGAATCCGGCTGGCAGCCGGTCGCTGACCGTCACGTCGGGGGCGGGGGAGGAGCCCGTATTGCGCACGCGAATCGTGTACTCGAGCTGATCGCCGATTTCGACTGTGGTTCGCGATGCCGCTTTTTCCGCCGCCAGGCTGGCCGTGGCGACTACGATCGTCGGCACGTCGATGCTGGTATTGTCGGCAAGCGTCGCATCTCCCGGCGTGGTCACGGACGCGCTGTTCGTGACTTGTGGGAGCGCGGCGAGCCCGACACCAACCGTCAAGGTGATGAGCGACGAATCGCCGGCGGCTAACGGGCCCGCGTTGTCACAGGTGACGACCTGGCCGGCCGCCGCGCAGCTCCAGCCGGGACCTGTCCCCGACACGAACGTGAGTCCGGTTGGGAGCGTGTCCGTGAGGGTGATCGCACCGATCGTCGCCGCCGTCCCCACGCTTCTGACGGCGAGCGTGTAGACGCCGTTCTGATTGACCGTGAACGCGCCGCTGTGCCGCTTGGCGAGGGCGAGATCGACGGCGGTGATGACCGTAGCGTCCGCAGCGCGATCGTTTGCGGCGTTCACATCGCCCGTCGTCTGGACCAGCGCCACGTTGGTCACGTTCACGGCCGCGCCGGTTTGCACCGCGACGGTGACGGCGATGGTACTCACTCCGGCGGGTGCGAGGGTCGCCGGATTGGTACAGGTGACGACCTGGCCCGCGACCCCGCATGCCCAGCCGGATCCGCTCGCGGCGCTGAACGCCAGGCCCGCCGGGAGCGAATCGATGACGCTGAGGACCCCGGCGGTGGCTACCGTGCCGACGTTCGTCACGGTGAGCGTGTACGAGCCCGTGGTACCGATGGTGAACGCACCGCTGTGGGTCTTGGTCAACTGTAGATCGACCGCGTTGATCGTCGTGACGTCGGTGGCGCTGTTATTCGCCGTGTTTGGATCGGTCGACCGCGCGGGTGCCGAAACCGTCGCGGTGTTCGTCAAGGCACCGCTCGCCTGGGCGACGGTCCCGGTCACGGTGAAGGTCGCGACGCCGCCGACCGATAGGTCGACTGTAGTCGCGATGTTGCCGCTGCCGCCAGCGACACCGCAGGCCGAGCCGGCGGAGGCGAAGCACGTCCAGCTCACCCCCGTGAGATGGGCGGGCATGGGGTCGGCGACGATCGCTCCCACGATCGCGCTGGGCCCGGCGTTGGTCACGAGGATCGTGTACGTCAGCGGGCTGCCGGGCAAGACGTTGGTCAGGCCATCCGTCTTCACAATCACGAGGTCGGCGGTGGGCGTCACGGTGGACGAAACGCTCTGGCTGTTGTTTGCGGCCACCGGGTCAGTAGTGGTGGCGCTCACCGTGGCGGAATTGACGATCGGGTTCGGCCCGGCGTACGCGGCCGGCACGTCGTAGGTCGCCGTCACGGTGACGCCCGCCCCCATCGCCAGCGTCCCGAGCGCGCAGGGGAATCCGCCCGCGCAGGGTGCCGTCGCTGCGACGAACGTCAAGCCAGTCGGCGTCGGGTCGGCCAACGATACACCGTCGGCATCGTTCGGCCCCGCATTGGTCACGGTGATCGTGTACGCCACGCTGGCGCCTGGCACCGCGGTGGCCGGGCCGGTCATGCTCACCGAGAGATCGGCCGTGGGCGCCGTCACCGGGGTCGAGGCGGTGGCCGAGTTATCGCCCGGGTTGGGATCGGCGGTGGGTGAGGTCACCGTCGCCGTGTTCACGATCGGGTTCGGCCCGGCGTACGACGCGGGAACGAGGTAGGTGACGGTGACCGTTACGCTGGTCCCAGAGAGCATGTCGCCGAGCGCGCAGGGGAAGCCGCCGGCGCACGGGGCCGTCGCCGACACGAACGTCAAGCCGGCTGGGGTCGGATCGTCGAGCGAGATCCCCGCGGCATCGCTCGGTCCAGTGTTCGTCACGACAACCGTGTAGACGACATTCGTGCCCAGGAGCACGCTTGCGGGGCCGGTCTTGGTAACGGTGAGATCGGCCGAACGGGCGGCCAAGGGCGTGTTGGCGGTTGCGGCGTTGTTCGCGGCGACCGGGTCCGCGGTCGTGGCCGTCACCGACGCCGTGTTGACGACCGGGTCAGGGCCGGTATGGTCGGACGGCACGAGGTAGGTCGCGGTGATTGTGCGGCTCGCCCCGGCCGGGATCGTGGACAGGCTGCAGGGGAACGCGGTTACGCAGTCGCCCGTGTTGGACACGAACGTGAGGCCGGTCGGGGTGATATCGGCAACGCTGACCCCGGTCGCGAGCGACGGGCCGGCGTTGCTGACGCTGATCGTGTACACGAGGTTCGTGCCGGGGACGACACTCGCCGGTCCGGTCTTGGTGATGCTCACATCGGCCGACGCGGCGGTCACCGGCGTCGAGGCGGATGCCGTGTTGTTGGCCGGCACAGGATCGGTCGTCGTGCCCGTCACGCTGGCCGTGTTGACGATCGGGTTCGCGCCGGCGTAACTGGACGGGACGTTGTAGGTCGCCGTGATGGTTCGCGTGGCTCCGGCGGCCACCGTGCCGAGCGTGCAGGGGAAAGCTGTCGTGCACGCCCCCGCGGTCGAGACGAACGTCAGCCCCGCGGGCGTCGCGTCGCTGGCCGTAACGCCAGCCGCGTCGCTCGGTCCCGCGTTGGTCACGGTGATCGTATACACGAGGTTCTGGCCGGGCGTCACCGACGCGGGACCGACCTTTGTGATCGAGAGATCCGCCGCAACGCCAATCGACGTCGACGCGGTGGCGACGTTGTTGGCGGGGGCCGGATCGGCGGTCGGCGAGGATACGGTCACCGTGTTCACAATCGGGTTCGCGCCGGTGTAGCCCGACGGCACCTGATAGGTGGCGGTGACGGTCCGCACCTGCCCGGCCGGCACCACGCCCAGGCTGCAGGGGAATGCCGTTGCGCAAGCGCCGGCATTGGAGACGAAGACGAGGCCCGCGGGGGTCGGGTCGGTGAGCGACACGGCGGCGGCGTCGGACGGGCCCGCGTTGGTGACGGTGATGGTGTAGGCGACGTTCTGTCCCGCCGTGGTCGACGCCGGGCCGACCTTGGTCACGCTCAGATCCGCCGAGGCCGCGGCGAGCGGGACCGAGATCGTTTCCGCGTTGTCGCTGGGATCGGGGTCTGAAGTGACGGCAGACACCGAGGCCGTGTTCACGATCGGGTCGGGGCTCCCGTAGCCCGATGGCACCAGGAACGTCGCCGTGATCGTTCGCACTTGTCCACTCGGGATGGTGCCGAGGGCGCAGGGGAAGGCGGTCGTGCAGGCGCCGCTCGTGGACACGAAGCTGAGCCCGGACGGGGTCGCGTCAGCGACGCTCACCCCTGCGGCGTCGCTGGGGCCGTTGTTGGTGACGGCGATCGTAAACACCACGTTCGTGCCCGGCAGCACGCTCGCCGGACCGGCCTTGGTCAGTGCGAGGTCAGCGGAGCCGATTGCCACGGGCGTCGACGTGGTGGCCGCGTTGTCCCCGGGTACCAGATCGCTCGTCGTGGCGCTCACTGTCGCCGTGTTCGCAATCGGATTCGGCAGGGTGTACCCCGCCGGCACCAGATACGTGACGGTTAGGCTCAGGCTCGCTCCGGCGGCGATGGACCCGACCGCGCAGGGGAAACCGCCGCCGCACGGCGCGGTGGCCGACACGAACGTCAGGCCTGTCGGAGTCGGATCCGTCAGGGTGACACCCTGCGCATCACTCGGCCCATTGTTGGTCACCGTGATCGTGTAGACGGCGTTCGTTCCCGGCACCACCCCGGCGGGTCCGGTCTTGGTGATTGTGAGGTCCGCCACCGGCGGGTCGACGGGCGTCGAGGTGGTTGCGCTCTCGTTCCCGGCAGCCGGGTCCCCGGTGGGCGAGCTGACGATCGCCGTGTTCACGATCGGGTTTGGTCCGGCGTACCCCGACGGGACCAGGTAGGTGGTCGTGATCGTGCGTGTCGCTCCAGCCGGGACGATGCCAAGCGCGCACGGGAAGGCCGCGGTGCAGGTCCCGCTGTTGGAGATGAAGGTGAGCCCCGTTGGCGTCGCGTCGGCGACGGACACGCTCGTCGCGTCACTCGGTCCGTTGTTGGTCACCGTGGTCATGTAGACGACGGTCTGACCCGGCGTGACCGACGCCGGCCCCGTCTTGGTGATCGCGAGATCGGCGGCGGCCGGGTTCACGGTTACGGGCGCGGTCTGCGCCTCGTCACCTGGGCTCGGATCGCTGGTCACCGAGGTGACCGATGCCGTGTTGACGATCGGGTTCGCCCCGGCGTAACCCGATGGCACCTGATAGACAGCGGTGATCGACCGCGACTGCCCGGCGGGGATGGTGCCGAGGGCGCACGGGAAGGCGGTGGTACAGGCGCCGCTCGTGGAGACGAAGACCAGCCCGGTCGGCGTCGCGTCGGCCACGCTCACGCCCGCCGCGTCGCTCGGGCCGGCATTGTTGACGACGATCGTAAAGGTCAGCGTCTGACCGGGGGTCACCGCGACGGGTCCGGTCTTCGTGAGCGTCAAATCGGCGGTGCCCGCCACGACCGGTGTGCTCGTGGTGGCGGCATTATCGCCGGAAACGGGGTCGGCGGTCGTCGCGGTCACGCTGGCGGTGTTGACGATCGGATTTGCACCGGCGTAGCCGGGCGGCACGGCGAACGTCGTCGTGATCACCTGGCTCGCTCCAGCCGGTACTGTCCCGAGGCTGCAAGGGAAGCTCGTCACGCAGACCCCGGCGTTGGAACCGAACGTCAGCCCGGAGGGTGTCGGATCCGTGACCGAAACGCCGGTCGCGTCGCTTGGCCCGGTGTTCGTGACCGTAATGGTATAGACCAGGTTGGCGCCAGGAACGACGCTTGCCGGTCCAGCCTTGATGATCCGGAGGTCGGCCGAGGCCGCGCTCACCGGCGTTGACGCGGTCGCCGTTTCGTTGCCCGGCAACGGATCGCCAGTCGGCGAGCCGACCGTGGCGCTATTCAGGATCGGGTTCGGTCCGGCGTACCCCGACGGCACCCGGTAGGTGGTCGTGATCGTCTGCGTCGAGCCGGCAGGGATCGCGCCGAGGGAGCAGGGATACGCGCCGGTGCAGTCGCCGCTGTTAGAGATGAAGCTCAGCCCGGCCGGCGTCGCATCGGTGACAGACACGCTCGCCGCATCGCTCGGCCCATTGTTGGTCACCGTTGTCGTGTACACGACGAGCTCGCCCGGCGTCACCAACGGCGGCCCGCTCATCGTGATCGCCAGGTCAGCCGCCGCCGGGTTCACGGTCACCGCGCTCGTCTGGGCCTCGTTCCCGGGGCTCGGATCGCTGGTTACGGAGGTGGCCGATGCCGTGTTGAGGATCGGGTTGGCGCCGGCATATCCCGAGGGCACCAGGTAGGTCACGGTTATGGTCCGGGTCTGCCCGGCTGGGATGGTGCCGAGGTTGCAGGGGAAGGCGCTCGTGCACGCGCCGCTGGTCGAGACGAAGACCAGTCCGGCGGGGGTGACGTCGGCCACGCTGACCCCGGCCGCGTCACTCGGCCCGTTGTTGGTCACCGTGATTGTGAACGTCAATCCCAGGCCAGGCGTCACCGATGCCGGGCCGGTGAGCGTCAGATCCAGGTCGGCGGTCCCGGCCGTCACTGGTGTCGAGGCCGTGCCGGTGTTGTTTGCGGCTACCGGGTCGGCCGTCGCGGCGCTGACAGTGGTCGCGTTGACGATGGGGTTCGCCCCGGCGTAGCCGGACGGTACGGCGAACGTCGTCGTGAAGACCCGGCTCTCTCCTGCGGGAACGATTCCGAGACTGCACGGGAAGGTGGTGGTGCAGGCCCCACTGTTCGACACGAAGCTGAGCCCCGCCGGTGTGACGTCGGCGACCGAGACGCCCGCGGCGTCGCTCGGCCCTGTGTTGGTGACTGTGATCGTGTAGACGAGGTTCGTGCCGGGCACCACACTTGCCGGCCCCGCCTTCGTGATGGCGAGGTCCGCGGAGGCCGGATCGAGGGTCGCGGAGGCGGTGGCGATTTCGTTGCCTGTGACCGGATCGCCGGTCGGCGAGCTGACCGTAGCGCTGTTCACGATCGGGTCCGGCCCGGTGTAACCCGACGGCACCTGGTAGGTGGCCGTGATCGTCCGTGTGGCGCCGGCCGCGATCGCCCCGAGGGCGCAGGGGAACGCACTCGCGCAGGCGCCGCTGTTGGAGACAAACGTCAGGCCGGTGGGCGTGGGGTCGGCGACCGACACGCTCGCGGCATCGCTCGGCCCGTTGTTGGTCACCGTGACCGTGTACCCGGCGATCTGGCCCGGCGTCACCGAGGTCGGTCCCGACTTCGTGATCGCCAGATCGGCCGCCGCCGGGTTCACGGTGACCGGCGCGGTCTCACCCTCGTCGCCGGGGCTCGGATCGGCGGTCACCGAGGTGACTGATGCCGTGTTGAGGATCGGATTCGCGCCGGCGTATCCCGCGTGCACCTGGTAAGTCGCCGTGATGGTGCGTGACTGCCCGGCGGGGATGGTGCCGAGGCTGCAGGGGAAGGCGGCCGTGCAGGCGCCGCTCGTGGACACGAAGCTCACCCCGGCCGGGGTCACGTCGGCGACCGACACGCCGGCGGCGTCGCTCGGCCCGCTGTTGGTCACGGTGATCGTGAACGCCAGCGACTGGCCCGGCGTGACCGATGCCGGTCCGGACTTCGTGAGGCTCAGGTTGGCCGACCCAGCCTCTACCGGCGTGGAGGTTGTACCGGTGTTGTTGGCCGCCACGGGGTCGCCGGTCGCCGCGCTGACCGTGGCTGCGTTGACAATCGGATTGGCACCGGCGTAACCCGACGGGACGGCGAAGATCGTCGTGATGACCCGGCTCGCCCCGGCGAGGACGGTGCCGAGGTCGCACGGGAACCCGGTGGTGCAGGCGCCGCTGTTCGAGACGAACGTCAGTCCGGCCGGCGTCGCATCGGCCACCGACACGACTGCGGCGTCGCTCGGCCCCGTGTTGGTGACTGTGATCGTGTAGACGAGGTTCGTGCCCGGCACCACGCTCGCCGGGCCGGATTTCGTGATGGCGAGATCAGCCGATGGCGCGTTGACGATCGCGGACGCCGTCGCGCTCTCGTTGCCGGATATCGGATCGGCGGTCGGCGAGTTGACGGTGGCGGTATTGAGGATCGGGTCCGGCCCGGTGTACCCCGGGGGCACCTGATAGGTGGCGGTGATCGTCCGTGTGACGCCGGCAGCCACGGTTCCCAACGCGCAGGGAAACGCTCCCGTGCAGTCGCCGCTGTTGGAGATGAAGTTCAGTCCGGTCGGCGTCGCATCGGCGACCGATACACTCGCGGCGTCACTCGGTCCATTGTTGGTCACCGTGATCGTGTACGCCACGGTCTGACCCGGGGTCACCGAAGCGGGACCGCTCTTTGTGATGGCCATGTCGGCCGACGCCGGATTCACCGGCACCGAGGCGGTCTGGGCGTTGTTCCCCGGACTGGGATCGCTGGTGACCGATACGACCGACGCCGTATTGAGGATCGGGTTTGCTCCGGCGTAGCCCGAAGGCACCAGGTATGTGGCGGTGATGGACCGCGACTGCCCGGCGGGAACGGTCCCGAGCGCGCACGGGAAGGGCGTCACACAGTTCCCGGCGGCGGACTGGAATGTCAGGCCAGCAGGGGTGGCGTCGGACACGGTGACGTTGGCCGCGTCACTCGGCCCGCTGTTGGTCACGGTAATCGTAAACGCCACCGTCTGGCCCGGTGTCACCGATCCTGGGCCGGTCTTCGTGAGACTCACATCGGCGGTACCCGCAGCAACCGGAGTGGTGGTCGTGCCGGTGTTGTTCGCCGCCACCGGATCGGTCGTGGAGGTGGTTACCGTGGCGGCATTGACGATCGGGTTCGCGCCGCCATAGCTCGGCGGAACGGCGAAGGTGGTCGTGATGATGCGACTTGCCCCCGCGCCAACGCCGCCGAGGTTGCAGGGGAAGGCTGTAGTGCAGTCCCCGCTGTTCGAGACAAAGGTGAGCCCGGCCGGGGTGGCATCGCCGACCGACACGCCGGTCGCGTCGCTGGGCCCGTTGTTCGTCACGGTGATCGTATAGACGAGGTTCGTTCCCGGCACCACACTCGCCGGACCGCTCTTGGTGATTGCGAGATCGGTCGCGGCGGGTCCCACGGTCGTGGAGGCCGTGGCGCTGCCGTTTCCCGGCACCGGGTCCCCAGTGGGTGAGGTGACCGTGGCGGTATTCACGATCGGACTCGGACCGCTGTACCCCGGGGCGACCAGATAGGTGGCGGTGATGGTGCGCGTGACGCCGGCCGCGACGGTGCCGAGGGCGCACGGGAAGGCAGTCGTACAGTCCCCGCTGTTCGAGCCGAACGTGAGTCCGGTCGGGGTCGGATCGGCGACCGACACGCTGGCCGCGTCGCTCGGCCCGTTGTTGGTCACCGTGATCGTGTACACGACGTTCTGGCCGGGCGTCACCGAGGCCGGACCGGACTTGGTGATCGCGAGATCCGCGGAGCCGGCGTTCACCGTAACGTTGGCCGTCTGCGCGTTATTGCCCGCCACTGGATCCGTCGTGGCGGCGGTCACGGTCGCCGTGTTCACGATTGGGTCGGCGCCAGCGTAGCCCGAGGGCACTTGGTAGGTGGTCGTGATGGTTCGCGTCGCCCCAGAGGGGACGGTCCCGAGCGCGCAGGGGAACGCGGCAGCGCAGTCGCCCGCATTCGAAAGGAACGTGAGGCCGGGAGGCGTCGCGTCGCTGACCGACACGCCCGCGGCGTCGCTCGGCCCGTTGTTGGTCACGGTGATTGTGAATGCCAACGTTTGTCCAGGTGTCACCGAGGCCGGACCGGTCTTCGTCAGGCCCAAATCGGCGGAGCCTGCCGCGACCGGCGTGGAAGTCGAGGCCGTGTTGTTTCCCGGTACGGGGTCGCCGCTCGAGGACGTCACCGTGGCGGCGTTGACGATCGGGTTTGCCCCGGCATAGCCGGCGGGGACGGCGAAGGACGCCGTGATCACCTGGCTCGCGCCCGCGGCGATCGCTCCCAATGCGCAGGGGAAGGCCGTGGTGCACGCCCCGGCGTTGGACACGAAGGTGAGCCCAGATGGAGTCACATTGGCGACCGAGACCCCGGTCGCGTCGCTGGGCCCGTTGTTCGTCACGGTGATTGTGTAGACGAGGTTCGTCCCCGGCACGACACTCGCCGGGCCGCTCTTGGAGATCCCCAGGTCAGTCGAGGGTGGGTTGACTGTGGTCGAGGCGCTGGCGGATCCGTTCGCGGGGACGGGATCTCCGGTGGGCGAGGAGACCGTGGCGGTATTCACGATCGGATTCGGCCCACTGTATCCAGCCGCGACTGCATAGGTGGCGGTTATGGTCCGCGTGGCGCCGGCCGGGACGGTCCCGAGGGCGCACGGAAAAGCGGTCGTGCAGTCCCCGCTGTTCGAGCCGAACGTGAGACCGGTCGGGGTCGGATCGGCGACCGACACGCTGGCCGCGTCGCTCGGCCCGTTGTTGGTCACCGTGATTGTGTACACGACGTTCTGTCCCGGCGTCACGGTGGCAGGCCCCGATTTGATGATCGCGAGATCGGCGGAGCCGGCGTTCACTGTGACGGTGGCGGTTTGCGCGTTGTTGCCGGGCACCGGATCCGCGGTCGCGGCGGAGGCCGTTGCCGTATTGGCGATCGGGTTCGCTCCCGCATAGCTCGGGGGCACCTGATAGGTCGCCGTGATGGTCCGCGTCGCCCCGGACGGGATGTTCCCGAGCGCGCAGGGGAACGCAGTGATGCAGTTCCCGGCATTCGACAGGAAGGTGAGGCCGGCGGGCGTCGCGTCGCTGACCGAGACCCCGGCCGCGTCGCTCGGCCCAGTGTTGGTCACCGTGATTGTGAACGCGAGAGTCTGGCCCGGCGTCACCGATGCAGGACCGGTCTTCGTGAGACTCACGTCCGCCGAACCAGCGGCGACAGGAGTTGACGCCGCCCCGGTGTTGTTCGCCGCCACCGGGTCCGAGGTCGTCGCGCTCACGGTCGCGGCGTTGACGATCGGATTCGCCCCGGTGTAGCCGGCGGGGACGGCGAAGGTCGACGTGATCACCTGGCTCGCGCCTGCGGCAATCGTTCCCAACGCGCAGGGGAAGGCCGTCGTGCACGCCCCGGCGTTGGACACGAAGGTGAGCCCTGCCGGCGTGACGTCGGCGACCGAGACCCCCGTAGCATCGCTCGGTCCGGCGTTCGTCACGGTGACCGTATGGACGAGGTTCGTGCCTGGCACGACGCTCGCCGGCCCGGACTTGGCAATGACGAGGTCGGCGGTCACGGCGACGGTCGTCGTGGTGGCTGCGCTGTTGTTGCCTGCCACCGGATCGAACATGCCGCTGGACGCGATCGCCGTGTTGCTGATGATGGTGCCGCCGGTCGTGCCGGAATTCACGGTCACGGCCAGGGTGAGGGAGCGGGTTCCGGGCGCGCCCGTCGCCGTGGCGCCTGCCCAGGTGCAGCTGACGAGGCCCGTCCCGCCCACCGATGGGGTGGTGCACAGCCCGCCGGCGCTCGGAGTCGCGGACAAAAAGGTCGTCGCAGCCGGGGTGTTGTCTTGGATCGTCACGTCCTGGGCCGCTACCGGACCGTTGTTGATCGTGGTGATGGAATAGGTCAGCGCAGCCCCGGCATCCACCGGAGCGGGAGCGTCCGTCTTGCTGATCGCGAGATCGGCCGCGGCGGCGATCACCGTGTTGTTGTCGGTCCCGCTGTTGTTGCCGGCGGCGAAATCGGTTGTCCCGGCCGGCGCCGTGACGGTCGCGGTGTTGGTGATCGTCCCCGTCGCCGAGACTAGCACGGGCGCCGAGACCGTAAACGTCGCGCTGCCGCCACTCAGCAGATCGATCGACGCGTTCAGGTCGCCGCTGCCGCTCGCCGGGCAAATGGACCCAGCGGATGCCGCGCAGGTCCAGCTGACCGCCGCGACGTTGAAGACGCCTGGGGCGTAGGGATCGGTCACGGTCGCGCCGGTGACGACGCTCGGGCCGGCGTTCGCGACGACGATCGTATACGTGAGCGTGGCGCCGGGGTTCACCGACGTCACGCCGTCCGTCTTCGTGACGGAGAGGTCAGCGCCCGCGCCGACGGTGGTCAGGTCGGTGGCGCGATCGTTCGCGGCGTTTCCATCTCCCGCGGTGCTGACACGCGAGATATTCGTCACAGCCGGCACAGCGGTCGCGAGCACATCGACGTTCACCGTCACCACGCTCGTGCCGCTGATCGCAATCGGGCCGGGGTTGGTACAGGTGACGACCTGGCCGGCGACGTTGCAGCTCCAGCCCGAACCGCTGGCGCCGGTTGGGGTGAGGCCGGCCGGGGCGGAATCGATCACCGTCAGCGTCCCAAACGTGGCGGCCGTGCCGGTGTTCGTGATGGTGAGGGTGTAGGAGGCGGCGACACCAGCCGTGAAGTCGCCGGTGTGGCTCTTGCCGATCGACAGATCCGGCGCGGTGACGGTGACCTGGGTGGGCTGCGAGCCCGCCGTGCCGGGATCTCCGTCGCTGATGCCGGTGAGGTTCGTGCCCAGACTCTGCCCCACGTAGGTCACGTGGGCTTGATTCGAGACGACCGTTCCCGAGGTGGCCGCCGGGGAGATGACCGCGCGGAAGCGGATCACGCTCGTCTGGTTGGGCCCGAGTTTGCCACCGCTGGCCCCGTTCGCGCCGGCGCCAACGCGAAACAGGACGCGGTTGCCCGCCGCATCGAAGTTCGCGGCGTCGTCCCCGGCGACGTCTGTCTTGGCGCCGACGGAAGGCCCACCGGCGACGGTCGAGACGAAGCTCAAGGACCCGGCCGCATAGCTGGCGTTGGGGGAAATGGTGTCCACGAGGACGACGGACAGCGCGGTATCGAGTCCTGTGTTGGACAAGTTGATCGTGTATTCGAGGGTGTCGCCGGGCAGGACGGAACCGCCGTTCACGTCTACGGCCACTTTTTCCAGGCTACCCGGCCCGGAGAGCGTCGGCGAATACAGCTCGTTCGCGAATATCACGACCCCCGGGTAATACTGGTCGCCGGTCGACGACAGGGAGATCGTGGCCGTGGTGGCGCCGTTGGGCAGGATATTGCTCGCGTCAAGGATGTCGGCGTCGAACGCGAGCTGATTCACATAGTCGGGGTTCTTGGCGCTGAAGCGGACGCCGAGGGCCGTGACGCTGCTGTTGAAGACGTTGTTGGCCGGGTTCTGGGCGTCGCTGAGGGTTGTCGCATTGAGCTGCAAAACGTCACCGACGATACCGAGGTCACCCTCGTACCCGACAATGCCGAGCTGCGTATTCACCGCGCCGGCGGGCGGCGTGTTCAAACCGCTCACGGCGATCGTTACCGGCACACCGGTGAACACGCGCGCGTAGCCGTCGTACACCACCAGGCTGCGCGGGATGGACGCCTGGTTGTACAGCACCACCACGAGCGTCCACCCGGCGTAGCGGGCAGCCGCCAGCTCGCGCTGCACGTTGGCGACAAAGTAATTGCCGCTTCCCCCGGCGCGGACTTCTGCCGTGACGTCGCGGAATCCCTGGTAACGTTCGGGAGTCGTGAGATCCGCGTCGAGCTGCGTGGCCGTAAGTGTGACGTAGCCGTTCGAAGGGGTCTGGAAGCTGACCGTGTTGCGGGCCGCGTTCGCTGAGTGCGCACCCCAATAGAGGCCGGCGAACATCACCGAGTCGCCCGAGGCCAGGGTCAACGTGGCGCTGCTCGAATTGAACGTCGTGGCATCGACATCGACATCGACGTCAATGCTGGTATAGGCGTCGTTGTTGAGTGTCAGGGGCGCGCCGACCCCGTTCCGCGCATTCAAGCAGTTCGCGACGGCCGGGTTACAAGTCGAGAGCGTGTTGCCGATCAGGACGATGGAGCCGGTGGTGTTGGTGGTGGGGAAGCGCTGCGTGAAGGCCCGAACGATCTGGCCCGCCGCCGGGCGCGGCAAGGCGACCCCGCACAAGACGAGGGCACACAGAAGAAGCGACGCTTGACGGCCTGCCAGAGCGTTTGCCTCCGGGAGCTGATTTAGGGATTTGGGAGCCGGCCCAATGTAGGGAAATGACCGACAAAGGAAAAGAGAGGCAGCGGTGCAGCACCGCCTTTTTGAGGGTCGGGGCACCATACGGGCCCCCGAGGGGGGCCCGTATGGTAAAATGCCCTATTTGGCGGCGTCGAGCCGTCGAGCGACCTCCGGCCAATTCACCACGTTCCACCACGCGCCGACGTAGTCGGGCCGCCGGTTTTGGTACTTGAGATAGTAGGCGTGCTCCCAGACATCGAGCCCCAGGATCGGCACCTTGCCGTCCATCAAGGGGCTGTCCTGGTTTGCGGTGGAAAACACCTCGAGCTTGCCACCGCTCACGGCGAGCCATGCCCACCCGCTCCCGAAGCGCGTGGTCGCGGCGGTCGCGAACGCTTCCTTGAGCTTCGCGAAGCCGCCGAACGCCTTGCCGATCGCGTCCGCGAGCTTTCCGCCCGGCTCTCCGCCCGCGTTTGGCGCCATGATGGTCCAAAACAGCGAGTGGTTGTGATGGCCGCCGCCATTGTTGCGCACGACCGCGCGGATGTCCTCAGGAACAGTATTGATACCGCGCAGCAGGTCCTCGAGGCTTTTCTCGTGTAACTCGGGGTGCTTGTCGAGGGCGCCGTTGAGATTGTTGATGTAGGCCTGGTGGTGTTTGCCGTGGTGGATCTGCATGGTCTGCGTGTCGATATGAGGCTCGAGCGCTGCGAAATCGTACGGCAACGCCGGCAGAGTATGAGGCATACGCGCCGCTCACTCCCTTTCCATGGTTCGCTAGGTGGACCGGACGGATAATGCCGTCCCGGGCCTTGGAAATCAAACGCCGATGTTGCGAGGGAAAGTTCCCACGGCGACATTTCGACGGAGTCATCATCTACCCCGCGTCACCGGAGCCAAGCCAGCGTGAGCCAGACACCCAACGGCCCTCGCGTGGGAGCGCCCGCTCCCGAGTTCACCCTTCCCTCCACCGCGGGCGCCGACGTGACCCTCTTCACCTTCCGCGGGAAACGGAACGTGTTGCTCGCCTTCTTCCCGCTGGCGTTCACCAGCACCTGCACCGCGGAGAACTGTGATTTCAGCAAGGATCTCGACCAGTTCGCGGATGCGGACACGGTGGTCCTGCCGATCAGCGTCGATTCAGTGCCGACCCTGAAGGAATACAAGGCAAAATACCAGCTGCGGCATGACCTGCTGAGCGATTTCAAGCGTGACGTGAGCCGCCGCTACGGCACGCTGTTGGATGACAGTTTCTTCTCGGGGCGCGCCTATTTTCTCATCGACAAGCAAGGCGTGCTGCGCTGGATGCATACGGAGGCGCAGCTGGGGGACCGCCGTGAGGACGCCGAGCTGCTCCGGATGATCCGCGCCCTTTGATCGACGCGCTGCGGCGGCTCGCGCGTCCCGACAAGTGGTATCTGGGCGCGGGGGACGGCCTCCTGTGGGCCCCACCGTTTCCCGCGTGGCTCGATGCGCCGGGCTTCTGGGACGAAGCGCACCTGTTCCAATATGCGGTCGGTCCGCTCTTCACTGTGAGCTTCGTTCACGAGGGGGCGGTCGTTACCGCCCGCCCGGTGCGCCGCGCCTGGACGCCGGCGGCGCTGGTGGTGGAACACGGGGTGGGCCCCGTGCGCGCGCGCGAGACGCGCTGCGTGACGGACGGGCGCCTCGTGTCGGCCTGGGACATTCACAACCCCACCCGGCGCCTCGTGACGCTCGATGTGGTGGTGTGGACCGCGCTCGACGGCGCGAGCCTCGCGGCGGAGGACGTCGACGTCGCGCGACACGCGCTTCGGTTCACCCCGGTCGTTACCGACCGCTGCGGTCACCGCACCCGCATCGGCGCGTCGCTCGCGCTTACGCCTCCGGCGCAATCGCACGCCGCCTACCGATCGCAAGTGTCCACGCCGGGCCTCCCGCCGCGGCTCGACTTGACTCCGTTCTGGGACCGATGGCAGTCCTCCGGTCGCCTCCGGTCTGAGCTGCGCCTTGGCGGCCTCGACGGGGGCGGCCTCGTGTTCCTGGGCTTGCAGCGTCGCTTCGGCATCCCGCCTCGGGGCCGGGTCAGGTTCTCGGCCGCCATCGCGTTGCAGCTGATCAGACCGCAACGCGCGGCGGCGCAGCGGGTCGTGCTCCGTCGTCGGCGTTCGCCAATCCGCGTCGCCGCAGACGATTGGCGGCGCTTTTTCTCGCAGGTCCCCGCGTTTCGCTGCTCGGATCCATTCCTCGACCGCCACTGGTGGTATCGCTGGTACGGCCTGCGCGTCAATGGCGTCGCGGCCGGGGCCGCGCCCAACTACCCCCATCCCACGGTGTCCGAGGGGATCGGCTATTTCCACGTGCCGATCAGCTACAGCGCCCAATGTCACCTGCGCGAGCTGCGCTGGCTCCCGGACCCCGCGTGGGCGCGCGGCGTGCTGCGCACATTTCTCACGCATCAACAGCCGGACGGTTCGCTCCACGGCCGCATTTGGGCGGATCATCTCGATGGCACCGATTTCTATCACGCCGACTGGGGTGGCGCGGTACTGGCACTCGACCAGGCCCACCCCAGCGTCGAGTTTCGTCGTGAGGCCTACATCGGCCTCGCCCGCTACGGCGAATGGCTGCGACGCACTCGCGACGCCGATGCGACCGGGATGATCGACGTGGTGGGCCAGTACGAAACGGGACAGGAGTACATGTCCCGCTACCAGGCCGTCGATCCCGACGCCGATCGCTCTGGGTGGGAACACCGCATCCGGTTGCAGGGGATCGACGTCACGGTGTACGCCTATCGTCTGTTCCGGGCGCTCGAGTATCTGGCCCCCGACGCGGCGGCCGCCGCCGGCTGGCGCGGGTCGGCGGATCGCACCGCCCGTGCCGTCCGCGATCACATGTGGGATTCCGCGCGTGAGCTATTCTGCGATGTGGACCCGAGGGACGGGCGCCGCACCGGCGTGAAAGCGGCCGTGTGCTTCTATCCGTACGCGACCGACCTGGCGGACGTCCGTCACATTCCCGGCCTCGCCCGGCACCTGTTCGATCCGCGAGAGTTCTGGACTCCGTTTCCAGTGCCGTCCTCGAGCGCCGACGACCCCTTGTTCAGTCCGGATGCCGAGTGGAAGGGGAAGCGTCACAACTGCCCGTGGAACGGTCGGGTGTGGCCCATGACGAATTCCCACATCATCGACGCGCTGGCGCGCGTCGTGCGTGTGCACCGGCCGGATTGGGCGCCGCGCCTGGGGCATCTGCTGCGACGGTTTGCGCGAATGATGACGTTCGATGGGCGTGCCGATCGACCCAACTGCTTCGAGCACTATCACCCGGTCAGCGGCCGTGCCAGCATCTACCGCGGCATCGACGACTACCAGCACTCCTGGATCAACGACTTGATCGTCTCCCATCTCCTCGGGGTGCTGCCGCATGGCGAAACGGGTCTCACCGTCCATCCGTTGGCCCTTGGCGTGGAGTCCGCGCATCTCGAGCGGTTGTCGGTCGCCGGGCATCGGGTGGACGTATCGATTGTCGGGCGGCGGTATCGGGTACGCGTGGACGCTCGTGTGGCCGGGCAGGGTCGTGTCGGGGAGCCGGTGACTGTGAGTTTCTGACATGCGCCGCGTTGCCTTGCTCGCCCTCGGCGCCACCGCGCCGGCTACCTGGGAGCTGCTCGCGTCGTTCCCTGACGTGTCGCCCGCTCGCGTCTCGCTCGACGACGTGCCCGCTTCGCTGCCACCGTTCGATGTGCTCTGGGTCCACTCCGACGAGGAACCGCCTCCGCTGCCGGCCGGGGCGGTCATGCCGTGGGTCGAGCGCGGCGGACGGCTGCTGCTCACGCAGCGGGCGGCGAGCCAGGTGGTTGCGCTGGGCCTCGAGGCCGATGGGCCGAACGACACGTCGATCCGCACGTGGCGACACGAGACGGATGAGCTGTGGTTTCCGGAGCTGCGTTCCTTCGGAGCGTTCCCGCACATCCGCGGGCTCGCGGCGTTCGGACCGCATCCGTTGTTCGAGCGCCTCGGGCACGGCACGTACGTGTGGGCGCCGAGTGAAGGGGAGCGCTACGGACAGGCGACGTACGTGCGTGGCCGACGCCCCGGACGCGGCTCCGTCGTCGCCTGCGAGCGCTCCTACATCCACCTGAATGCGGACCGCATCGTCGCGTGGGAGTATGCCGTGGGGCAGGGCGGGGTGCTGTGCGTTGGCGCGTTCGTGGCTCCCGCGGCTGCGGACCCGCTACTCGCCCGCCAGCTACGCGTACTCCTCACCAACGCGATCTGCGGCGAGGGGATCCCGGCGCCGTCGCGCACTGCGCCCCCGGTCTGGTGGCCGGAGCCGGGCCGCAGCGCCCGTGTGGATCCCAATCTGGTGCTCCCCGATCGGCCGCGACTCGACGGATCGCTCCCCGGTCTCGATTCCCCATTACACGTCGAGAGCCGCGCGCTCTCCGACGAGCCGTTCACTCTTGCCGGCCGGCGCATGCTCATCGTGGGCGGCGAGCAGCGCGGGATTCGGGAGATCTGGGTCCATCCGTATCGCTTGTTGCAGGATCTCACGGTGACGATCGGCGGTGAGGCGCCGCTGGTGCGAGACGCGCAGCTCACCCCGACGGTCGTGCAGCGGCACCTCGTGAGCCGCACGCGCATCGTCGAGGAGGCGGTGACCGCCGCGCTCGATCATCCGATCGCGCTGCTCGATTACCGGCCCGAGAAAATCGGACGCGCGCGCGGCGTGCGAGTGGTTCCGGAGCTCGCCCTGCGCTGGCGGGTGGACCTGCGTCGCACGTGGC
>DATBLG010000065.1:0-5033 GCA_036555485.1 Gemmatimonadales bacterium | reverse complement strand
CATTGCGCCGTGTCCACCGGCTGCCCGTCGTAGTGCGCGTAGAACACCACGGTGCGCGTGGCGCCCGGGGTCTTGAGCTCACCGAACACCGCGGGCGGCGATCCCGGTGCCTCGAGCAGCTGCGCCCGGATCCCGCGTTGCTCGAGCAGCTGTGCCAGGTGTCGCGCGTTGCGGCGGATGTTGACCGAGTCCGACGCCAGGTTCGGAAGTGCCAGAAACTCGGCGAGGTCCTTCAGGATGCGCGTGTCGTTCGCCCGCGTGTACGCGCTCACGGCGCCGCGGACGAGACTTGCGTCCTGAGCTGCTGCGGCCGGCCCTAGACCCCACCAAAGACCAATGACTGCCAGCATCGCGAGGCTGCGTCGCAGGGACGGTAACACCCTGTAGTTCCCCCTCTCCGGAAGAGCCTGCCCTGAGCGTCGCGAAGGGGAGAGGGGGTCAGGGGGTGAGGACCAAAGAGTGCTCATCGTCTGACCGACATCCGGAGTTTGGAGGATGGTGATAGTATCACCGGCAGCGGCCGCGGGAGGAATAGCCTGCAGGGGGGTAGGGGGTGAAGACGAGAACATCCCGTTGACGGCCCGTTGACGCAACATGGCCAGATTGTCTTGCGATGCCAGCCCAGCCGTCCTACGTTCCGCCAATGCCCACGCCTGGCCTGTTGACCGCGGAGGAGCTGCTCCACCTGAGCATCCCCGACAAGCGCACCGAGTTGGTCCGGGGAGTTCTCGTCGTGAGGGAGCCCGCCGGCGGACGTCACGGTCGCGTCGCGATGAATGTCGCGCTCGAGCTCGGGAGCTTCGTCCGCACCCATCAGCTTGGAGTTGTCTACGCGGCTGAAACGGGATTCACGCTGGCCCGCCAGCCCGACACCGTGCGCGCCCCCGACGTGGCCTTTCTTCGCCGGGAGCGACTCCCGACCCCGGAACCCGTCGGCTTCCCTGAGCTGGCACCCGATCTCGTGGTCGAGGTGCTTTCGCCCGACGATCGTCCCGGGCAGCGTCTCGCCAAGATCGCCGACTGGCTCTCCGCCGGCACCCGCCTCGTGTGGGTGATCGATCCGGAGCGCCGCCTCGCCCGCGTGTATCGCCAGGACGGCACCGAGCGGATCGTCGCCGCCGCAGAGACGCTCGACGGCGAGGACGTCGTGCCCGGTTTCTCCTGCCCGCTCAACACGATTCTGTAGCTCCCCCTCTCTGCACCTCGGGGATCTTGGTCCGCGGCACGACCTCAACCTTCATTCAACTCCAACCAAGCCCGAGCTGTCATTCCGAGGCGCCGTCCCGAGCGGAGCGAGGGAGCGCGGAGCGCGACGGTCGCAGGGGGTGAGCACGCAACGCGGCCAGATTGTCTTGCGATGCCAACCGAGCCGTCCTACGTTCCGCCAATGACCATTCCCTTCATCGGTTTGTGCTCGCTCGGCGTGGCGCTCATGCAGGGCCCCGAGCCGCCGGCCGCGCTGGTCCGATTCCTCCGGGAAAGCATCGCCCTGACCGCGGACCAGCTCGCCGCCGTAACCCGTGGCGAGCCGGTCGTGAAGGTGCTCGACACGCGGGAACGACGCGATATCGCGGTGTTCGGGATTGTCACCCTCGCCGTGTCGCGCGAGGCCTACGTCGCCCGCGTACGCGATGCGCGGCGGTGGCTGCGCACGCCGACCCGGAGCCGGTTCGGAATCTTCAGCGACCCCGCCATCCCCGCCGATGTCCAGGCGGTCACGATCACCCAGCGGGACGCGGACGAGATGAACCGCTGCAAGCCCGGCGACTGTGTCGTGAAGCTCCCGGCCACCGACATGCGGCGCATCCGGGCGGAAATCGACTGGGCGGCTCCCGATCTTCCGGGGCAGCTGAGTGCGTACGCGCGACGCCGCCTCATCGAATACGTGACGGATTACCGGGCGCGCGGCGACTCGGCGATGGCGGTGTACGACGATCGCGGCAACGTGCACGCGAGCGACGCGTTCGCGGCCCTGCTGGCCGAGTCGCCCTACGTCTATCAGAACGTGCCCTCGCTGCAGCGCTATCTAGCGTCGTACCCGCGCGCCACGCTCGCCGACGCGAGCGAGATCCTGTTCTGGTCGGAGGATGTGCTGCCGCGCCTCCGGCCGATTCTCAGCGTCACGCACCAGGTCGTCTTCACCCCGCCCGAGCTCCCTGGCATCACCCTCATCGCGGCCAAGCAGATCTACGCCAATCACTATTTCGAGGCTGCGGTCGACCTGACCTGTATCGTGGAAGGCGGCTACTTGCTCATTTTCCGACGCTTCCGGTTCGACAACATTCCGGGCGGACTCCTGAACATCAGAGGCAAGGCTGTTGACGGGTTGCGGGATCAGATGCTGGCCGACCTGCGGCGCGAGAAGACGAATACAGGAGGGTCGTAGTCACCCCGCGAGCGTCCGATCGATCGCCGCCAGTTCGTCAGCTGAAAAGGTCGTCTTCGAAAGCGCCTCCACAGCCTCCGTCACGTGCGCCGGCCGGCTCGCCCCGATCACCGCCGAGGTGACGCTCTCATTGCGTAGCGTCCACGCCACCGCCATCTGCGCGAGCTTTTGACCCCTCGCCCGCGCGATCTCGTTGAGACGGAGCACCTTTGCCCGCACCGCCTCTGTCACCTCCTCCCGCCGGAGAAACCCGTGGGGCTTGGCGGCGCGCGACTGTTTCGGCACTCCCTTGAAATAGCGATCGGTCAGGAGCCCCTGAGCGAGTGGTGAGAAGACGATGCAACCGATGCCCAGTTCTTCCAGGGTGGTGAGCAGCCCGCGCTCGATGTCGCGCACCAGCATGCTGTACTTGGGCTGATGGATCAGACACCGCGTCCCGAGCGCTGCGAGGAGCTTCGCGGCGCGACGCGTGAGGTCGGGCGGGTAGGCCGAGATCCCGGCATAGAGCGCTTTGCCGGCGCGCACCGCGTCCGCCAACGCCCCCATCGTCTCCTCGAGCGGGGTGTCCGGGTCGGGCCGGTGATGATAGAAAATGTCGACGTACTCGAGTCGCATCCGGGCGAGACTTTGATCGAGGCTCGCGAGCAGGTACTTGCGGGAGCCCCTGTCGCCGTAGGGTCCCGGCCACATGTCCCAGCCTGCCTTGGTCGACACGATCAGCTCGTCGCGATGGGTCGCGAGGTCCTTCCTCAGGATTTTCCCGAAAGTGGTCTCGGCCGACCCATACGGCGGGCCGTAGTTGTTGGCGAGGTCGAAGTGGGTGATGCCGAGGTCGAAGGCGCGCCGCACGGTGGCGCGCGCGGTGGCGAACGGATCCACCGCGCCGAAATTGTGCCACAGGCCGAGGGACACCGCCGGGAGGAGCAGTCCGCTCGCCCCGCAACGGCGGTAGGTCATGGTGTCGTAGCGAGCGGGGTCGGGGAAGGGGCGAGGCATAGATCAGGAATCTACACTCCGCGTCGCTGTGAGCTTCCTGGGCATCATGGAAAGTAGTGTCGTCCATTTCGCCCGGAGACGGGAGGCCGCGTGAACCCCAGGATCATCGTGTCGCTGGCAGGCTGTCTCGTCTGTTTGGCACTCTCCGCGGCCTGCGCGGCCCAAGCAGACTCGGGTGCGCCACTCGAAATCGGGCGTTCCTTCCGCATCGGATCGCGGATCCTGGGGGAAGCCCGGGTGATCGATGTGTCGCTTCCCGCTGATTACGGCTCGAGTGATCGCCGCTATCCAGTCCTCGTCGTGCTGGACGGCGAAGACGCGCACCTGATCGCCGCGGCCATCGCGCGGTTCTACGCCACCATGTCGCAGCTGCCGCCGCTGATCGTCGTCGGCGTCCGCAACACGGATCGCATGCGCGACATGACGCCCGCGCCGGTAGCCGGTTTTCGCCCACCCCCGGAAGCCGGGACCGCCGGGGGCGCCGACCGGTTCCTGGCCTTTCTCGCCGAGGAGCTGATCCCGCACCTCGACCGCTCCTACCGCACCGCCCCGATGCGGGTGCTGGTCGGCCATTCGCTCGGCGGCCTGTTCGCGTTGCACGCTTTGGCAAAACGTCCGGAGCTGTTCACCGGCTACGTCATCATGGAGCCGGCGGTGTGGTGGAACAACCAGCGAGAGTTCGAGGCGGCCCGCATGGTCCTCACTCGGCCGGCTGCTCGGCGCGCTCGCGTCATGATGGTCAATACGCAGAGCCTGGGGCTCGACACCACCCACTGGGGCGGTACCATGCCGATGGTACGGCACGTCAGTACCACGGACGAGACCCACGCCAGTATGGCGATGGCCGGCATGATGCAGGCGCTGCGCTACATGTTTGCCGACTTTCGCCCCACCCAGTGGCGGCCAGGCACTCGGCCCATCGCCATGCTCGAGCGCTACGACTCGCTCGCCGAGCGGGTGGGGTATGCGGTGCCGATTCCGGCGCAGGCCTACGCGCTGGTGGTCCGCATGTCGATCGACAGCCGGCACTTCGACGACGCCGAGCGGGCGTTGACCCGCATGGAACGCGCGCTCGGAGCCTCGGACGAGATTCGCGCGTTTCGCGAGCGGCTGGCCCGCGAGCGGGTGACACCGCAGCCCGCGAATTTCATCCCGCTCGAGATTCCCGCGCGGCGGCCCACGCCGCGCCAGGCGGCCGCGTTCCTGGGCCGCTGGGTCACGGTTGCCCAAGCGGACACGCACGAAGTCCTGATCCGTGCGGCGGGGGATACGATCGTCGTCCACGACCGTGTGCAGGCCCCGAACGGCGAGTGGTTCGAGGCCGACGATCCAGTCATTCAGGTGACGGCGGACGGTACGCTGGAGTGGGGCCTGCCGTGGTTTCGCGGCCTCGCCGCCCTGCTCGTGCTGCGCGGCCGGATGAACAACGATGGGACGATGACCGTGTCGCGGGAGGTCCGTGGCTGGGTACCCCAGGGGCCAGGTCCGGACCTGACCCGAACGGAGCGGTTCCGGCGGATGGGTCGCTAGAGTGTCGATTCTCAGAACCCACAGTCGACTATTCTAGTACACAACTCTGTAACAGCCCTCGCTAAGGAGCCGCCACCATGGCCGCGGCCTACTTCGAGCCGGACCTGTTTCGCTTCCTGAA
>DATBLG010000024.1:0-7214 GCA_036555485.1 Gemmatimonadales bacterium | reverse complement strand
AGCGCCCAGGGTTACTCTCGGGCTCGATGCCGAACCCGCGAGAGATCATCACGCGCTTCTATACGGCGTTCGCCGCCCGCGACCACGCCACGATGGCACGATGCTACAACGTCATCGATGCCGCCTTCACGTTCCGTGACGGCCTGATCGTTCGTCATGTCGACCGGTTCGATCTCTATGCCTGGGCCCGGCAGGCCCTGGGAACCCGCGGCGTCCTGCTCGGCTGGGCTCCACCCGTTCAGGCCGCCATTCGGCGCACCGCGGCACAGGCCCTAGCGAAGGCCATGCGTTGAATTCCACCGCGCGGGTCCTCCTCGCCCTCATCGCGGGGCTAGCGCTCGGTGTGGCCGCGGCCGCCACGGGGAGCGGGTCGCTGCTCGCGATCGCGACCGGCGTCGAGCCGGTGGGCACCCTGTGGACCAATGCCGTACGCATGACGGTCATTCCCCTGGTCGTGGCGCTCATCGTCACCGGCGTCGCCGCGACCGCCGACCCCAGGCGCCTCGGACGGCTCGGCGTCCGGGCGCTGCCGCTGTTTGTGGGTCTGCTGCTGGCGAGCGGCGTGTTCGCGCTGCTCGTCACACCGCTGTCATTCGACCGCATGCACATCCCGCCGGACGTCGCCGGAGACGTGCGCGCGAGCGCGGCCGCGTCAGCCGCCGCGGACGACGCGCGCCGGATGCCGTCGCTCGTGCAGCGGATCGTCGAGATCGTGCCCGTCAACCCAATCCGGGCCGCGGCTGACGGCGCATTACTTCCACTCGTGGTGTTCACGCTGGTGTTTGCGTTCGCCCTCACCCGCCTCGATGCCGCCCGCCGCGACCCCGTGGTGCAGTTGTTCCAGGCGGTCGCCGACGCCATGCTCGTGGTCGTTGGTTGGGTGCTGGCGCTCGCACCGATCGGGATCTTCGCCCTGGCATCCGCCTTGGGCGCCCGCATGGGCACCGCGGCGGCCGGCGCGTTGCTCCATTATGCGGTCACCCTCTCAGGGGTGCTGCTGGCCTTTCTATTATTGCTGTACCCGTTGACCCGTCTGCTCGGCGGCGTGTCGCTGCGCCGCTTTGCAGCGGCCGCGGCGCCCGCCCAGGCGGTGGCATTCAGCACGCGGTCGTCCCTCGCCGCGCTTCCCGTGATGATCACGAGCGCGCGGGAGCGGCTCGGGGCGAGCCCGGCGATCACGGGATTCGTGCTGCCGCTCGCCGTGTCGGTGTTCCGCCTCAATGTGCCGATCGCCTGGGTCGTGGGAGCGCTGTTTCTGAGCCGCCTCTACGGGGTTCCCTTGAGCGGCGCCGAGCTCGCCGGTCTGGTCGTCACGTCCACGTTGATCAGTTTCAGCGTTCCGGGGATCCCGAGCTCGAGCCTGTTTCTGATCGCGCCGGTGATCGTGGAGCTTGGCCTGCCGGCCGAGGGCGTAGGGATTCTCATCGCGGTGGACGCCGTGCCAGACCTGTTCAAGACCGGTTTGAACGTCACGTCCCACCTCAGCGCGGCGGCCGTCCTGAACCGCGGCGACGAAACTGCCGCCTGAGGGACGCGTTATGATTGAGAGAGGCCTCAAACAAGGGGACGCATGGATAAGCAAATTGTTGCACTCTTTATCCCCATCATGGCGCTGGCGATTCCGGTGGCCGCGATCGTCATGGGCGGCCTGTTGAAGCTGCGGCGGCTTCGCCTGGAAGAGGCTACCCTTCGGGTCCAGGGAGGGGATTCGGGCAGTCCCGAGGAGGTCCAGGCATTGCGGAACGACCTGGACACGCTGCAGCGCCAGCTCAGCGAGCTGAATGAGCGTGTCGACTTCACCGAGCGCTTGCTGGCTCGTGGTCGCGCTCCCGATTCCAGCGAGCCGCTCAGGCCCCCACGTTGAAACGACGCAGCCGCTTTTCCACGCTCCCCATTTGCTGTTACTATCTGTAGGTATTGAACCGCTGCGGGGAAACCGGAGTCGAGTCAGATGAAGAGACCATTCCCGATTATCAACGTGGGAGCCCTGGCGGTCATGGCTGCCGCCGCATGCGCCACCGCGACGCAACAGTCGACCTCGCCCTCCCCTGCTGCGCCGGCTCCCGCCGACACCAGTCGCTCCACTTATACCGCGGCTGATGTGCACTTCATGACCGGCATGATCCATCACCATGCGCAGGCGGTCGTGATGGCCAGCTGGGCGCCGACGCACGGCGCCAGTCAGGCGGTGCGGGCCATGTGCGAGCGGATCGTCGTGGGGCAGCGCGACGAGATCGTGCTCATGGAGCGCTGGCTCCGGGAACGGGGCGAACCGGTACCGGACACGGGCGCGCACGATATGATGCCCGGCATGGATCACTCGACGATGATGCCCGGGATGTTGAGCGCCGAGCAGATGGCGCAGCTGGATCGCGCCCGGGGTCGCGAGTTTGACCGGCTGTTCCTGACGTTGATGATTCAGCACCACCAGGGTGCCATCACCATGGTGGATCGACTATTCGGCTCGCAGGGAGGGGGCGAGAACGAGCCCGTCTTCCGGATCGCCTCCGACGTGTACGCCGATCAAACCACCGAAATCGACCGTATGCAGAAGATGCTCGCCGCCCTCCTGTTTGAAGGGCGCGGCCCATCCTGACTATTCACGCCGTCGTACTTTCGTACTTGTCACCTGAAAAGGAATCAGCCATGGCATTCGCACCTCAGGTCCACGTCTCACTCCGCTCGCTCGGGCTCGCCATTGGGTTGGTGTCCCTGGCGGCGTGCGCGTCCTCGGGCGGTGGGAGCACGTCGACCGTAACACCCAATCGCGATCCGCGGGTCGGACTGCGCGCGGGTCTGATGGACGCCGCCGAAGCGGCCTGGAATCTCCGTGTGGTTTCGAAGACGCCGCCGTCCGAGAAGTTCGTGGGCGTCACCAACTCCGATCTCTCGTTCTCCGGGAACTACGCCATACAGGGGAACTACAACGGCTTCCAGGTCTGGGACATTTCCAACCCGGCACAGCCGACGCTGAAGATCGGGTATCTCTGTCCGGCGTCCCAGAGCGATGTCTCGGTCTACAAGCACCTGCTCTTCGTCTCTGGCGAGGGACAAAGCGGGCGCCTCGACTGCGGCACACAAGGTGTGCGCGACTCGGTCAGCCACGACCGGCTGCGCGGCATCCGCATCTTCGACATCACGGACATTGCCAATCCGAAGTACATCGGGAATGTGCAGACTTGCCGTGGCTCGCACACCCACACCGTGGTCGAAGATCCGAACGACAAGGACAACGTGTACATCTACGTGTCCGGGTCGGCCGGTGTCCGATCGCCGAACGAGCTCCCGGGGTGCTCCAAGCTGGCGCCTGACAAGGACCCGAACTCCGCGTTGTTCCGGATCGAGGTCATCAAGGTGCCGCTGGCCAACCCCGAGACGGCGGCCATCGTCAGCTCCCCACGGATTTTCAACGACCTGACCGAGGCGCCGTCGCACGCGGAGGCGCCGGAAGACATCGCCGCCTCGGCCCGGGCCGCCGCTGCGGCGCGAGCCGCAGGTGGGTTCACGGCCTCGTTCAACGGGATGGAATACGTCCTGCCCTCCGGGTTCGTCAAACCGATGCTCGACAGCATCGTCAGGGCTCGAGGCGACTCCGGCGCCCCCACCGGGGCGGACAGCACCGCCCTGCGGGGATCGATTCAAGGCATCGTGGATAAGATGTTCGGCAACTCCAATCAGGGCAGCTCGGACGGCCCACGTCCCGGGCCCACCCAATGCCACGACATCACCGTCTATCCGGCGATCGGGCTCGCCGGCGGCGCTTGCGGCGGCTACGGCCTGCTGCTGGACATCCGCGATGTGGCCAACCCCAGGCGGATTGCCGCCGTGTCCGACTCGAACTTCTCCTACTGGCACTCGGCGACGTTCAACAACGACGGCACCAAGGTGCTGTTCACCGATGAGTGGGGCGGCGGCGGTGGTCCCAAGTGCCGCGCGACCGACAAGCCTGAGTGGGGAGCGGACGCAATCTTCACGCTGGTCGACAACCGGATGGTGTTCCAGAGCTACTACAAGATGCTGGCCCCGCAAACGGCGAATGAGAACTGCGTGGCCCACAATGGATCGTTGATCCCGATCCCGGGTCGCGACATCATGGTCCAGGCCTGGTACCAGGGCGGCATCTCTGTGTTCGATTGGACCGACCCGGCACACCCGAAGGAGATCGCGTTCCACGACCGGGGCCCGGTGGACTCCACCAAGATGGCCAGCGGCGGATCGTGGTCGTCATACTGGTACAATGGCGTCATCGTCAGCTCAGAGATCTCCCGCGGGCTCGACATCTTCGAGTTGACGCCGAGTGCCTTTATCTCCCAAAACGAGATCGACGCCGCGAAGCTCGTGCACCTGGACTATTTCAATACGCAGGACCAGCCGAAGATCGTCTGGCCGGCGAGTTTTGTGGTGGCACGCGCCTACGTCGACCAGCTCGCCCGGTCGAACGGCCTGATGCCCGCGAGAGTATCCGCCGTGCGGGACGAGCTTACCCGTGCCGAATCGCTGTCCGGGCAGCCACGGCGGGACGCGCTGATGCAGCTAGCCACGCAGCTGGACAGCGACGCACCGGGAGCGGCCGACCAGGCCAAGGTGCGGACGCTGGCGGGAACGGTCAGGGACCTGGCGCAGCGCTGACTACTTGTCGTTGGTCTGGCGGCGCCCTCAGTCGGGCGCCGCCAGATTTTTGTTTTCTAGTAGAGTCGCAGACCAACCGGCGTCGGAGCCGCGACGGCGTCCTCGATGCGCAGCCGCACGCGGCGGACAGCCACAGGCGTGAAGCGATCGAGCTTGCGGAAGCCGATTGTCGTGCCCTGGCTGAGCTCCCGCCACGCCCCGCCGTCCGAGCCTTCCAGGACGTAGCGAGCCACCACCTGGCCGCGCTCAATGTCCTCCCGTAGATCGGCGATGCCCACCATCATCGTCCGGCCCAGATCCACCGCACGCTCCGCGGTCCGCTCTCCGGTGACGCGCCAGGAAAGCGTCCGGCGTCCCACTATCTCATCCTGGAACAGCGCCGCCAGGCGGCGCTGCATGCCGCCGAGTCGGGCTACATCCGCCTCGGCGAGAATCCCCGCGCGCGTCGGGGGCACATTGAGCAGCAGTTTCGAGTTCCGCCCGACCGAGGTGAAGTACAACTGCACGAGCTGGTCTTCGGTCTTGACGCGCTCGTCCTCCTCAGGATGGTGGAACCAGCCTGGCCGGATCGAGACGTCGGTCTCGCCCGGACGCCAGACCGTGCCTGCGGGATCGCCGTGCTGCAATGAGTGAATGACCGCGTCGCCGCTCGCGCCCGGATAGGGCACCGCCGCGGGATCCACGGTGGACCAGTTCGGGTCGCCCGCCTCGCCCCGCTCGTTGCCGATCCAGCGGACGTCCGGCCCGGCGTCGGAGAACATGACCGCATTCGGCTGCAACCGGCGCACCAGGCTCCAGTAGCGGGGCCAATCGTATTCCTGGCGGCGCCCGTTGGGCCCCTCGCCGTTGGCGCCGTCGAACCAGACCTCGTGCACCGGTCCGTACCGGGTGAGCAGCTCGGTCAGCTGATCGCAGTACAAGTCATTGTAACGCGGCGAGTCGCCGTACGACGGTTCGTGACGATCCCAGGGCGAGCAGTACAGCCCGGCCTTCAGGCCTTCGGCCCTGCAGGCCTCGACGAACTCGCGCACCACGTCGCCGCGGCCGTCGTGCCATGCGCTTCGCGCCACGGAATGGTCCGTGGTACGGCTTGGCCACAGGCAGAAGCCGTCGTGGTGCTTCGCCGTGAGGATGACGGCACGGAAACCGCTCGCGCGCGCGACCTGCGCCCACTGCCGGGCGTCGAGCCCCGTGGGCGCGAAGATGCTCGGGTCCTCTCGTCCGTCGCCCCATTCGCGGTTGGTAAACGTGTTGACCCCGAAGTGGACGAACAGCGCCAGCTCATCGCGCTGCCATTCGAGTTGGGCCGGGGAGGGTACCGGCCGGCGCGCCTGGCGCAGCCCGACGCCGAAGGCCCGAGCCTGCGGCCCCATCACCGCTGCGGCGCAAGCGGTCAAGAACCCGCGGCGTGTTGGCCCACCACTCGTCATCGTCATGAATCGGCGGCAGAAGATATTGGCCGACGCGACGGCGCGCGAGTTCCGGACTAGTGACGAGTGGTGGGGAAACGCTCGACGTGATACAATCGACGACCGAGGATCTCGTTGCCTTGACCAGCCCGGATGCCGGCCGCGTTGCGGCCCCCCATCGACACCCTGCTGTCTGGGTCTTCGTTTCCGCCGCCTGGCTCGGCCCGGCGATCCTGGCGGTGTTGAAGGAGTACGCCCAGGGGTTGTTGGGGGGCGGCGACCTTCCCACCTGGCGCACGCTGCTCTGGGAAGGGGGCGACTGGCTCATCTACGCGTTGCTCACCCCGGCAGTCTTCTGGTTCGCGCGCCGCTATCCGCTCATCAAGGGTGCGATCGCGCGACGCGTACCGCTGCATCTCGCCGCCGCCATCGTGCTGTGCGCCGCATGGGCAAGCGGAGGCGTCCTGTTGAGTCTGGCGCTGTTTGGCTCGACGCCGTATGGCGGCGGGGTCATGGGATGGCTCTTGACCTCGTTGCCCTTCGGCGTCGCGGTGTATTTCGCCGTCCTGGGGGTGGAGCACGCCACCTTCTATTACTTCGAGGCGCGCGAGCGAGAGACGCAGGCCGCCCGCCTCTCGGCGCAGCTCGCCGAAGCGCGGATGGGCGCGCTGCGCATGCAGCTGCAACCCCACTTCCTGCTGAATAGCCTGAACGCCATCACCGTGATCGTCCGCGATCGGGATACGGCGACAGCGACCCGGATGCTCGAGCAGCTGGGCGAGATGCTGCGCCGCGTCATGCGCGCCGATCGTCCGCAAGAAGTCACGCTGGCCGATGAGCTGGACTTCGTGCGCCAATACCTGGGCATCGAGCAGGTGCGTTTCTCCGATCGGCTGCGGCCCGAATTCGCCGTGGATCCAGGCGTGCTGGGCGCCGCGGTGCCCGAGTTCCTGCTGCAGCCGCTGGTCGAAAACGCGCTGCGGCATGGCCTCGCGAAACGATCGACGGCGACGCTGCTGCGGGTCGAGGCGCGGCGGGAAGGCAACGAGCTGGTCCTGGCGGTGACCGACGACGGCCCCGGCCCGCTCGAGCCGACCGAGGGCGTGGGGCTGAGCACGACGCGGGAGCGGCTCGCGACACTGTACGGCAATCGCGGTCGTCTGGAACTGGTGCAAA
>DATBLG010000177.1:0-3120 GCA_036555485.1 Gemmatimonadales bacterium | reverse complement strand
AGGTAGGCGTGGAGGCTGCCGGCCTGGATCGCCTTGAGCCGTTCCGCCGCGCCCAGCACCCCCCGCGTCAGCGGCCCGTACACGAACCGCTCGAACGTCGGCTCGATATGCGCCCGATACCTCACTTCACTCGGGAAATACGGTGACACGTCTTCCACCCGCGACACCTCCCGCGTCGGCCGATATATCGCGCTGAAGATCATCATTAGAGGCTTCGAGAAAGCGGTTGCCGTGTACTCTGTCCGCGCCGACAGCTCCCCGCCACAGCCCCAGGTCGGCGCCCGTCTCACCGCATACCGGACCCCCAGGAACACGGCCGAGGCGACCGTGAACGCCAGCAGCACCGGCAGCGCGACCAGCGGCGGCGCCAGGCGGTCGAAGTTCCCCGGACCGGGCGCGATCGCGAACAACCCCCGCACCATCTCGGGAGCCGGACGCACGCCCGGCAGTGACGCCGCCACCGCCTGCAGTGCCCCGAGCACCCACCCCGGAGCCAGCCCCAGGACGAAGCACATAGTAGCCAGCAGCGCCTGCGGCGCGAGCATCACCCAGGGCGACTCGTGTGCTCTTTCCGCTCCTTCGCCACGGGGCAGCGCCAGGAATGTAATCCCGAACGCCTTCACGAAGCACGCGGCCGCCAAAGCGCTCGTCAGCGCCAGAAGCGCGGCCGCCACGGGAAACACGAAGCGTACCAGCGGCTCCGGCGACACGTGAAACCCGAACAACAAAGCCTGGAACAAGAGCCACTCGCTCACGAATCCGTTGAGGAGTGGCAGCGCCGAAATGGCCGCGGCACCCACCAGGAAGAAGACTCCCGTCCAAGGCATTCGTTTCGCCAGCCCACCCATCTCCTCGATGTGCCGCGTACCGGTCGCCATCACGACACCACCCGCTCCGAGGAACAAGAGGCCCTTGAACACCGCGTGATTCAAGACGTGGTACAGGCTCGCCGCGAGGCCTACTGCCGCGAGCTCGCCCCGTCCCGACGACACCGCCACCATCCCTGCCCCGAGGCCCAGGAGGATGATCCCGATGTTCTCGATGCTGTGATAGGCCAGCAGCCGCTTCAGGTCGTGCTGCATGAGCGCGTAGAGAACTCCCAAGACGGCGGACGCGCCGCCGCAGACGAGGATGAGGACGCCCCACGACAACGGCGGTGAGCCGAGGCCGAAGGCACAGACGCGAAAGAGCCCGTAGATCCCCGTCTTGATCATCACCGCGGACATGACCGCCGAGACGTTGCTGGGCGCGGCCGGGTGCGCCTCGGGCAGCCAAATGTGCAATGGGATGACGCCCGCCTTGATGCCGAACCCCACGAAGAAGAGCGCGAACAGTGGAGTGCGAGCACCGGCTGGTAGAGGCGTGGCCGCGATCTGCGCCAGGTTGAGCGATCCACTCAGCGCCGAGGCCAGAAGGAATCCCGCGATGAGGCAGCCGGTCGCGACGTGCGACATCGCCAGGTACAGGAATGCGGCCCGCCGACTGTCCCGGTTCTCGTGCTCGGTCGCCACGAGCGCGGTCGTGGACAGGGTCATCAGCTCCCAGGCGAAAAGGAAGCTGATGGCATCCTCGGCAGCGAAAACCATCTCCACCGTACCGAGCAGCACGCTGAAGCTCACCCCGACGAAGGCCGATCGTCGGCCAAGAGTCCCGTGCGCGACGTAGCCGAGGCTGTAGATGGCAATCGGGATCGCGAGAGCGGCGAGGACTAGCAGGAACCAGGCGGAGAGGCCGTCCACGAAAAACCTGATCCCCAAACTGGAGGCGGCGTGATGAACCAACGGTCCGCCCAGCGGGCGTCCCTGCGCGAGCACGCTGCACGCTGTGGCGCCTGTGAGAGCGGAGGCGAGGAACGAGCCGCCGAAGGCAGCCCAACGGCTCGCGGCTGGATGCCTGGCGAACGCAAGGGCGAGAGCGATGCTCCCGAGCCGCACCGCCAAGGCGGCCGGGAGCCAGAGCGCTGGATCTGCTATTCCACCCATGGATCGATCCGCTGCACCGGTTTGAGGCTCAGCGGCATGAACTCGCGATCCACCCAGCTATGGTCGTACACGAGCCGCTCGCATGCCGGGCAGGGGACAACACGGACAGACTCAGTTATCGACCGCCGCGCCGCCTCGGGAAGCGGTTCCCCGCATCCGGAACAGCCGCCCTCGCGAAGTGCAACCACGCCCTGCCGCGCCCCGGCGCGTGTCGCTGCCTGGTACGCCTCGCGCACGGACGGCGAGACGCCGGCGAGGACGTTCTGCCGCTCGTTACCGACATCTCGTGCCGTGCGACCTGTTGCGGCATCCAACACCGCGATTTGGATCAGCGCCACGGTCTCGGCGCGCGACAAGACGATCGAGGCTGCAGAAAGGCTATCCGGGTGGTTTCCGTCGATAGCCGTGTCAGTTGGCGAGGCCTTGGCGTGGCGACGCACATGCGCCTCGGCGAGGGCCGCTTGCCGGGCGCTCAGGCGTAGCTGGCGGCTGCTGCGACCGATTGGCCGTGAGCTATCCGGACGTCGGCCCCTCAGGGAGCACCGTGCGCGCTGGCGTCGGTGCAGGGTTCGGGCGCGCCAGGGGCTGCCGCGCGCACGAACTCGGGCGCATAGAGCATCCGGTGACAACGGGGGCACGTATGGATGGCGGGCGATCGTCTCGCTCTTGACTCGAACATCGTATGAAGCCGAACGTGACAGCCGGAGCAACCACCTCGTTCGATCGGAACGACGACCGGGATGCGGCCGAGCTCGAAAAGCCTCTGGTACCGTTCGAGCAGCGCAGCCGGGATGCAGCTCGTCGCCGTCTCGCGGCGCCGCTGGTAAGCCGCCGCTGATAGCGATCGCGCCTCGTTATCCACGTGCGCGAGTTGGAGCAGCGCTCCGATGTCCTGAGTCCTCGCCTCGATCCTCATTGTCGTTCCGTCCCCGTTGCATGTTTGGACCGGCTGATCTCGTGCTCCTGTCGCGGGCTCGGGTTCGGCGTGCCCTGCGCGTCGAGGCCGCGACGGCGGCCGCAGACTGCGCGTATGGTGTCAGCGATCGCCTCCGGGCCGGTGTATTGAGGTGCGCAACAGCTCGTCATCCACGTCCAGGCCGACGCATCCGGAGCGACAACGGCGATCACCAGCCCGCCT
>DATBLG010000172.1:0-4396 GCA_036555485.1 Gemmatimonadales bacterium | reverse complement strand
GTCCATGTAGAACGCCGAGACGTTGAACGAGGCACGCCCGTTCATCAGCCGCGACTTGGCACCCACCTCGTAGTTCCACGCCGTCTCGTCCTTCCACGAGTCGCGGCCGCTGAAGGTGACCAGGTCCTGGGGGGTGCACAGCGGCACGTTGAGCGGATCGTTGATCCCGCCCAGCCGGAACCCCCGCGAGACCAGTGCGTTGAGGGTGAGAGCGTCGGACGGCTTGTAGCTGGCGATAAAGCGCGGCGCCAGCCCCGTGGCATCGGCGGTGCCGGGTTGCGACACCACCGTGGTCCCGGTGCTGTCGTGGGCGAAGATGCCATCGAAGATTTGATTGCGGTTCTCTTCAAATTTGTAGGCGCGAAGGCCGCCGGTGAGTTCCAGCTGCGGACTCACGGACACCGTGGCTTCGCCGAAGCCGGCGTACTGCTTCAGATCGTAGCCGAGGTCGGAGAAGAACAGCACGTTGTGGGGAGCCCGGAGGCCGTCGGTGGGGATGCCGGTGATCTCCTCGAACTGCGAAACAAACACCTCCTGGCCATAGTCGCGCCGGTTGTTGCTGTAGAAACCACCCACCAACCACCGGACGCGGTCCGTGCCGCCGGACAGGCGCAGCTCTTGTGTGAACACCTTGGACGTCGTGGCGTCGAAGAGCGGCGAGTCGAGTGTGTACACGTTTTCCGGGAGACCGATGGAGCCTCCGACGATGCTGGCGTACAACGCGCCCGCATCGCGCACCACCAGGATGTCGCGGTTGGTGTAGGAGGAGATTGAGGTCAGGTTTACCCCGCCGAAGTCGTATCCCAGGTTCACGTCGGTAAGCAGGAAATCGTCGGTAAAGGGCTCCGCGATTTGGGTGAAGAGTTGGCGCTCGCCCAGCGTCACCGCTGGCCGCGTCGTCGTAAAGGGGTTGGCCAGAATGTTAAACACGTCGATGCGGTTCCAGCCGTCCATCCTCACCCTCTGGTAGACGACCCGCGGAGTGATGCTGAAGCGTTCGTTCGGGGCAAACCGGAAGGCAGCCCGCAGCCCGGTCCGGTCGCCACCGTTGACGTCGTCGTTGGCCGTGAGGTTGGGCTGCACGGCGTCCATGTAGCCAGGGATCCCGTTGCTGTACGCCGCCACCCGGAAGGCCGCCTTGTCGCCCATCGGCAGGTTAATTCCGAGCTTGGCGCTGCTGCCCGGGGCGCCGCCGTCTATCCAGCTCCCGCCCACTTCACCAAACACGCTGTTCACCCCGAGCTCGGGCTGGTTGCTGATGTAGCGCACGGTGCCCGACAGCGAGCCCGACCCGAACAGCGTTCCCTGGGGGCCTCGAAGCACTTCCACGCGGGTGACATCGAACAGATCCAGGTCCGGCGTGAACAGGGAGAGGGAGATGACCGCGTCATCCAAATAGGCGCTCACCTGCTCCTTGACCCCCGGCTGGTCTCGGGCGATCTGGCCGGATGAAGCCCCGCGCATGGCGACCTGACTCTGGCCGGGGCCCAGGTTCTGCACGCTGAACCCGGCCACGGTGGTCGCGATGGCCTCGATATTGTCCGCCCCGCGAAGGCGCAGAGCCTGCTCGGTAGGGGCCGCGATGGAGAAGGGCACGTTGACCAGCTCCTGCTCGCGGAGCATGGCCGTGACGGTGATCGCGTCGAGCATCAGCGGCTGCAACACGAGGTCGAGCGACACCGCCTGCGTCGCAACCTGAATGTTCCTCTGCGTCACTCGCCGCACGCCTGGCAGCGACGCAGTGACGGTGTAGGCACCCGGCGCCAGCCCGGGCACGGCGTAACTACCGTCTGCAGCCGTGGTCGTGCGAGTGGCAACGCCGCTGGCCTGGTTCGTAGCCGTGACGGCGGCTCCCGACAGCCCGACTCCGCGCGCGTCGCGCACCACACCCGTGATCTGACCGTTCTGGGCAAACGCCGGGACGCCGTACAGGGCAACGGCGAGCGCGGCCAAGGCCAGAAACCGTCTTCCCAAGTTGACCAGACAGGCTTGCTTACCCACGGTCCCTCCTTGTTGCATGTGAACCACACATCGGCAAACCAACCGCCTATTGTGCCTGCCGTTTTGCGCGACCGCAAGGAGGGGTCAGACCCAGGAAACGCGGCTGCACGGACCGATTCTCCTACCGAATGTTGCAATACAGTCGCGCACCGGCTTCGCGCGACGGGTCCAGGTCGAGCCGCACCGAGTCGCCCTGGGCCAGCAGGGTTTCGGCCCACCACGTGTAGTCGTTGTCGCCGATGTGCGCCTGCGCCCAGATGACGTAGCGTCCCGGCGTCAGCGAATCGAAGCGGTACCACGCCTCTTTTTCCGCCGCCGTCCGCGTCGCGGCGGCGATCAGCACACGATTGATAGTCGCCTCCGTACCGTCGAGCAGGGCTTCGAGACTGTCCAGACCCAATTGGGTCGCGATGGTGCGGGGGGCCCCCGTCCCCCAGCGCCGGCCCGCATGCTCGAGGCGGATTGGACGACGGATGGCGAGGGTGGCGCGTGCGTTGGTCATCGGCTCCACCCAGAGCCGGTCCGGCTTGCCGTGCCGCAACAGGGTGGGCATGCCGTCCTCGATCGCCTGAAACCGTTGCTCGTAGTTCTGGCATGCCGCCGTCAGGGCGGCGGCGAGAGAATCGGAGCCTCGCAGCAGCCGGACCCGGCTGCCCGCCGCGGCCTCGATGGCCCCGTGCTCGGTGGCCAGCGAGATGTGGCCTCCGATCACGGTGGGCTTCGGGCCGACGCGACAGCCGGCCGGGAGCATGGCGAGCGCAGCCAACCATACAAAGCGGTGCACGCCACAAACTGCCGAGCGGCCGCGACGCCCGATAGGGCGCTGTTCGCGTACCCCCAAGGCACCGAAGCGGGGCTAGCGCGAAGCCGTCGCGCCATCTAAGCTGGCCGGCGATGAGTGTCTGGGACACGCTGGTGCTCGCGTATCACCTGACCAGCCGGTTGGCGTACGTGGTGTGGGTGGGTTGGGCGCTGCGCCGCGAAGGGCGCACCGGCCACTTCGCCCGGACCTACGGCGCGGAAGAGGGATTCCGGCGGTTCAGGCGTGTCGCGAGCGCGCTGATGAACAACGACGCCGTAGGTTTCGTGGCCTTGTGCCTGCTCACTCGGGGGACGTTGCCGGCGGCGCCATGGTGGCTCCTTGTCGTGCTCGGTGTGATGCTCGCCGCGGTCGGTATCGGCGTGAAGTTGTGGGCGCGGGCCGCGACGGGAGCCGACGGCTACTACTGGCGCGACTTCTTCAGTCCACCGAGCACGCCGCTCTCGCCAGCCGCCGGGCCGTATCGCTACTTCCACAACCCGATGTACACGGTGGGGAATCTGCAGCTGTGGGGACTCGCCCTGGGCGTCGCCTCGATGCCGGGGCTCGTCGCGGCGCTGTTCGACCACGTAGCGATTCTGGTCTTCAACCATGTCGTGGAACAGCCGCATGTGAACGTACTCTACCGTGCCGCCGTTCGGCGGTGAGGGCGGCGTGTGCCCTTGGTCACCTGTCGGTGGGTCACGACCTTTCTGCGGCTGAAGACATGCAAGGGGTTATGGGGTAGTCAGGTCGGAGGCGTTCATCATTTCCGCTGCACTGTTCAAGGAGGTAATCATGCGGACGGTCAATCGGACCCTACCCTTCTCGCTGCTGTTGGCGACGACGATGTCCGTCGTGCTCGACGGCTGCGCGACCAAATCCCAGACCGGGGCGGTCGTTGGCGCTGCGGGCGGCGCCGTGGTGGGTGGGGTGATCGGCAGAGCCACGGGCAACACGGCGCGAGGGGCCGTGATCGGCGCGGTGGTCGGGGGCGCGGCCGGAGGCATTATCGGCGCGCAGATGGACCGACAGGCCAAGGAGCTGCAACAGAATATCCCCGGCGCCATCGTGGAGCGGGTCGGGGAAGGCATCACGGTCACGTTCCAATCGGGCCTGCTCTACGATTTCGATTCCGACGAGGTACGTCCCGAAGCGCGAAAGAACCTGCGCACGCTGGCATCGAGCCTCGACAAGTACCCAGGTTCGGACATCCTGATCGTTGGACACACCGACCAGGTCGGCTCGGGCACGTACAACCAGGGTCTCTCCGAGCGGCGCGCTGCGGCGGCCGCCAACTACCTCGTATTGCAAGGAGTGAACCGAGCCCGCGTCGCCACCCGCGGCATGGGCGAGACGGATCCGGTCGCGGGTAACGACACCGAGGGTGGCCGGCAGCGGAACCGTCGGGTCGAAGTCGCGATCTACGCCAGCGAGGCGTATAAGGCGGAGCTGGCGCGGCAAACGGGCAATTGAGCGAAGCTGTCCGCGCTGTACAACTGAGCAACAAGCAACACGAAGCCCCGGCCGACCGCGACCGGGGCTTTTTCTCGTTGCGATGCAAGTGGCCAGGGGCAGAATCGAACTGCCGACACG
>DATBLG010000131.1:0-20316 GCA_036555485.1 Gemmatimonadales bacterium | reverse complement strand
CTCGTGGATGAGCGGGCCGACGTCGGTCCCCTGCGCCCGACCGTCGCCCAACCGGAGCGCCCGCGCCCGCTCGGCCAGACGGTCGACGAACTGGTCGTGGATGCCGCGCTGCAGGATGAGCCGGCTGGTCGCCGTGCACCGCTGCCCGGTGGTGCCGAACGCTCCCCAGAGCACGCCGTCGAGCGCGAGGTCGAGGTTCGCGTCGTCGAGCACGATCTGCGCGTTCTTGCCCCCCATCTCGAGCGAGAGCCGCTTGTGCATCCGGCCGCAGGTCGCTCCGATAATCGACCCCGTCTCGGTGGACCCGGTGAACGAAATCACCGGAACGGCAGGATCATCGATGATGGCCTTCCCCACGACCGACCCCTGGCCATGTACCAACTGGATCACCTCGGGAGGCAAGCCCGCCTCGAGCAGCACCTCGACCAGCAGGTGCCCCGTGTGCGGCACATCTTCGGCCGGCTTAAAGATCACCGCGTTCCCGCACAACAACGCCGGGAACATCTTCCACGTGGGGATCGCGAGCGGGAAATTGAAGGGCGTGATGATCCCGGCCACACCGATCGGCCGGCGGTAGGACATTGCCCACTTATTGCGCAGCTCAGAGGGCACCACCCGGCCGAACAGTCGCCGCCCTTCGCTGGCCGCGTAGAAGGCCGTATCGATCCCTTCCTGCACGTCGCCCCGCGTCTCTGCCAGCACCTTCCCCATCTCGCGCGTCATCGCGTGGGCGATGGCTTCCTTCCTTTCGACCAGCAGATCACCGACCCGCTGCAGGACCGCCCCACGCAATGGGGCCGGGGTCTTCGACCATTGCGCAAATCCGCGCTGGGCCGAGGCAATCGCGCGCTGCGCGTCTTCGGGGCCCGAGCGCGGGAAACAGCCGATCAGATCGTTCCAGTCGGCGGGATTGCGGTTCTCGAAATAGTTGCCGGTGGAGGGGGCCACCCATTCACCGGCGATGAAGTTCTGGAAGTTCTGGGGGTTCTTGGTCATGGTGTCGTTGTGGAAGATCGGCATGGAAAGGGTGCATTGTGCGTTGTGCGTGGTATTTGACGATGAAGAATCGGATGGCCGGTTACGGTGGCGGGCTGTCGTATCCGCCTTCCGATCACGCGCCGGATAATACCACGCACCACGTACCACGCACGGTCATTTACGGACAAAACCATGTGGCAACTTCTTTTGCGTAGCCGATCCTGGGCAGCACTTCGCGTGCCGCCAACACCAGTCCCCAGATAACGAGCCCCTGCGACAGGATGTGCGCCACCCCCATTTGGCGCTTCCAGGACGACAAGCCGCTCCACACCCCCGCGACGATGACCGTGAAGACGCCGCCGAGGTAGATGAACAGCTTCAAGCCGCAGCCGTGTGTGTAGGGCCATTGCGTCATTCCGATACCAATCAGCAACCCGAGCCCCACCCGCGCCCAGGTGCCGGCACGCGACGTCGGCTGGCTTGACGCCGGTGCGGATGGTGGAGCCGCGGCGCGCTTCGCCGCGGCGGCCGCCTGCTCCGCCTGATGGGTGGGCAGCTGGTTCAGTAGCCGGTCGACCTCGGCCAACTCCCTATCCCAGTCCCGCTCTTTCTCGCCTTGGGGTTTCGGAACCACGATGCCCCGTCTCCAGTATGAGCGTGGCGCGAAAGTTCGCACCCAACCGCAACTTTCTCAATTGCTCGGGACGGCTTGAGCTATCGCCGCACCGCCTGAGGCTGCCGGGTGTCGGTGAACGTCCCACTACCGAGCTGCCCAAAACCGCCGTAGCCCCAACAATAGACGTCCCCTTCCGTCGTAAGCCCACAGGTATGATTGAATCCGGTGGTGACGTCCGTGAAGGCGTGGGTGCCGGCGACAGGTTTCGGCACGGGACTCGTCGAGTCGCTCCCGTTGCCGAGCTGACCGAGATGGTTCGCACCCCAACAGTACGCCGTGCCGGAATCCGTCACCCCACAACTGTGACCAGGGCTGTGCGCGGATACGCTTCCGAAGGTGAGTGCACCCGCAACGGCCACCGGGTCGTTGGCATAGATCCGACTGCTGTCCCCTACCTGGCCGGTTTGGTTCCGCCCCCAGCAATAAGCCCGGCCGTCGGCTGCGACCCCGCAAGCATGCTTGTGCCCGGCGCTGATGCTGCGCAATGTGACGGCTCCACCCACGGGCTCGGGCACCGCGGTCGACGGCACGGTCGAGTCCGCAAAATCCACACCCGGCGGGTATAGGCCCCAGCAGTATTGGGCTCCACCAACCGTGATCGCGCAGGCGATCTCGTACCCGGCGCTCACCTCCTTGAACCCGGGCCCGCTGAGTGCCGTCGGACGCAGCAGGTTCGGCAACACGCCGCCTCCCGGTGCCGGACCGAGCGGCGCGCCCCAGCAATAGGTCGTGCCTCCAGTCGTGATACCGCAGGTATGCGCCTCGCCGGCGCTGAGTGACCGAAATGCGAGGCCACCAGCGACGGCCACAGGTGCAGTGCGGTTGGTGGTGGTCCCGTCGCCCAGCTCCCCGTTGAAGTTGGCGCCCCAGCAATAGGCCGCGCCGTTCGTCGCAATCCCGCAGGTGTAGTCAAATCCCGCAGTGATCGCCTCAAAATCGAAGGCCGCGGCAACGCGCACGGGCGCCGAGCTGTCACGTGTCGTGCCGTCGCCGAGCGCTCCATATGCGTTCCTGCCCCAGCAATACGCCTCGTGACGTGCAGTCAACGCACAGGAATGGAAGCGGCCGGCGGTGACGGCGACAAATGGCACACCAGGCTCGGGAGACGTTGTGCTTAAGCACCCCAGCAACCAAGACATGGCGACGGCGAGGAGCGGTCGAGTGCGGCGGTCGAAACGAAGCATGCTTCGGAAGGTGTGCGCGGAGGCGATGGGCACGCGATTTACGGGGGTGAACGACCAAGTCGCGGCCAGAGCCACATGGTGATCAGCGTGCCATCGATGCCACCCGGCCCGTCGTGCTGGCACATGGCGCCATCCAGGATCCATTCATGGTTGAGCCGTGGGACGACGATGGACGTGAAGTCGCGCCCCTGCGCTCGTAGCGCTTCGAGAACCGCCGCGCTCCGCGCAACCGGCAGACTGGTATCGAGTGCACCATAGATCCACAGCCCTGGCGTCGGGAGCCCGGCGAGCACGGGTCGGGGGTCATAGCCGGACGGCCCGGCGGCATCAAGTTGTCGCTCGATGTCGTCCGCCGGGAGTCCGGTCGGCTGGCACACATCGTCTCCGGTAAGCGAGCCATACAGAAGTTCCTCGCCTACCGAGACCGCCGGCCCGGACCCGAGGATCATCCAGGCGATCTCCCCCGGTGCCAGGGAGGCAGCCATCGGCACGATCCAGCCGCCCTGACTGAACCCCCAGGCACCGACGTACGGGCCGTTGATCTCGGGATGCTGCTTGACCGTGCGAACCCCCGCAATCACATCTTGAGCGAGCAGCGGAAAGTAGGTGGGGTTACGCCAGGGACAACAGGTTCCTTGCGAGCGACCGACGCCACGCTTGTCATACGTGAGGACAGCGATTCCGTTGTCGATCCAGAACGCGAGGTGTGAGCTGTCGTAGGTGGCTCGCGTCCAGCGATCGGATCCGAAGTGCATCACGATAGCTGGGTAAGACCCGTGCGCCTTCGGGAGAATGAGGGTAGCGGCCAGCACGATCCCGCCCGCACTCTCGAAACCAACATCGACTTCCCGGTGGGTTGAGAACTCGATTTCCCGACCGAACCCGAGCGGGACGGGACCGGTCGTCGCGTGGCATCCGAGAGCCACCCATGCGGCTCCGACTAGGTGGCCGGTCCGGATCATGGTCTGCCCTGCCTCGTTGGGGAGCGGCGACTAGGCTGCTGGCCGAAGTCGGTCTCCGTCTGCAATGAGTGTATGGGCATGATCCCCTGAATCGAAGAACTCGATAACAAATCCGGCGCCCTCTACACGGTAAGCCTGAGCTGCTGGACTGCCTTCTGTTGGACCCATCCAGAGGAAGTATAGTGCGCCGGGGCGTTCCACAGCCTCCATCCCACCGCGGACCATGCCGGCGTACTCATCGATCAGTTGTTGCAGTCTGGCCTTTTGCTCCGCAGAAAGGGACGAGGGGCTCGGCACCCAGCATCATCGGTGTGCTCGAAACGAGCCGTGAGCCGCGGTCGAGCGCCCTGGAGGGCGGCGGCCGGGCGCGGCGTCCCCTGCTGAGGCGCTCCGACCACCAGCCAAAGGACCGCGAGCAGGTGCGCCAATCTGACGTCACGCACGGTTCACTCCCGTGCCAACCGGTAACGCTCGATCTTCTTGTACAAGTTGCTCCGTGGCATCGCCAACGTGCGTGCGGTTTCGGAGACGTTCCAGTCGTGCTCCTTGAGCTTGGCGAGCAGGTAGGAGCGCTCGGCCGCCAGCTTGAATTCCTCGAACGTTCCGGCCCGGAGTAACGCTCCACCGGCCACCACTTCGCCCACGGCCACGCTGCGGCCGCCGTCGCCCACCAGTCGGTCCACATCCGCTTCGGTGACTTCGTCAGCCGGAGCCAGAATGAGCAGGCGCTCCACGGCGTTGCGCAGCTCGCGGATGTTGCCCGGCCAGTCGTGCGCCGCGAGCCGCTTCAGCGCCACGGTTTCGAACTCTCTCGGCTTCAAGCCCGCGCGTCCCGTGCCCGAGAGCTGGTCGGTGAAATGGCGAACGAGCTGCGGGATGTCCCCGCGACGCGCGCGTAACGGCGGCACCTCGATCGGCACCACGTTGAGCCGGTACAGCAGATCCTCGCGGAAGCGGCCCTGTGCGATCTCCTGCTCCAGGGTCTTGTTGGTCGCGGCGATCACGCGGACGTCCACCTGTAGCGCCTTCCCCGACCCCACCCGCGTGATCACCCCTTCCTGCAGGGCGCGCAACACCTTGGCCTGGGCCGACAGGCTCATGTCGCCGATCTCGTCCAGGAACAGGGTGCCGCCATCGGCCAGCTCGAACTTCCCGGCCCGATCCGACACCGCGCCGGTGAAGCTGCCTTTCAGATGCCCGAACAGCTCGCTCTCGATCAGCTCGGAGGGGATGGCCGCACAGTTGACTTCGACGAATGGCCCGCGCGCGCGCCTGCTGAGCGCATGGATCGCGCGCGCCACGAGCTCCTTGCCGGTGCCGTTTTCGCCCGTGATGAGGACGCGTGCCGGCGTTGGGGCCACCTTCTCGATGCGCTCGATGACCGTCTTGATCGCCTTGCTCGAACCGACGATCTCGTACTGGGCCTCGACCTCGGCGCGCAGCCGGACGTTCTCCACCGCGAGATCCACGCGCTCCAGTGCGTTCCGCAGCGTGAGCAGAATGCGGTCGGTGTCGAGCGGCTTCTGCAGGAAGTCATAGGCGCCGAGCTGCGTCGCCTCCACGGCGGTTTGAATCGTCCCATGGCCGGAGATCATCACCACCTGCGCGTGCGGATCGAGCTCCCGCAGCCGCCGCAACACCTCGAGACCGTCCATCCCCTGCATCTTGACGTCGAGAAATACGAGATGCGGCCGGAACTCCGGGTACGCCTGGAGCGCATCGTGCCCCGACGCGCAGGTCTGCACCTCGAGCTTTTCGAACTCGAACACCTGCTTCAAGGCATCGCGGACGCCCTTTTCATCGTCGACAATCAGCACGCGACGGCTCACGGGCGTCTCCTCCGGTAGAGCACCACGCCGGTGGGATGCACCGCCACGTCGGCGATGGCCCGGTCCACGCCGATGGCCACTGCCCCGTTGGCGTCCGCTCCCGCCGTCTGGCGCGCGAGCGCCTGGACCGCCGGCGTTGGGAACGGGAAGCCACGCAACGAGATTTCCCGCACGGTCCAGCGCGCCGTCCCCGGTCGCGCGATGGCGAGCGGACCCGCGATCCGAATCGGCTCTCGCTCGGCGAGCAGTCCGCGCAGCGGCCCCAACGCATTCGGAGGGATCAACTTCGTATCGAGCCGCGCGTGCACGGCCAACGCGCCTTCCAACAGCTCCACGCGCAGCGAGTCGAAGGTCTTGCGCACGGTCCAGTCGATGCCCGTCCCGATGAGCGCCGCCATTTCGTTGGGGGTCAAGCGCACCGAATCCGGCCCACCACGGCGGCCGAGCGCGCTGAGCTTCCCGGACGCGTCCGCGAGTGCCGTCGGCGTCGGGGCCCCGACATTGGTATCCCGCACCTCCGGAAGAGCCGTATCGCGCCGGCCCACCAGCCGGTCGAACGTCTCTTTGAGCGGCGCGCGATACCACCACGCCGCGGCCACCAGGAGGAGCAGCAGCGCAAACAGAAACAGGCGAACCAGACCCCTAAGGCAGCCGTTCACGATGTACCCTCTCATACACCGCCCCGGCAGGCCGGCGCACACTGCACATCAAGTCCACGCCATCGAGCAGCGCCGCGGCTTCGACCGTCAGGTCCGCCAGCGCCTGCTCCACCTCGGCGAACTCGCCCATCCGCGCGTGTTTCCCAACCCGCCCCAGGGTCAGGTGGGGCCGAAACGCTCGCGCCTCGGTCGGGAATCCGAGGGGCGCGAACACGCGCTCGACCTGGTTTTGCAGCAGCTCGATCGCCGGATCCGGGTCCACCCCGGCCCAGAACACTCGCGGTCGCCGCGGATCCGGGAATACGCCGGCCCCGCGCACGACCAGAGAGATCGTGCGGGCGCCCGCGACCGCGTTCACCAGTGCGTCACTCAACTCGGCCAGTCGCTCATCGGCAGCCTCGCCCAGAAACTTGAGGGTCAGATGGATACCGTCGGGGGGCACCCAATTCACCGGTAGCGCGCGGGCGCGCAGCGGCGCGAACGCATCCCACACCGCTCGCTGCACCAAGGGCGGTGGCGTCAGCGCGACGAACAGCCTCACCGGCCAGCGCGATCCTGCAGCAGACTGCCCCGCTGGTAGCCACGGGGATCGACGGCGACCTCGTCAAAACCGAGGCGGTGCAGATGCTCCGCGACCTCGACGCGCCGCGATTCGAGCCAGGGAATCCACGCAGGTTCCACCTCGATCCGGGCGGCGTCGCCTTGATGGCGCACGCGCAGATTGCCGCGCACGCCCAAACCCCGGAGGAACGCCTCTCCGTCTTCGACCTGCCGCAGCCGGCGCGGTGTGATTTGCAAGCCGTATTGCACGCGGCTCGACAAGCACGGTGATGCGGGCGCGTCCCAGTTGGGTAGCCCCAGCGAGCGGGCGGCGGCGCGGACGCCGGCCTTTCCGAGCCCCGCCACGACGAGAGGTGAACGCACGCCAGCCTTCAGGCCGGCAGCGTAGCCAGGACGGTGCTCAGACAGGTCATCGGCATTGGTACCATCGTACACCACGCTGAAGCCCCCGACGTCGGCCAGCTCCCGCAGACGGCCCCACAGCTCGCGCTTGCAGAAGAGGCAGCGATTGGTCGGGTTCGCGAGGTATTGCGGATCGTCCAGCTCGCGGGTGTCCACTTCCGTCACGGGGACGTCGAATTGCGCGGCGACCGCATGGGCCATGGCCCGCTGCTCGGCCGGCAACGACGCGCTGCGTCCGATTGCCGCGAGCATGCGATCGGGACCCAGCTCCTGGCGTAACACCACGGCCAACAGGGCGGAATCCACACCACCGGAGTACCCCAACAGCGCGGATGGAAACTCACGCACGGCCGTGCGCAGCGCTTCCAGGGGAGTGGCCATGGGCGGCAAGGTAGCCATGGGCGGTGTCCTAACTCAAGGACACTTTGCCCGCCAGAACCGGATGGTTCGTCTGTGGAACCCTAACGTATTGTACTTGCGTTAATACAGAGGCACTAATTATCTACGAATCGTCTGACCGCCAATAGTGAGCGAGGTTACGAAATGGCCGCAAAACCCGCCCTCGACGCCATCGATCGACGCATTGTGCGCCTCCTCGCCGCCGACGGCCGTTCCAGCTACCAGGCGATCGCCGACGAGGTCGACCTCTCGCGCCCCGCGGTCATGGAACGCGTCAAGCGACTCGAGGAATCGGGTCACATCACCGGCTACGGCGCGCACCTCGACCGGGCCAAGCTGGGCTTCCCGGTCACCGCGTTCGTGGCCGTGCGCTACGGCAACAGCAACTACGTTGGCGATGAACCCCGGATGCGGGAGATGGCCAAACACCCGGGTGTGCTCGAATGTCACCACGTGGCGGGCGAGGACTGTTACATCATGAAAGTGGTCGCGCCCGATCTCGAGGGCGTGCAGAACGTGCTGCGGACCATGTCGAACGGGCAGAAGGCCTTCAATACGCGCACCACGATCGTACTGTCCACCGTATTCGAGAAGCCCGGGCTGTTGGCTGAGGACCTGGACTGATGGCGACGCTGCGTGGGAAGGCGTTGATCGCCTGGCTGCTCGTCTGCCTTTTCTGGGGCTCGACCTACCTCGCGATCAAGGTCGGCGTTGAAGTGCTGCCGCCGTTCCTATTCGCCGGACTGCGCTTCGTCGTGGCCGGAGCGCTGCTGTTGGTCGGGGCACTGGCCTTCGGCGATCGGCTGCCGCGCCGCGCCGCGGACTGGCGCTCGGCGGCCCTCGCGGGCGTATTGCTGCTCGCCGGCGGAAACGCGTTCGTCGTGTGGGCCGAACAGTACACCGCTTCCGGCGTCGCGAGCGTATTCGTCGTAACCGTCGCGCTGTGGATGGCGTTCTTCGACTCCATCATCCCGGGAGGATCAGGGGCGCTCGGCTGGCGCGTCATTGTCGGGCTCGGGGTCGGGTTCCTGGGCACGGCGCTGCTGGTGGGCGCCAGTCCACGGGAAATACTCCAAGCCGACTTGCGCGGACCCATCGCGCTGACCAGCGCCAGCGCCTTTTGGTCGCTCGGCTCGATCTACGCCAAGCGCCATCCGACCGAGGCGAGCCCCTACGTCACCGCCGCGATCCAGATGTTGGCCGGTGGCACCGTCGTTTCGCTCGTGGGGACGGCCCTGGGCGAATGGCCGAGCTGGCACCTGGACGGACAGGGCGCCCTGGCCATGGGGTACCTGGTGGTGTTTGGCTCGATCGTGGGGTACAGCGCCTACAGTTATGCGTTGCGCTATGCTCCCGCCACGATCGTCGGCACGTACGCCTACGTGAACCCGGTCATCGCCGTGCTGCTGGGCTGGCTGTTTCTCAACGAAGCGATCACGGGGCGCATGGTCGTGGCTATCGCATTGACGCTCGCCGCCGTTCTCTGGATCCAGTTGTCTCACACGGCGCCGTCGGCTATCGGCCGTCGGCCTTCGGCAGATGGAGAGCCGACAGCCGACCGCCGACCGGCGACTGCGTCACTGATCCGGCCCCCGGAGGCCGCATGAGCACACCGATTCGGCCCGACCTGACGCTCGATCCCCAAGACTGGGATGAACTGCGAGCCCTGGGCCACCGGATGCTGGACGACATGTTCGAGTACCTCGCACGCGTGCGGGAACGTCCCGTCTGGCAGCCCTTTCCCGACGCCGTGAAGGAACGGCTCGCCGAGGCGCTGCCCCGCCACGGGCTGCCCGCGGAAGCGGTGTACGAGCAGTTCAAGCGGGACGTCCTTCCCTATCCGCCCGGCAATATCCACCCGCGGTTTTGGGGGTGGGTGATCGGGACCGGCACGCCGCTCGCGATGCTCGCCGACATGCTCGCCTCAGGGATGAACCCGCAGACCGCGGGGATCCAGGACGGCGGCCGCTACGTTGAAGAACGCGTGATCGCCTGGCTCGCGGAGCTGATGGGATTTCCGAACAACGCCAGTGGTCTGTTGTTGTCCGGGGGCTCGATGGCGAACCTCGTGGCCCTCGCGGTGGCGCGGCAGGCCAAGGCGGGGTTCGACGTTCGGGAACACGGAATGGGTGACGGCGCTCCGCCGCTCATCGTCTACGTCTCGACCGAAGGGCACAGCTCGGTCCGCAAGGCAGTCGAGCTGATGGGAATCGGGCGTCGCCACCTGCGGTTGATCCAGACGGATGCCGAGTATCGCATCGACGTGACCGCATTGCGGGAGGCGATCGCCCGGGACCGCGCCGCCGGCCAGCGCCCGATCTGCGTCGTCGGGAACGCTGGTACTGTGAATACCGGGGCGACCGACGATCTCCGTGCGCTCGCCCGCGTCTGTCACGACGAGGATCTCTGGTTTCACGTGGACGGCGCCTTCGGTGCGCTCCTCAGGCTCTCTCCCAGGCTCGCCCCGATGGTCGCGGGCCTCGAGCTGGCGGACTCGGTGGCGTTCGACCTGCACAAGTGGGGCTACCTGCCATTCGAGGTGGGCTGCACGCTGGTCCGGCACCCCGGCGTGCACCGGGACACCTTCGCCGTCGCCCCCAGCTACCTCGGCGCCACGCCGCGAGGCCCCGCCGCGGGCGGGGTCCTGTTTGCGGACCTCGGAGTACAGCTCTCCCGCGGCTTCCGGGCGCTGAAGGTGTGGATGGCCTTCAAGACGCATGGCGTCGACCTGATCGGCCGCCTGATCGACCAGAACGTGCGACACATCCGCTACCTCAGCGAACTCGTGGACGCGCACCCCAGGCTGGAGCGTCTGGCGCCGGCGCCGCTCAACGTGTGCTGCTTCCGCTTCGTGGCCCCGGGCCTCGACGAGGCGGCGCTCAACGCGCTGAACGAGGAGATCCTGTGGCGCGTGCAGGAGAGCGGAATCGCCCTGCCGTCACACACGGTTTTGAACGGTCGGTTCGCCATCCGGGTGGCAAACACGAATCAGCGCAGCCGGCAGGAAGACTTCGATACACTGGTGCAGGCGGTCCTCGATATCGGTGAACGCGTCACGGCCGAGGGACGAGCCCACCGGGTCGCGACGGAGACGGTATGAGCACCCTCGGACCAGAGGCTGTTCTGCTGGTCGTAGACGTGCAAAAAGGCTTCGATGGGTACAACGAGTCGCATCATCGCAACAACCCAGCGCTCGAAGCCAACATCGCCAGTCTGCTCGACGCGTGGCGACGCACCGGGCGCCCGATCATCTTCGTTCAGCATGTCTCCCGGCTCGCCGACTCCCCGTTGCGCCCCAACCAACCCGGGGTCGAGATCAAGGATGAAGTCCGGCCGCGGGCGGGCGAGCCGGTCGTCCAGAAATCGGTCAACAGCGCGTTCATCGGCACGTCGCTCGAGGCGGATCTCCGGTCCATGGGCCGTTCCACCCTGGTCGTCACGGGGATTCAGACGAATTTCTGCGTCTCGACGACCGCCCGCATGGCCGGGAATCTGGGCTTCGACACCTACGTGGTCGCGGATGCCACGGCGACGTTCGACAACACCGGACCGGACGGCCGGCTGTTCCCGGCGCAGCTATTGCACGACGTCGCGCTGGCCGACCTCCACGGAGAATTCGCGACCGTCGTGGACACCGCGGACGTGTTGGCCCGGCTCGAGCCCCAGTGATCGCCCGGGTGTGGCGCGGATCCGTCACGGCGGGACGCGGCGACGCGTATGCGGCGTATCTCGACGCGACCGGCGTGCGCGAATGCCGCGGCACGTCAGGGAACCGCGGCGTGTATGTGCTGCGGCGTGACGCGACCGATCACACCGAATTCGTGTTTATCTCACTGTGGGAGTCGATGGACGCGGTGCGCCGCTTCGCCGGCGACGATCCAGAACGGGCGCGATACTATCCAGAGGACCACGACTATCTCTTGTCCCTGGAGCCGACGGTGACACACTACACGGTGGCCACGTCCCTGCCGTAGGCCAGCCATGTCGGTATCAGGCGCTGGGGGGCGTGGGGGTGGTGGTGGGTTTGGTCGCCGGCTTCCCCTCGATGAAATTCCGGAACTCCCGCGCCGTCGGATAGGCAAAGTCGATGTCCGGCGCCGCGGCAAATTCCTCCAAGACGTCCTGCCAGATGGCGTTCTCGCTACCCCGCCGAAATCGCGACCGAATGAGGTAGCGCAGAGTGAGGCATACGCCGTCGCTGGCGGCTTTGGTGTAAACAATCGGCGTGAGCTTGGTGTACGCGATGAGATACTGGCGGGACGCCTCGAGGAGATCTCGTTCGAGCTGGTCGGTCAGATGCTCGGCGTGACGCGTCGCGACCGCCTCGAGGATCTCCTTGGCTTTCTTCCAGTTGCTCTCGAACGTGACGGTGACGGGGATCTCATTCCAGATGTAGCGGAAGCCCTTGTCATAATTGGCAAGGGGCTCCGATAATACTCTCCCGTTCGGTACGTGGATGATACGCCCGGTACTCTGGTCGGCGTGCACCCAGTTCCCGATCTCGTTCAGCGTGAACTGCAGCGGGTGGAGGTCGATCACGTCCCCCGCGTGGGAGCCGATCTGAACCCGGTCGCCCACTTCGAAGGGGCGGCTCCAGGAGATGAACGCCCAACCGGCCAGATTCGCCACGATGTCCTTCAGCGCGATGGCGAGTCCGGCGGAGAAGAGCCCGAGGTAGGTGGCGAGCGAGCCCGCGCGCTCGATCCACGTCACGCCGATCAACAGGAAACCGAGCAACAGCGCGGCGTAGCTGATCGTCTTGCGCCATTTGTACCGAACCCACGGGTCCTGGGCACGGCGGTACATGAGGGCCAGCGCGAGCCGATGTACCAGCCACAGCCCGCCGACGATCATCAGGGTCCTGAGCAGCCGACCCTGCAAGGCGAAACTCAGACCGGCATTCTCCTGCAGCCACTCACTCACGGTCCGGGTTGACTCCAGGAGAGTGTCGCAGCCAAGCTACGATTTGGCATAGGTATCCGCCAGCGGCATATTTCCCTACTTGGCTCAGCATCGATCGTGTCCGTGACCGACACACACAACTGTAGCCGCTGCGGCACCCCGATCGCGCCCGGCGCACACTACTGCCCGAGCTGCGGCCTCGATATTTCCGGGTCGCAGGGCGGCGTCGCCACGGTCAACGTGACCTCCCCGCTCGCCCTCAAGCCGGACGCCCTGCTCGAGGCGCTGCGTCAGGCAGCCCTGGGGGAATACGAGGTGCTGGCCGAGCTCGGCCGCGGCGGGATGGCCACCGTCTATCTCGCGCACGACATCGCGCTCGATCGCAAGATCGCGATCAAGGTGATGTCTCCGCTCCTGCTGAGCGGCGAGGGCATGGCGGAGCGCTTCAAACGGGAGGCGCGGACGGCGGGCCAGCTCAGCCACCCGCACATCATTCCGATCTACGCCGTCAGGGAAAGCGGCGGGCTGCTGTACTTCGTGATGAAGTTCGTGGAAGGCCGGCCCCTCGATTCGATCATTCGGGAAGTCGGACCGCTGCCGATCGCGATGGTGCAGACCATTCTGCAGCAGGTCGGCTCGGCGCTAGGCTACGCGCATCGCCGCGGAGTCATCCACCGCGATATCAAGCCCGCCAACATCATGATCGACTCCGACGGCTGGGCGGTCGTCACCGATTTCGGCATCGCCAAGGTGTCACAGACGCCGGGGCTGACGGTGACCGGAGCGACGGTCGGTACCCCTTCGTACATGAGCCCCGAGCAATGCGCGGCGAAGGAGCTCGACGGCGCGTCGGATCAGTATTCGCTGGGTGTGGTCGCGTACGAGATGCTGTCGGGCAAACTCCCGTTTGCGGCCGACTCGGTGATGGCGGTGATGTACGCGCATTTCAATGACCCGCCGCCGCCGATCCAGATGGCGCGGGCTGATTGCCCGCCCAAGATCGCCTCCGCCGTGATGCGGATGCTGGAAAAGGAACCAGACCGCCGCTTCCCGACCAGCGACGCGGCGGTCGCCGCCATTGGTGGTCCACCTCTGGCCCCGGACGATCCGATCCGCACCAAGATGATGACGCTCGCCGCCAAGAGCGACAGCCTGAAAGTGTTGGCGCGGTTCACCACACCTGTGAGCCAGCCGTCGGCGGTGCTGGGCACGAGTGGGGCGCGGCCGTCGATCGCCACACTGCTGATCTCGCCCGAGCGTGCAACGGTGAGCGCCGGCAGCGAAGTGCAGCTACTCGTCTCCGCCAAATCCCGCGACGGTCAAACGCTCGTCAGTCGGCCGATGAGCTGGGCGTCGACCAACACGCGCATCGCGCGCGTGGCGCCGAACGGGCTCGTCACCGCGGTGGGACCGGGAACGGTCATGATCACGGCGTCGAGCGACAACACGAGCGCCACCGCGACGATCACGGTGACCGCCGTGCGCTCACGCACCCGGGTCTTCGCCCTTGTCGCGGGGGGGGTCGTGCTCGCGGGAATCGCCGCGATCCTGTGGCTGGTCAACCCGTTTGGGCGGGGTGGCTCCAACGGCGCGCCGCCGACGGACAGTGTGACCGGCGCAGCGAGTGTGGCGTTGGACTCACCCACCGGGCCGACGCTCGGGGTGTCGCTCCCGGCGGCCGAAACGACCGTGGCGCCGGCGCCTGCCCCACCGCAGCGCGTTCCTTCCCGCGAGACCACCCCGCGGGCCCGGGATAGTTCCGAGTCAACCGTCGCGACCGCGCTGGCGAGCGCACGTGCGGCCCGCGCGCAGGCGGTTGATGCGGGCGCCGGCGAGACCGACCTCAGCCGTGGCGACGAGGCCGTGCGGCTCGCGCAGCAGCTGCGCCAGTCAGGTCGTCGGGCCGCCGCGTTCGCCCAGCTACAACGGGCGACCGGTCTGTTCGCCGAGGCTGAAAACACGGCGACGGCGGCCAGAATCGCGGCGGCGCGACGGCTGCCCGCGCCCGACACCGCTTCGAGCCCCCCGGCCCCCCCGCCGCCCGTGACGTCCGCGCCGGAGCCCGCGGTCGACCCAGTACCGGCCATCCGCAGCACGATCGACGCCTATGCGCGCGCGCTCGAGCGCCAGGACATCAACGCCGTCCTGCGGGTGTTTCCGGACATTCCGCAGAGTCAGGCGGATAGCTGGCGACAGTTCTTCACGGGTGCCGAGGACATCCGCGCCTCGTGGCAGGCGATGCGTATTACACCGACCGGCAACCAGGCCGATGCCCGCGTCGCCATGACCCTGACGTTCAAGCGCGCCGACAACCACGCGCCCGACCGCGCCCGATACGAGGTCACGATACAGCTGGCGCGTCGCAGCTCGGAGTGGGTCATCACGGCGGTTCGCTAGGTAACACAAGCGCCCGGCCACCGGCCGGGCGCCCGCCACGTCCGCACTACATCACGGCTCTAGAAGTTGTACTCCACGCCACCCGTCCACATGACGCCCGGTTGCAGGCCCGCATCCGAGAGCGGGACCAGGGCGTTGGTCACGATCTGGATGCCCCGTTTGGTGCGGAACTTGAACCCCATCGAGAGGTTCATGAAGTTGTCCCGCCGCGCCGGGATGTTGGTGACGTCGAGGGTGTAGGGAAACGGCGTATCGTACTGGATCGGCGCAGGGAGCGTGATCGGCGAGGCCCCCACCTGCCAGGAGCCGAGCACGTCGAGCGCCATCGTGGCCCAGGTGGCGATGAGATTGTCGAATCCCAGGTTGGCCTCGACCGAATTGGTCTGAGACGCGCCGCTGCGCACCGTATAGCCGATGTAGCCGTGGGGATTGAAACTCCCCAGGCGGGCAGAGATGACGCCCAGCCCGCGGCCGCTGGATGACCCGGCGCCGAGCAGGTTGCCTTCGTCACCCGTCGCGAACCGCCCCGACCCGACCAGGGCCACGCCGATGTGTTCGCCGTGCAGCAGGGTGATCTTCAGGTGTCCCTCGACGTCCCCGAGTCCACTGGCCACACCGGCTGCAGACGATGAAGCGGTGAGCACCGGGTTGGCACCCGTCCCGCCGAACCGGTGGAGCGTGTCGCTCCCGACGAGAAATATCTCCGCCGTGCTCCGCCCCGCGACCGAAGTGCGCACGAATGGGAGCGTCACCCCCAAGTCGATTCTGTCGGTGAGACCGTAGGTGGCCGTGAACGCCGCGACCAGGAGACTGACGTCCAAGTCGAGCTTCATCTGGATGAAGTCGCGCTCGAACGCTGGGTTGCCGATCGAGTCGAGCGGCGGGCGGTCTTCATGCGTGAAATTGAACACGATGCCGCCGAGCGGGACGCCGCGCAGTCGTCGGTAGCTGACCTCGCTGAACCCGAGTCCCACGAACCACCGCCCCCGCCCCAGGGTCTGGGCGCGCTCGCCGAAAATCGGGCCGGCCGACGTCGAAGTCTTGACCGGCACGCCGCCCTGGAACTGAAATGTCGTCCCGCCCGATGACGAGCTGATCGGGGTGCTCGACACGCTGATGGCGATCGCCGATGTGAGGAACGAGATGACCGTTCCGCCGGACGTTCGGGTCGCATTGATGAAGTGCGTTCCGTGGTTCACGCCGGTGACGGTGTCCGGGAGGAGGTCGAGACACAACGGTTGGCCGCACGTCCCAAACGTGAAGAGCTGCGTGATGGCCGAGCGCGGTGTCTGAGCGGCGAGCGATCCGGTCCCGGCCAACAGGACAACAGTCCCGGCGAGGGCGAGCCGCTGACGCCAGTCTGCTCCAGAATCTCGAGGTAAACGCCCAAACATGGGATGTCCCGCGTGACTAGAAGTTGTACTCCACCCCACCCGTCCATACGACGCTGGGCTGCAGCCCGGAATCGCGCAGGGGGAACAGCGCATTGGTGACGATCTGGATGCCCCGCGGTGTGCGAAACTTGAACCCGATCGACATGCTCAAGAGATCGTCCTGTTGGGACGGGATGTTCGTGACTTCCACGGTGTGGCGCACCGGTGCCAGAAATACCACGGGGGCCGGCACGTCGAGCTTGGGCGCGCCGAGCTGCCACGACCCGAGGAGGTCGAACGCCATCGTGGTCCACGGCGAGAGCAGCGTGTCGAATCCGGCGTTGGCCTCGACCGAATTGTTCAGATCCGTGGCATCGCGGACGGTGACCCCGAAGTTCGCGTGCGGGCTGAGATCGCCGAAACGCGCGGACACGACGCCGAGGGCACGACCGCTGAACCGGCCCGCGCCTAGGAGGTTGTTGTCGTCACCAGTAGGAAACCGGGCGAATCCCACGACCGAAACCCCGATCCGATCGGTCTGCGCGAGGTTGATCTTGAGGCGTCCCTCGACATCGCCCAGGCCGGTCGCGGTGCCCTCGACCGCCGAGCTGGACGTGAGCACGGGATTGGTCCCGTTCCCCCCGAACCGGTGCAGGGTGTCGCCGCCGACCAGGAGCAGCTGGGCGCTGCTCTGCCCCGACACCGCGGTGCGCACCAACGGCACCGTCACACCCAGATCCACGCCGTCCACCAACCCGTAGTTCACCGACAGCGACGCGACCCAGACGCTCACGTCCATGCGCACCTTGACGTCAATAATGTCGTTCTCGAACGGCGGAACACCCAGGGTATCACGGGGCGACCCAGGCGGATTCGTGTCCTGGTGCGGCAGGGTGAGCGTGATGCCGTCCAACGGCACGCCACGCAGGCGCGCGAAATCGATCGCGGTGACCCCCACCCCCACGAACCAGCGGCCCCGACCGAGGGTCTGCGCCCGCTCCCCGAACACCGGTCCCGCCGAGGTGGAGGTCTTCACTGGAACGCCGCCTTCGAATCGGAACGTCGTTCCGCTCGACGCGGAGCTGATGGGCGTGTTCGACACGCTGGTCCCGATCGACGTGGAGAGGAACGAGATCAGGGTGGTTCCGATCTCCTCGCTGGCGGGGATGTAATGGTCACCGTGCCCGAACAGCACCGACGTGTCAAGGCACACCTGCCGACCGCAGGTGCCGAACGTGAAGAGCTGCCGAACCTGCTGGCGCAAATCCTGAGCGCGCACCGGCGTCACGACCGCGACCAGTGCGCCGGCGACGAACACGACCCGCAGCGACATCCTGACTCCCAGGGGGGACGAGGGCTCAATCATATGCCTCGGTCATGGCCGTCGCAAATGGGCGCGATGGGGTTCCGATTCTCCTCGCTGGGTCCCACATCCACCACGTCCACCGCCGGGAACCCGACCGTCACCGCCGCCGGGGTGACGAGGAGCACGGCCCCTAGCGTGAGGGCGACGACACCTTTGGCCGATGGCTGCGCGCGCACGAGACCGCCTCGTCAAGGGAGTTGGGAGAATATATTGATCACATGACCCGTCGCCCCGCCGCCCGATGACCGCTCCCATGGCGTACTGCTCGCGCTGCGGCACGCCCGTCCCTGCCGGGGCCCGAGCCTGCAGCAAGTGCGGCGCTGACGTCTCGGGCCAACAGGGGCAGGTCGCCACCGCCTACACGCCCGCCGCCGACGCGGCGCGCATGGGCGTCACCCAGGGCAACCTGGTGGACGCGCTGCGTCGTGCCACCGTCGGCGAGTACGAGATCCGCGGCGAGCTCGGTCACGGCGGAATGGCCTCGGTGTACCTCGCTCATGAAATCGCGCTCGATCGCAAGGTGGCGATCAAGGTCATGTCGCCGTCGCTGTTCAGCGCCGCGGGGATGGTCGAGCGCTTCAAGCGCGAAGCCCGTACGGCGGCGTCACTCAGTCACCCACACATCATCCCGATCTACGCCGTGCGGGAAAGCCCCGAGATCGTCTACTTCGTGATGAAGTTCGTCGAAGGGCGTTCGCTGGAATCGATCGTACATCAGCTCGGGCAGATGCCGATCCCGCTCGTGCAGGCGATCCTGTACCAGGTCGGGTCCGCGCTCGGGTACGCGCACCGCCGCGGCGTGGTGCACCGGGACATAAAACCCGCCAACATCATGATCGATGCCGATGGGTGGTCGGTCGTCACCGACTTCGGCATCGCCAAGGTGTCGGAGTCGCAGGGACTCACGCAAACGGGCGCGACGATCGGGACGCCGTCGTACATGAGTCCCGAGCAGTGCGCGGCCAAGCGCGAGCTCACCGGGTCGTCGGATCAGTATTCGCTCGGCATCGTCGCCTACGAAATGCTGGCCGGCCAGGTCCCGTTCCAGGCGGAGACGACCGTCGGGCTGCTGTTCGCGCACGTCCACGAAACCCCGCCGCCGATCGGCGACCTGCGCTTCGATTGTCCCCCCGAGGTCGCTGCCGCGGTGATGCACATGCTCGCCAAGGACCCGGAATCCCGCTGGCCGGACATCCAGACGGCCGTTGTCGAGCTCGGCGGGGCGCCGATCGGTCACGACGACCCGATCCGCTCCCAGCTGGTGGAGCTGGCGGGCGGGCGCGCGGCGAGCCCGGCCGAGACGATTCGCACGCCCATGAGTCCCGTGCCGCCCAGCCGGAACGCCCCGCCCCCGGCGACGCGTACGTTGGCGCCCAAGGATCGCCGTCCTCCAACCCGCACCGCGACCACCCCGCCGCGCGCGGTCACGCCGACTCCGGCTCCACGCCGGATGTCTCCGCTGCTATGGGCGCTCCCCGCCGTCGCGGTCGTCGGCGTCGCCGCCTGGTGGCTGCTGGGTCGTGGTTCGGAAGCGACGGCGACCTCGCCCCTCCTTCCTGCTGCAGTGGAAACAGTGAAGGTGGTGGAGCGATCCCCCGCCGAAACGGTCCGGATGAATACCACGCCGCCTGCTGCGGCGGATGGCGCGCAGCGGGGAACGACCCCCACTTCGCGGCCCACAGCGCCGTCGGCCCGAAATACGCAGGCCGAAGCGGCCTTCCACATCGCAGAGGCGCGTGCGCTCAGCCGACGGGTGCGCGCAGCGTCAGCTGGCGCCAGCCCGGAAGAGCTGGCGGCGGGAGATACCGACGCGCGGGCGGCCGATGCGCTGGCGCGCCAGGGTCGCTTCGCGGAAGCGACGTCCCGCCTCACGACCGCGATCGACCGGTGGAACTCCGCCGAGCGGAACGCTCAGGGTCGCCCGAGGGTTCGAGGGGCGGGGGGATTGCGCGGTGAGGTCGAACAGGCCGCGCTGGAATTCGCCGGCGCGTTCAACTCCAAGAGCCTGTCCCGGATCCGGCAAGCCTATCCGGGCGTTACGGAGCAGCAATCGCAGGAGTGGGGAGAGCTGTTCCTGCGCGTTCGGGATGTCACGATGCAGCTCGGCGTGACGGCGGTGGAGCGCCGCGGCCCAGGTGAGGTGCAGGCGACGCTCGAAGGCCACTACGACTTTACCGAGATGCGGGGCGGGACGTCCGGTCGGGAGCCAGTCAGCTGGCGGGCGACACTGCGGCAGACGCCGATGGGGTGGCGTATCGTCGGCCTGCGATAGCGTCGGTTGCAGAGCCGCATCATCAGATCCAGATTCTCCCGTCATCCCACTTCCGTCCCTTCCCGCCGGTCAGGAGGTTCATCATGGTCCGTGCTCTGAAGTACTCGGCCATCGGACTCGTCGTCGTACTCACCGCGTGTTATCACGCGACCATCGAAACGGGGCGGTCTCCCTCCCCCGAAGTCATCAACGAGCCGTGGGCGTCCGGATTTGTATACGGACTGGTGCCGCCGAAAACGGTGGAGACGATGGCAAGGTGCCCCAATGGTGTGTCCAAGGTGGAGACGTTTCACAGCTTCCTGAATAGCCTGGTCGGCGGACTCACGTTCGGCATCTATACGCCAATGACCATCAAG
>DATBLG010000124.1:0-6085 GCA_036555485.1 Gemmatimonadales bacterium | reverse complement strand
GATGCGCTTGCCGAGGCGGCTGAGCGTCCGGACGACACGCCCTTCGATCTCCACGATCGGGGGGGCGGTGGTGCGCAGCAGAAAGGGGCTCGCGATCCGCACGCGCTCGAGCCGTGCTCCGCGGATGCGGGGCGCGAGTGCGTGCAGGTAAAGCGCGATGTCTGGCAGCTCGGGCATGGGGCGCCGTCAGTACGAAACGCTGCCCATTGCTCGCGCGAAGAGGGCCGGGGGGGTCACATTCTTCATGACGCCGAGGCTCCAGAGGTACTCGTGACGCGCCCTGTGACCAATCGGTTCCCACGTTCCGCTGTCGGCATATCGTGAAGTTACCCTCGGGCGATTGATGGGTCAGTGCAGGGGTTTCAGCACCTGACGATCCCATCATCAAACTTTCAAGTCCGCTTGATGGTCACGGGTCGAGCATTGCCTATGGGAGCGCCGGAGCGAACGCCCATTTCCCGGAGCACGCAGATGACCACCATGACACGCAGTCGCCTGGCCCTGCTTCAGACCAAGAACGACCTTCCCGAACGGACACGTTCGGCGTTGGCGGATATTCTCAACCGACGGCTGGCCGACGCCATCGACCTGCAGCTCCAGGCCAAGCAGGCGCATTGGAACGTTCGCGGACCGAGTTTCATTGCCCTCCACGAACTGTTCGACAAAGTCGTCGAGCACGCCGCAGGCTCCGCGGATCTGCTGGCGGAGCGGGTCGCCCAGCTAGGCGGGACTGCTGTGGGGACCATCCGTTTCGTGGCGGAGACCACGGAACTGGAGGAGTATCCGCTTGACAAGGTGAGCGGGGCCGATCACGTGGCCGCGCTCGCCGGGGCGCTCGCCTCGTTCGGCGCTGTTATCCGTCGCGCGATCGAGGAAGCGATGGAGCTCGGGGATGCCGCTACGGCCGACCTCTTCACGGAGATCACCCGAGGGAACGACAAACTCCTGTGGTTTGTCGAGGCGCACGGTCACGCCAGCAGCTGAGTGGGAGTGACGGGGGGATGGGCGAAACGGCGTCGCCCGTCCCCCTGGCCGACTTAGTCTACGAACGACCAGAGCATGGCGCGGCTATGCCGGTCCAGTCGAGCCGGATCGGCGAGGTGGTACAGGTCGCCGGATACGTCCCGGATCAACAGGCCGCCCGACGGAAGCGCGCGCGGCCAGTCATCGAGCCGCGTCACGAAGCGGCGCGGCCCCTGCCGGGTTTCGACGTGCCAGCGCCGGATCTCCACTTCCTCCTCGATCTGGTGCACGCGCACGACGTGCAGCACGAACCCCGCCTCCACCAGGGCCGTCTCGAGCGCCTTGCGGGACCCGGTGTCGAGCGTCGCGGGGTCGGTTACGAGCGCGAACTCTTCCTCGTCGTCGTCACGCAAGGACAAGTGCCGCGCCGGCTCGGACCATGGGAAACAGCGACGCACGCGCACCGCGCGCTCGACGCCGTCTCGCACGGCCCACAGCTGACCGTCGGGGCGATGCTCGAGCGTGAGCCCGGTGTCGCGCTCGATGAGCGGCTCGCCAACCAAGACTGTCGTCATGCTTCCTCCTCAGGTGCCAGGTGTCAGGTGTCGGGTGCCAGGTGTCGGGCGTGAAGGGTGGGATCTGACACCCGACACCTGGCACCTGCCTCATGCCAGCTGCAACTGCATCTCATACAACCTGCGGTAGCGCCCGTTCGCTCGGTCCAACAGCTCCCGGTGCGTGCCCGCCTCAGCCAGGCGGCCGTCTTCGACCACGAAGAGCCGTGATGCCTTGCGCAGTGTCGACAACCGGTGCGCGATCGCGAACACGGTGCGGCCCGCAATCAACCGCTCGAGCGCCTCCTGGATCTCCCGCTCCGTCTCCGTGTCCACACTGCTCGTGGCCTCGTCGAGGATCAGGATGCGCGGGTCGTGCAGGATGGCCCGCGCGATCGATACCCGCTGCCGTTCACCGCCCGAGAGGGTGTGGCCCCGCTCGCCCACCACGGTGTCGTAGCCGTGCGGCAGCTTGCAGACGAAGTCGTGCGCGTTCGCCGCCTGCGCGGCTGCGATCACCTCGGTCAGCCCAGCCTCGGGGAGACCGTACCGGATGTTGTCCAGCACCGTGCCGTGAAACAGGTACGGGTCTTGGAGCACCATCCCGATCTGGCGGCGGTAGTGCCCCTGCTCGAGCTGCCGCACGTCCACGCCGTCAACCCGGATCGCCCCACCCGTCACGTCGTAGAAGCGGGCGATCAGGTTCACAATCGTGGACTTCCCGCCGCCCGACGACCCGACGAGCCCGATCAGCTCGCCCGGAGCGACGTCGAAGCTCACCCCCCGCAACACCTGCCGGACGCCATCATAGGCGAACGTCACGTGCTCGAAGGTGACACGCCCGCGCACCGGCTCGAGCCGCACTGGCTGTGGCGCGTCCCGCACCTCCGGTTCGGTGTCCAGTACCTCGAACACCCGGTGCGCCGAGGTCGTCGCCCGGTTGATCGTCCGCGCCATCTGCCCGATGATTTCGATCGGGGCGACGAACATCGTCGTGTACAGGAGGAACGACACGAACGTCCCCGCCGACAGCGTGGCGCCCGCGCCCAGCAGCCGCGGTACGGCGATCACCCACACCATCACCGTCATGGCATGCACCGCGAGCATCAGGAGCGGCCAGAACCCGGTCCACATATCGTGGATGCGGTTGAACTCGGCCGTCACGTCCTCGTTGCGCACGCCGAAGCGGGCGATCTCGCGGTCCTCCTGGTTGAACGCCTTGACCACCCGGATGCCGGGAATCGTATCCGACAGCACATCCGACACCCGCGACCACTTGCGCCAGGCGCGGATGAACAACCGGTTGAGCGATTCTCCGTGCCGGTAGATCAGCCAGCACAACGGCGGTACCGGCAGCGTCATCACCAGGCCGAGGCGCCAGTCGAGCGACAGCAGCACGACACCCAGCCCTGCCAGCATCACAAGCGACAACGACACGTCGACGACGCCGAACGCCAGGAAGTCCCACAGCCGGTCGGTATCCGCCGAAACGCGCGTGATGAGACTCCCGGTCTTCTTGCGCGAGAAGAACGCCAGCGACAGACGCTGGATGTGCTCGTACAACTCGGCGCGCAGGTCGCGCGCCACCCACTCGCCCAGGATCGCCATCAGCCGCAGCCGAACCAGCGCTGCCGCCTGGCGCACGACGTACACGAGCGCCATCGCTCCGACCGCGACCCAGGCCACGAGACTCGCCCGTGCCAGCGGCAGGGTGCCATCCTGCGCCGGCCGGATCACTTGGTCGATCAGGTAGCCCGCGAGATACGGTGGCACGAGGCTCACCAGCGTGATCACTGCCGCCGCGCTCATGCCGAGCGTGAGGCGGCTCCGGTACGGCCGGAGGTAGCCCAGGAGGCGCCGGATCACCGCGACCCGTTGCCCCGCCACCAGTGCCTGTGCATCGCGGATCGGGCGCGCCACCCCGTCGGCGTACTCGCGATCGGCGTCGGGAGAGTCGATCACGCGCCCCTCGAGCGCTTCCTCCAGCACGAAGCGCAGGTTCTCGAACGCGCGCCGCTGCCGGTGCGTGTAACGGGCCACGAGCAACGCCGGCTGGCCGGGCTTCCCGAGCACCGTGAGGGTGGTCGCGGACAAGCCCGGGGCCTCGCGTACCGCCTCGACGCGCGAGCGCCACACGCTCTCGATGATCCACCGTTCCTTTTCGCGACGGGCGGTGGCGAGGTGGCTTGGTCCCAGCACGACCCACGTTTCCGCGAGGCTCAGGGCCTGATCCAGGTCGGCCAGGGCGTACAGCACCACCGGCGCGCCGTCCCAGCGTACCTCGATTTCCCGGCGCAGCTCGATCGGCAACCGAGGCGGCTGGTCGGTATAGCGGGCGATGATCGCTTCGTTGGTGTGTTGCAGCTCAGTTTCCATGTACGTGATCCTCAAGTGGTGCAAGCAAAACGGCCTTCCGGGTCTCTGGGAGCACCCGGAAGGCCGGATCACGCAATGGAATCGCGGACTTCTAGGGTGCTTCCCTCCTCGAATCGACCTCCCCGGACGTAATACGCCCGGGAACGTCGGCCAGCGGCACGTTCAGACGCACGACGTGCCCGACCGCGCAGAGGCGGAGCATCGGCATGGTGCGGGTGAACGAGTTCGTCATCGAGAAGGGACCCTCGGTGGTGTCTTGGTTGAGTTGCCTTGGATTCAAAATTAAGGACCCCGCGGACGATCGACAAGGGGGCGGTCGCCTTGACGGGCCGTGAGCCGTGGCGTAGCTAGGCTCATGGTCGACCAAACGGCAGCGCCTCGTCTCTCCGTCCAGGAGCTGCGCCGGGTCGTTACCGCCGCGGCCGTCGGCAACATCATCGAGTGGTACGATTTTTACGTCTTCGGGAGCCTGGCCGCGATCCTGTCGGTCAAGTTCTTCGAGAAGAGCAACCCCGTCGCAGCGTTGCTCGCCACCGTTGCCCTGTTTTCGATTGGCTTCCTGATCCGCCCCCTCGGGGCGTTTTTGTTCGGCCGGATCGGCGATCGCGTGGGCCGCAAATACACCTTCCTCGTTACCCTGACCGGGATGGGGCTCTCGACCGCCCTCATCGGGGTCGTTCCGACCTACGCCAGTATCGGTTTGCTGGCCGCGATTCTGCTGTTCATCCTCCGCCTGGTCCAGGGGCTCTGTCTCGGCGGGGAATATGGCGGTGCCATCACCTACGTCGCAGAACACGTCTCTGACGAACGCCGCGGCTACTACACCGGGTGGCTCCAGACCTCACCCACGCTCGGCATTGTGCTGTCCCTCGCCGTCATCGTCGGGACCCGGCAGGCGCTCGGCACGGAGGCCTTCGCCGAGTGGGGATGGCGCATCCCCTTCTTGCTGTCGCTCGTCCTGGTCGCGATCGCGGTCTATATCCGGCTCAGGTTGCAGGAGACGCCGGTGTTCCAGGCCCTCAAGGCGCAGGGGCGCACCGCGGCCAATCCCTGGCGCGAGGCCTTCATGAGCCGGAACCTGCGGTACGTGGTGATCGCGACCATCGTCGTCGTGGGTGAGGGATGCGTTTGGTACAGCAGCCAGTTCTGGGCGCTCTATTTCCTCCAGACGGTCAAGCACGTGGAGGTCCTGAGCTCGAGCCTGATTGTGGGTATCGCGTTGCTGATCGCGTCACCGACGCTGGTGCTGTGCGGCTGGCTTTCCGACCGCATCGGACGCAAACCGATCATTCTCACCGGGTTCCTGCTTGCCGCCGTCACCTACTACCCGCTGTACGTGGCGCTCGGGCGCTACGCGGAGCCTGCCGCAATCAATTATCCAATGGCCATCCTCATCGTGGCGATCCTGGTGGCGTACGTCGGAATGGTGTACGGACCCATTGCAGCGTTCCTCGCGGAGTACTTTCCGGCGCGGATTCGGTACACGTCGGTGTCGGTCCCGTATCACATCGGGAACGGATGGGGGGGTGGGCTCGTCCCGATCATCACCACGTCGGCGTTCGTGTCCACCGGTAGTCTCGCTTGGGCGCTGGCGTATCCCATCGCCGTCCCGGCGGTCGCATTCGTGCTATGCCTGTTTCTGATGCCAGAGACCCGTCACCGGAGCATATGGGCGCCGGAGGAGGGATCAGGATCCGGGGCGTGAAAGCTACTTCAGGCAAGGATCTTGCTCTTGACCCAAAGAAATGTGATCCATGCACGTTGCATCGCCGGTGTTAAGGTGTACTGTGAGCTAGACGAACGATCGATCCAGCGCCCGGCAGTGGTGTACTGGTTTTCAGGCCCGTGAGGCGCACCATGATAAACACCACGAAGACCTTACCCGTCGTGATTCCCGCCGTTCTTGTCATCGGTATCGCCACGACCGTTCTCTCCGGCCGCCCACCGCGTGAGCAACACGCGACTATTCCGGCGGGCACGACGCTCGTCGTGGCCCTTGAGCAATCGGTGTCGTCACTGCGCAGTCATGCGGGGGACGAGATCGTGCTACGTACTGTGCTGCCGGTCCGGGCAGGCAATGGAGCGGAGATTCCGGAAGGCAGCCTGGTCAGCGGCCAAGTGACCGTCGCCAGGAGCGGCGGCCAGGACTCCGGCCCGCCGGAGCTCGGTCTGCGGTTCACCGAGCTCAAGAT
>DATBLG010000101.1:0-26650 GCA_036555485.1 Gemmatimonadales bacterium | reverse complement strand
GCGCGAAGAGCCTACGCCTTTCTTGTGTGCCATGATTCCCTCAGCCGACCGTTACGTCGGCAATCTTCACTTCGGTAAACGGCTGCCGATGGCCGGCGTGACGTCGAAACCCGGCGCGTCGGGCGAACCGGAAAATGCGGATCTTCTCGCCCTTGCCGTGGCGCACGACTTCCGCCGTCACCGAGGCGCCGCGTACCATGGGCTGCCCGGCGTGCACCTTCTTGCCATCGCTCGTCAGCAGCACGTGATCGAACGTCACCGTGGCCCCCGGCTCGGCGTCGAGCGAAGGCACCTGGATCGTTTTCCCCGGCTCGGCCCGAAACTGGTGGCCGCCGGTCACGAAAATCGCGTACGTCATAGGGGCCGGAACGTAAATGGGGACAATGTGTTAGTCAAGCGACAGCGTACTGTTCGGTCACATCTCTGCCGGCCGGCTTGGCCATCATCCGGAACTCATCCAGGCGCATCATCGGGTCGTCGCGCACTTCCAGCTCGAGGCCCGTCTGCTTCTCCAACTGCCGCAAGAAGTTAGGTTCCTGCTCCACGAGGTAGAGCGCCACTTCGGGGTGCAGGCGCACGGCGAGCTGGCGCTCCTTGTGATCCGCCCCCACCCGCTTGAGGGACCGCTCCATCCGACGAACCACTACTTCTGGCCTGAAGACGCGGCCCGTTCCCGTGCAGGTGGGGCAGGACGCGGTCATCGACTGGAGCAACGACGGTCGCACCCGTTGGCGTGTCATCTCGATCAGACCAAGCTCGCTCACGGCAAACGCCTTGGTGCGGGCCCGGTCGCGGCCCAGATGAGTCCGAATCTCCTGCAATACCTTGTCGCGGTTGCCGCGGGTCTCCATATCGATGAAATCCACCACGATGATCCCACCGATGTCGCGCAATCGGAGCTGGCGCGCCACTTCGCGCGCCGCTTCCAGGTTGGTGCGCAGGATGGTGCTTTCGGGATCCTTCTTGCCGGTGTAGCGGCCGGTGTTGACGTCGATCGAGGTCAGCGCCTCGGTCGGCTGGATGATGACGTACCCGCCGGTCGGCAGGTCGACCCGCTGCTGAAACAGGCCCCGAATCTCCGCTTCGACGTCGTATTTGTCGAACAGCGGTGTTTCGTCCCGGTAGAGCTGCACGCGCTCCAGTAGCTCGGGGTCGATTTGCTTCAGGTAGTGCTCGATCTCGTTGTAGAGCTGGCGCGAGTCGACGAGCAACGAATCGACCTTGTCGCTGAACAGATCGCGCACGATGCCGCGGGTCAGGCTCGTCTCGCGCTGCAGCAGCGTGGGCGCCCGCACGGACCCGGCCTTGCGCTTGATCTTCTTCCACAGGCCAAGCAGATGCTCGATCTCTCGTTTGCATTTCTCTTCCGTGAGGTCGTCCGCGACGGTGCGGATGATCCAGCCCCCTTCATCCTTGGGGACCAGGCCCGCGACCATCTCGCGCAGCCGCACCCGCTGTTCCCGACCCTCGATCTTGCGGGAGACGCCGACTCGGGAGGCAAACGGCATGTAGACGAGGAAACGGCCAGGCAGGGACACCTGAGCGGTGACGCGGGGTCCCTTGGTACTGATGGGCTCTTTGGTGACCTGAACCAGCTTGTTCTCGCCGCGCTTCAGCTCCTCGGCGACATTGGGAATGCGGCGGCGCGAGCGGCCGCGCCCGGCCGTGTGGGCGTTCCCGTTGTCATTGTCGTCGTCCTCGTCGTCGGCGTCGGGCTCGTCATCCTCTTCCGCCTCCACCAGGTCTGAGGCGTGCAGGAACGCGCTCTTCTCCGAGCCTATGTCGACAAAGGCGGCTTGTATGCCCGGCAACACCGCCTCGACCCGACCGAGGTAGATGTCGCCGACGCTGCGACGGGAGTCGGGACGGTCCACCAGGAGTTCAACAAGGCGGTCGTCCTCGAGGATCGCCACGCGGGTTTCCCGCGGGCTGCCGCTGATCAGAATCTCGCGCTTCAAAGCAAGAACCCTCGACCCCACGGGGCCAACAGCCGCGCGGGATCCCAATAGTGTGCCAGCAATCGCCGGTGTCGATGGAATTCGTGGAGTTGCGGGCCTGCCGACCGGACGCGAGCGACCGCACGACCGCTGCGAGCGTGCTGATCGATCCGAGTGGAGCACCAGTCCGGTACATGCGGTAAATCTAAGCGCGCTTGTGACTTAGGTCAATGCTGTCTAACTTGTTACCGCCGAAATCGCGCTCCGGCGGCCCGCACTCCGCTCCAAGGCTAGTCATGCGACCTCAATTGGCGACGTTACCCATCATGTTGCTCGTCCCCGCAACCATCCTCGGCCCCACAGCCGCCTCCGCCGTCGCGCAACAACTCCGCTATCCGGATGCCAAGCGCGTCGATCAGGTGGACGACTATCACGGCACCCGGGTCGCCGATCCGTACCGCTGGCTCGAGGACGTGGACGCTCCCGACACCCGTGTGTGGATCGAGGCCGAAAACGCGGTGACGTTCGGCTACCTCGGCACGATCCCACAGCGTGATGCCATCCGCCGGCGGCTCACCGCCCTCTGGGACTACCCCCGGTTCGGGACGCCCTTCAAGAAACGGGGCCAGTACTTTTTCTTCAAGAACGACGGACTGCAAAACCAGGCCGTGCTCTATCACCAACCGACCCGCTCGGCCGAACCGAAGGTGCTGCTCGATCCGAATACGCTTTCGAGCGACGGAACCGTCGCCCTCTCCACCCTCGATCTCTCGGAAGACGCCCGCCGGCTGGCGTACGCCACGGCGGTGAGCGGTTCGGACTGGAATGACATTCACGTCCGCGACATCGCGACCGGCACCGCGCTCCCCGATCGTGTCCGCTGGGTAAAATTCTCGGGAATCTCGTGGACCCACGACAACGCCGGCTTCTTTTACAGTCGCTATCCGACCCCGGACAGCGCCAACGCGCTGCTCGCCGTCAACCGGAACCACACGCTCTACTACCATCGACTGGGCACCGAACAATCCGCGGACCGACTGATCTATGAGCGCCCCGACCAACCCGACTGGGGGATCGGCGGCAGCGTCACCGAGGACGGGCGCTATCTGATCTTGAACGTGTGGCTCGGGACGGATCGCCGGAACCGCGTCTACTACGCCGACCTGAAGGACCCGGCGCACCCCGACCTGGGAGCGGGGCCGGTGCGACTGCTCGACGATTTCGACGCGAGCTACAGTTTCATCGCGAACGATGGCCCGGTGTTCTACTTCCGGACCGATCTCGAGGCCCCGCGCGGACGCGTCATCGCCATCGATACGCGCCGCCCAGACCGAGCGGCCTGGCGTGAGGTGATCCCGCAGCGGGATGACGTGCTGGAAAGCGTGGTGCTGGTCCACGACAGCTTCGTCACGATGTATTGGCACTCCGCCAATTCCCGTCTGACCCTTTTCGGACTCGACGGTGCGGCCCGCGGCGAGATCGCGCTCCCGACGTTGGGCACCGTCGCTGAGCTGTCCGCCGAGTCGGCCCGGGATACGGAGCTATTCTTCTCGTTCACGTCCTACCTCTACCCGACGACCGTCTTTCGGCACGATTTCACCACCGGCAAGACCGAGGTGTTCAAGGCGCCCCCCCTCGATTTTGACGCCAGCCCGTACATCACTGAGCAGGTGTTCTTCCCGAGCAAGGACGGAACCCGGATTTCAATGTTTCTCACGCATCGCAAGGACGTGGCGCGCGACGGCTCCAACCCGACCTATCTCTACGGCTACGGTGGGTTCGACATCAATCTCACCCCGGCGTTTTCCCCAAGCGTGCTGGTCTGGCTCGAGATGGGCGGTATTTTCGCCGTTCCCAACCTGCGCGGGGGTGGCGAGTACGGGCAGGAATGGCATGAGGCGGGGATGCACGAGCGGAAGCAGAACGTGTTCGACGATTTCATCGCGGCCGCCGAGTACCTGATCGCCGAGCGGTATACCACGACGCCGAGGCTCGCCATCGGAGGCGGCTCGAACGGCGGGCTCCTGGTGGGGGCGGCGATTACCCAGCGCCCGGAGTTGTTCGGCGCCGCGCTGCCGGCCGTCGGGGTGATGGACATGCTCCGGTTTCACAAGTTCACTATCGGGTGGGCCTGGGTGACGGAGTACGGGTCGGCGGACAGCGCGAGCCAGTTTCCCTACCTCTATGCCTATTCTCCGCTCCACAACCTCAAGCCCGGGACGCACTATCCCGCAACGCTCGTCACGACCGCGGATCACGACGACCGCGTCGTGCCGGGCCACTCGTTCAAGTTTGCCGCCGCACTCCAGGCCGCGCAGGCAGGAGAGCGACCTGTCCTCATCCGCATTGAAACCAAGGCGGGCCACGGCGCCGGCAAGCCGACCACGAAGCTGATCGAGGAAGCAGCGGACCGCTGGGCGTTCCTGGTGCGCGTGCTGGACCTCCACCCTCAGCTGCCCTAGCCGGTCGCCGGCCGGAGATTCCATGCCCAAGGTCCCGTGCTCGCTGTGTCAAACGCAAGTCGAAACCCGCACCTTGTATTCCGCGCAAAAGCTCGAGCTGCCGTTGTTCGATGTGATCAAGCGGGAGCGACCCGAGTGGCCGGGCACGCGCGGCATCTGCGGCAACTGCTACGAGCAGTTTCGCGCGAAGAAGCTGCTCTCCTATCTCGAAAAGGAGTACGACAAGATCACGGAGATGGAGAAGGCGATCGTCACCAAGATCGCGCGGCGCGGCCGTGTCAGCTCCTTGGTCCAACGGGAGTACGAAGCCCACATGACCTTCGGCGAGCATGTCGCCGACCGGGTCGCCCAGTTCGGCGGCAGCTGGACGTTCATCGTCATCTTCGGCGCGGTATTGTTCGGCTGGATGGGCATCAACACCTGGCTCCTGGTGCGCCGCCCATTCGATCCCTATCCCTTCATCCTGCTGAACCTCGTCCTGTCCACGATCGCCGCGCTCCAGGCACCCGTGATCATGATGAGCCAGAACCGCCAGGCAGCCAAGGACCGGTTCGAGGCGACGCAGGACTCCCAGGTCAACCTGATGGCGGCGATGGAAATCCGGGACCTCCACGACAAGCTCGACGGGTTGCGCCACCGTCAGTGGCACGAGCTGTGGCATCTCCAGCGGCGGCAGCTGGAGCTGTTAGAGCACCTGGACAAGAAGATTTCACACCCGGAGGAAAAGACCGCCGACCCGGGTCCCTACCGACCGCCCGAGATGTAGGCCGGCCCGGTCAGTCGATCAGGTTTCCCAGCAGCTGGCGGGCGATGACGATCCGCTGAATCTCGCTCGTCCCTTCCCCGATCTCGCAGATCTTCGCGTCGCGCATCATCCGTTCCACGGGGTACTCGGTCGTGTATCCGTATCCGCCGTGCAGCTGCACGGCCTTGGTGGTGGCACGCATCGCGAGCTCCGAGGCGTACAGCTTCGCCATCGCGGCTTCCTTCTTGAACGGATGGCCGTGCTGCTTGAGCCAGGCGGCGTGATAGACCAGGTGAGTGGCCGCCTCGATTTCCGTCGCCATGTCGGCCAACGCGAAGTGCACGCCCTGGAAGCTCGCGATCGGCCGGCCGAACTGCTTCCGTTGCCCCGTGTAGACGAGGCACTCTTCCAGAGCGCCCTCAGCGATGCCCAGCGCCAGCGCGCCGATGCCGATACGGCCACCGTCCAATGTGTGCAACATCTGGCGAAACCCGTTGCCGGACGGCCCCAGCACGTTTTCTTTCGGCACGATCGCGTCCACGAACACGAGCTCCCGCGTGTCCGACGCCCGCCAGCCCAGCTTGTCCTCCTTCTTCGCAGCCTTGACCCCCGGCGTCTTCGGCAGCGCCGCGTCATGCCCGATCCCCACCCGCTTCGCCTCGTCCAGGTCGGTCGTGTCTTTCGTCACGATGAAAGCGGTGATCCCGCGCGTCTTCTGAGCGCGAGGATCGGTCCGCGCCGTTACGACGAAGATCTCCCCCACACCGGCGTGGGTGATGAAGATCTTGGAGCCGTTGAGGACGTAGTGGTCGCCGCGGTCCTCGGCGAGTGTCTTGGTGCCGCCAGCGTCTGAGCCCGCGCCGGGTTCCGTGAGCCCGAAGCCTCCCAGCACCTTGCCCTGGGCAAGCAAAGGCACGAAGCGCCGTTTTTGCTCGTCATTGCCAAAATCCATGATCGGCGACGTGCCCAGAGTGGTATGGGCGCTGACGGTGATCGAGTGGCTCGCATCGATCTTGGCGAGCTCGTGGATCACGATGATGTAGGAGAGGTAGTCCATGCCGGCTCCGCCCAGCTCCTCCGGCCAGGGGATACCGAACAAACCGAGGTCGGCCATCTGCTTGACGTTGTCCCAGGGAAACCTCGAGTCGAGGTCGTACTCGCGGGCGCTCGGCTTCACCACCGTTCTGGCGAAGTCGCGCACCATGTCGCGGACCTGATGATGATGGTCGGTGAAGTAAAGGGAGTCGTGCATGCCAGGAATATAGCGGGACGCCACCCCACGACTCGTTAACCCCAGGGCACCGCCCCGGGGAATTTGCAGACACTGCTCTTGCTGTCATCACTAACCCCGGGGCATGGCCCCGGGGTTCACCCACCCGTCGTCAATCCCGGGGCACCAGTGGAGGGTTTGCCAACAAGCCCTTGCTTCTCATCCCGTGACCCCGGGGCATGGCCCCGGGGTTAACCCACCCGTCGTCAATCCGGGGCACCAGTGGAGGGTTTGCCATCACAGCCCTTGCTTCTCATCCCGTGACCCCGGGGCATGGCCCCGGGGTTAACCCACCCGAAGCGGCAACCGATCCGGATGGCGAGCGCGCTGGCGGCTCACGTATGACCGCGCGGCACGAACATGTCCCCGGCTCAGGGAGTTCGCGTAGTAGCCGCGACACCAGCGTAACGGATCACGGGCTCTTTGTACGTTGGCACGTCGTGCAGACTCCGACTTGGCATCTCGAACAAAATCACTCAGCCTCACATCCGACGGATAGCTTACCACGAGGTGAACGTGGTCACCGAGGACGGCTTGCGCGTGGATCCTTACGCGCATCCTCTCGGCTGCTGCCTGCAATGCGCCGACCACAACGCCGACGTCGGCTTCCGCAATGCTGTGCGTCCTGCGCCACGTGTGCCATGTGAGGTGCGCATAGAGGCCGGTTGCTTTGTGTGGTCCGCGCCTTCGCGCCATGATCTCGCAAGGGGTGGGTTAACCCCGGGGCCATGCCCCGGGGTTAACTGAATGTTTCACCAATGACCTCAAGCGCAACCAGCCACGCCCGGATGGGTTAACCCCGGGCCGGCGGCCCGGGGTTTAAGTGCGCGACAACACGCTTCCCCTATTTGCTCCCCTACTTACACGCGTCACACCCGCTACACGTCCCCAGTCGTTCCCCGAAGTGCTCCAATAGCATCCGCCGCCGACAACGACGCTGCTCCACATAGCGCCGCATCTCCGGGGTGATTTCCCCCCAGGCAAAATCCTCTCGACGCCACAGGATACGGCAGGTAGACGCTCGGCCATCCCGCCCGGCCCGCCCGGCCTCCTGATAGTAGGACTCGAGGGTTCGCGGCGGTCCCCAGTGGAGTACCAGCCGCACGTCCGGCTTGTCGATGCCCATCCCGAACGCGCTCGTCGCCACCATCACCGGCGCCCGATCATGCAGAAACGCGCCGAGCACCGGCTTGCGGATGTCCGCATCGAGCCCGGCATGGTATGGCGCGGCCTTGAGCCCGCGGAGCCGGAGCGCCCGGGTGACGAGCTCGGTGAGCCGACGGGTAGGGGCGTACACGATCGCCTGCCCACCCGCTTCGTGCAGCGCGCGGACGAGGCGCGCGTAGCGGTCTCGGTCGTCCTTCACCCGCGTGACCTCGAACCGCAGGTTCGGACGGTCGAACGAGGCGGCGACGACTTCCGCCCGCGGAATCCGCAACACTTCGAGAATCTCCCGTTGGGTCGGCGGGGTGGCGCTCCCGGTGAGGGCGAGCGTCTGTGGCTCCCGCAGGTGATAGCGGAATTCTCCGAGCTGGCGATACACTGGGCGGAACGCGTTGCCCCATTCGACGATGCAGTGCGCCTCATCCACCGCGAGCAGCGGCACGCGGACGCCGGCGTCCCGTACCAACCGGGACAGGGAAGCGAGGCGCTCCGGCGCGCAGTACAACAGCCGCACCTGCCCACTGAGCGCCAGCCCGAGAATGGTGCGCCGATCGTTCTGGGCGAGTGTGCTGTTCAGGTACGCGGCTGCGATCCCCCGCTTCCGCAGGCTCGCCACCTGATCCTGCATCAGCGAGATGAGTGGCGAAACGACGAGGGTCAGCCCCTCCGCAAGCAGCGCCGGGACCTGGTAACACAACGACTTCCCGGCCCCCGTGGGCAGGACGGCGAGAACGTGCCGGCCGCCGAGCAGCGGCGCGAGCACCCGGAGTTGGGACGCCCGAAACCGAGGATACCCGAACCGCTCGGCGAGCACCGCCCGTGCCTGAAAGAGGTTGTGCGAGGTCGCGCTCACAGCCGACAAAGAAAACGACCCCGGTCGAAAAACCGGGGTCGTTTTCACGCCGCTGGGACCGGATTACTCCAGCTCAGTCACGCCGTCCTTGCGCACCAGCACCAGGATCGCCGCCTGGGGCGCGACCAGGTAGCTCTTGCCCTCGAACGTGATTTCCACCGCCGCCTTGCGGAAGAACAGCGCGTAATCTCCTGGCTGGGCCTGCATCGGAAGGTACTTCACGTCGGGGCTGCGGATTTTCCAGGGCTCGTCGTCCATGCTCGCAGGCTCGGACATCGGGGTCCCTGGTCCCGTTGCGACGATCCTGCCCCCTTGCACCTGGCGCGACTCCACGGCCGTCTGCGGCAGGTACAGCCCGACGTTGGTGCGCTCTTCGCCCTCCTCGGGCGTAATCAGGACGCGGTCCCCGACGACGATCAGGCGCTTCGGCGTCTCTTCCGGCACCGGCGCGTCGTCAGCAGAATCGCTCAAACGCCGCCACCAAATCGGCCGCGATGTCCGCCGCGGGCCGTCCCTCGATGTTCCTGCGCTCCAGCATGAACACCGGGTTCCCGTCCTTCAAGAGAGCCATCTGTGGGGACGACGGCTGGTATCCGGTGAAGTAGGCGCGCGCCCGGCCGGTGGCCTCGGCGTCCTGCCCGGCGAAGACCGTAAGCAGTCGCGGCGGCCGCTTGGGATGCTGGATCGCGAGCGCAACTGCCGGCCTCGCGTTCCGCGCCGCGCAACCGCACACGGAGTTGACCACCACCAGCGTGGGCTCCGGGTTCGAGCCGAGGGCGGCGTCCACCGCGGCGGGTGTCCGCAACTCTTCGAAGCCGATCCGCGTCAGCTCCTCGCGCATCGGCTGCACCATTCGTGGGTCGTACATGAATGTGTTCAAACCGGCCATGGCATCCTCACTGGAGGTCAACGAACTATAACCACCGTCGGCTGGACGCGCTCACTGCTTGAGGAACGCCGCAATCGCCGACCGGAAGTCGGGCGTGGTCCGGCTCACCGCGTTGACGTTCGCCGAGAGGCGAACCCCCTCCTCGAAGGAGGTTCCATCGAGCCGGTAGAACTGCTGTTTGGTCAGGGCGAGCGAGCCGGCGCTGATCCCGCACAACGCCCGGAGCACACCCGCCACACCATCCGCGAACGCATCGTCCGGGAATACCCGCGAGACGAGCCCCTTGACCTCCGCCTCACGCGCCGCGAGCAGGCGACCCATGGCGAGATCGAAGGCGACCTTTTCCCCCACGGCGCGCCGCAACATGTTCATCACGAGCGCCGGCACAAAGCCTCGCTGTACCTCGGGGTACCCGAATTGCGCCGACTCGGCGGCGAGCACCAGGTCACAGGCCGTCGCGAGGCCGCAGCCGCCCGCGAGCGCGCGGCCCTGCACCACGGCCACCACCGGCTTGGGAAGCGCACGCATCCGGAGGAACACGCCGCCGAAGTGCAGCGCCGCGTCGCGGTTCTGTTCGACCGTCCGGTCGGCGGAAGCGAGCAGCTCGTGCAGGTCCATCCCCGCGCAAAAATCCTTCCCGGCCCCGCGCACCGCCACGACGCGGGCCTCGGCATCCAGCTCGGCCCGCTCCAGCAGCGCGTACAAGCCGTCGATCATCGCGCTGTCGATGGCGTTCTTCTTATCGGGCTGGTTCAGCGTCCCGCTGAGCACGCCGCCCTCGCGCGCGATGATTACGCGATCGCTCACCGCCGCACCTCGATCTCCATGCGCAAGAGGGCGGTCGAGAACACCTTGCCCTGCGCGTCCGTCTTGAGGGAAATCGTGCCGCCACCGTCCAGCGCCCCGTGCAGCAGGAAGTTCAAGGCATGGAGGTTCGGCAGCTCGTAGCGCTGCACCGGTCCCCGAATCATGCCCTTGAAGTGGCGCGCCACGCGTGCCGCGGTAACGTGCTTGACGAGCATCGGATAGTCGGACGCGCGCTTGGCGATCAACCCGACATTGGCGGTGTCCCCTTTGTCGCCCGAACGAGCGTGAGCGATGTCCACCAGCCGGACGCGCCGCGCACGCCGGCCAGTCACACCACGACGATGTCTACGCACGCGCGTACCTGTGTCTTGTCGATCAGTGCCGGCCAGTAGGCCACGATCTCTTCCGGCTTGGGGCGACCGCCCGCGAAACCGGTGACGCTCGGCGGCCCATTGAGAATCAGAGGGGCAATCTCCCGCGTGAACCGCTCCACGGGCCCCGGGTCACTCGCTCGGACGCCGACCCGGAGTTGGACCTCCGGAATGTCAGCGATCGCGAGTTCCTTACGCGCCAGGTGCCCATGCGTCGCGTCAACCCCGACGAATTCGGTGAGAATGGTTTCGAATTCGAGCCCCAGATCCTGCAGGCGCTGTCGCAGCACCCGATCGGCGACTTGCGCCTTCTTGTACGCATCGGGCCAGGCGTACACCAGCGTGCCGACCGCCTTGTATCCGTAGAAATAGGCCGCGGAGACTTTGAGTTTATCGGTGGCGGGGCGGCCACGAATCCCCGAAAACCGCACCCGGTCTTTCCCCACCTGCTTCAAGTGGATGCTCGTGAAGTCCGCGATACAGTCCGGCGTGATGTATTCGCGCGGGTCCCCCATCTCGTACACCAGCTGTTCGGTGACTCCCGGGACCGATATGCGACCGCCGCTCCCCGGATGCTTGGTGAGATCGAAGCTCCCGTCGGGGTGCGCTTCGACGATGGGGTATCCGACATTCGCCAGATCGGGGATCCGCTCCCAATCGACCAGACAGTTGCCGCCGGAGCATTGCGCGCCGCACTCGATGGTGTGTCCGGCAACCGTGCCGGCCGCCAGCAAATCCCAGGCATCCGGCGCCCAATCGAAGGCGTGCATCATTGGCCCAAGCGTGAGCCCGGTGTCCGTCACACGGCCGGTAATCACAATGTCGGCGCCACGGCGCAGGGCCTCAACCACCGGGCCGGCGCCCAGGTACGCGTTCACCGATCGCAGTCGATCTCCCACGTCGCGCAACGGGCGGCCTGTGTCGAGGTTCGTCAACTCGTGCCCTGCAGCGAGGAGATCCTCGACTCGATCCAGAAGATCGTCACCGGTCACTACGCCGATTCGTAACCTGCCACCAAGCCCGAGGCTTCGCGCAGTCTCCGCCACCGCCGCGGCACAGGCGTGGGGATTCACGCCCCCGGCATTGGTGGTCACCTTGACCCGGCGCTCCACCAGCGCAGGCAGCAGGCGTTCCATCAGTGGTACGAAATCCCTGGCGTAGCCGAGCCGCGGATCGCGCGATTTTTGCTTCTGCATGATGGACATCGTGACTTCAGCCAAATAGTCCATCATCAGGTAGTCCACCGGACCACCCGTCACCTGGCGCCACGGCGCCTCCAGCCAGTCACCCCAGAACCCCTGCCCCGCGGCGATGCGGATCGAGCGGGTCACGGTTGTCGCACGGCTTGGTAGGTCAGGGCGGAAGCGCCAGATCCCCGTATCGGCGAGAGGCGCCACTCGACGAGCGGAGCCAGTCCCTCAAGCAGGCCGAACGGCAGCAGGGCGGCCGGTAACACGATGCGGCCACCGGCGACGACTGTGAGCGGCAGTGGTCCGCCGAGCGCTTCGCTCGAGTCGCCAAAGAACCGGACACGCACCGACGCCTGCCACGATGACACAGCGCCCTCCCGCGCGAACGCCGGATAGAGCTCGATCACGGCCGGGTGCCCCGCCAGCCGAGGCGACACGGGAAAGGTCAGGCGACCCCGCGCATAATTGAGCGGCGCCACATCCACCTGCTGTCCGGCGGAATCAAACACCGTCAAGCCAAAGTCGCTGAACCCGTCCCACTGCTCGCGCGGCATCTCCACCAACACTTCCGCCCGAACGGCCCAAGCTGGCACCGCGACCGCCAGACTCTCCGCCGCAGTCCCCCGCCCGGCCACCATCGCGCTGCGCTGTGCGCCGACGAGCGTGGCACGAGCCTCGAGGTTCGCCGTCGCCACGCCGGGGTTCATCGCCTCGAGCGTGCCATTCGCCTGCGGCGCCATAGCCACCAGCGCCAGATCGGCCTGGACCGTGGCCGTCGTTCGATTGATGCCGGGGTTGATGACGTCGAGCTCGTACACGCCCGGCAACATGTCCTCCGCCGGCAACTCGATCACTACGCTGGCGGCTTTGCCGTAACCCACTTGTACCAGACTGTCCGGATCGGCGCTCGCGGGCCGGCCGTTGGGGTCGTACAGCTGGACGAGCGCCTCCTGGTCGATATCGCCGAGCGCCACCCGGACGCGCATCGACCGGCCGGCCACTGGCGAGCGCAGGAAGTAGCGTTGCACTCGCCCCGCACCAACCGCGCGACTGGCATCTTCGAGCGGGCGCGTGGAAAGGTCGTGGGGCACCACCACGGTGTTGACGAGCGTGAACAACGGCCCCGACACGCTGTCAGAGGGATTCCGGGCCGTGACCGTGCCGACGTACACCCCTGGCCCAGGCAACAGCGCCGGCCGGTATCCAACGCTGATGCTGGTACGGCGCGCGTTCGAGGTCACGAGTGCGGGAACGGTGAGCCAGGGCGCGTCGCTCGTGAGCCTGAATTGCGCGGCGCGCAGCCCATCGGCATGCGTGACGGTGAAGACCTGGAGAGTATCACCCAGCCGCGCGAATCCGTCGCGCCGCAACGCAGCGGGCGCCCCGTCCGCCGTGCGCACCACGTAGCGCGACCCCTGATGACCCGCAATCAGCCACTGGTAGGCGGCTTCGAGCCGCGGCACACCGGGCCCCGCGTCCACGATGGTCCACCCGGCAAGCGGCGCCGCCGTTGCGCGCAGCGCCTGCATAATGTCCGCGGCCGGAGCCCTGCGATTTTCCTGCGCCAGCGCGGATCGCAAGCGGGCGACGAGCCCCGCTACGTGCGGCGATGCCATGCTGGTCCCGGACTTGATTTCATCACCGAGATCCCACCGCGGCACGGTGGAAAAGGCCTGTCCCGGAGCCACGACATCCGGTTTGCCCACGTCACCGCCTCGTGAGCTCCACCATCCCATGCGATCGGGAGGCGGCGGTCCCGGTTGGGGGACGCGGGTGAACGCCCCCGGCTCGAGTGCGCCCACCGTGAGCGCGAGGTCGGCCGACCCCGGGAAACCCATCGTCGAGAGACCGGGACCGTCGTTGCCGGCGCTGATCGTGAACACGACATCCGGATGGGCGAGCAAGAAGGCGTTGATGAGTGAATCGAGCACCGCCCGACCTTCCCGCTCGTTCCCCACGCCGAAACTCATGTTGAGCACGAGCGGCAACCCGCGCTCCATGGCAAAGCGGGCCGCGTAGTCCATCGCCCGCTGCATGCTGCCGGTCATCGAGATCCCGCCGCGCGCGTCGTTCGCGATCTTCAGACCCAGGAGCTGGGCTCCCGGTGCGACCCCTTCGAACGTGGCGATATTGAACATCGCGTGACCGGCGGCGATCCCGGCGACGTGCGTCCCATGGCCCGACGTGTCGAAATACAGATCGAGCCGCGGCACCCCGTTCGATTCGGCGAAATTGGCCGCCAGGGTCAGGGGTTGGCGACCCAAGGCGATGGTCTGGCGCCCCTGGCGGTAATCCCGCAACGGCATCTCGTCCTCGAACGTGCCGTTCCGGTTCGAGTCGAAGAACATCACCCAGCCGTCCGTTGCCCGCACCACCACGACCGGGAATTCGTCGGTGTTCGTTCCGTTGCCGTTGACGTCCGCGGCCGGGAGGGGTCCGAGTGGCAACTCCCGAAATACGCCGGCATGCCACGCGTTACCGACCGCCAAGCGGCCGATGCGCGCCGCGCCGCGCAGCGTCCGACCTGCGACGGCGATCGTACCGTCCGCCCCCGGGCTGACTGGCCGCAGGTCGATGCGCCCCTCGTCCGAAAAATCACGCAGGTCGAGGATCTTCGGCGCGCCGGTGCTGGTCGCAATGAGCCCGGCCACCCCCGGATCGATCCCCGAGTCGAGAATCCCGATGAGCACTCCGCGACCATCGTAGGTCGGGTGGGCTGCCCGGAACTGTTCCACACCGGTGCTCCGCAGCGGCATCAATCCCGCGAGCAGCGCCAACGGCGGCGGCACGATGGGTTCGGTCGGGCGGGCGACGACCGCCGGGACGGCATCGGCGACCGCCGGAGCCGCCGGGACGGACGTGGTGCCGGTTGCCGGCGCCGGCCGTTCGACACGGGAGCCAGGGCCGCACCCGAGAAACGCGGCCAGTACGAGCACGAGTGCCCTGCGAATCGGCTTCATGATGTTGGCGGCAGTATGAATGCGCCGAGGTGGGGACCTGGGAATTCCCCGACCGTTTCGAGGAGGAAGCCCAGCGTGTCGCGCGTGTCTTCTGGCAGCACGATGGCGTCCACAAACCCTCGCGCCGCAGCATGGCGGGCATCGAGCTGGTGTTCGTAGTCCGCCCGCATCGCGTCCACCGCAGCGGCGTTGTCCGCCTTGCCCACCTCGTTCCCGAACACCGCCTGCACCGCGGACTCTCCTTCCATCACTCCCATCCGGCCCGTGGGCCAGGACACGATGAAATCGGGATCGAACCCTTGGCCGGCCATGGCGTAGTAACCGGCGCCGGAGGCGTGGTTCAGCGTGACGACGAGTTTGGGAACCGTCGCCGTGGCCATCGCCTCGACGAATCGTGCGCCCGCCCGAATGATGCCGGAGTGCTCGGCTTCGGTGCCGACCATGAAGCCCGACACGTCCTGAATGAACAGCAGCGGGATCCGTTCGCGATCGGCGTTCTCGATGAAATAGGCCACCTTTTCCGCGCTCTCGGTGTAGACGATCCCTCCGATGCGCGGTGGCTGTCCCGGTTTCCCCTTGATCACCCCACGGGCATTGGCGATCAGGGCCACCGGCCGGCCCGCGATCGCGCCATGGCCACAGATCATCTCGTGTCCGACATCAGGTTGAAACTCGTCCAAGCGACCAGTATCGAGCAAACAGTCGAGCACCGCGCGCACATCGTAGCTCATGCGATGGTCGGGCGGCAGCAGATCGTAGAGGTCCTCCGGTTTCCGTTTGGGCGAGGCGCCCGCCACCGCCGCGCGAGGCGGGTGCGGCAGGCGACCGACGTACTCACGAATCCGCTCAAGGCAGTCGGCGTCCGTCTTGGCGCGGTAGTGCGCCACCGCGCTCACCGTCGTGTGTGTCGCCGCTCCGCCGAGGGTCTCCGCGTCCACCACCTGCCCCGTCGCGCCTTTCACGAGATTGGGACCACCCAACCCCATGAACGACGTTCCTTCGACCATGAAGATCACATCGGACAGCGCAGGGAGATACGCGCCGCCCGCGATACAGGGCCCCATCACCGCAGCGATCTGCGGCACCCGGAGGTAGCGCCGCATGATCGAGTTATAGTAGAAGATGCGCGCCGCGCCGTACTGCCCCGGAAACACACCGCCCTGGTAGGGGAGGTTCACGCCCGCGGAGTCGACGAGATAGATGATCGGACAGCGTTGACGCATGGCGACTTCCTGCGCCCGTAGAATCTTCCGGATCGTCTCCGGCCACCACGAGCCCGCTTTCACCGTGGCGTCGTTGGCCACCACCACGACTGGCCTGCCGTAGACTCGGCCGAGGCCCGTGACAACACCGGCGGCCGGCGCCTGGCCGTCGTACTGGTCGTAGGCGACGAGCAGTCCCAGCTCCAGCCACGGGCTCCCCGGATCGAGCAGCCCGCTGATGCGTTCGCGTGCCGTGAGCTTTCGCTGCTCGTGCTGGCGCCGGATTTTGTCCGGCCCGCCGCCCTGCTCCACGCGTTTCCGCAGCTCGCGGTACTCGGCGCTCAGCTGACGAAGCCGGTTCACGATTGATTGCGAAGTGGTACGAACGGAGGACGGGATGGACTAGGCAGGGACATGCTCCACGGCCCACTCCTGGATGTACTTGATGAGCTCCGCGGTCGGCGTGCCAGGGCCGAACAGCTTTCCCACGCCCTGCCGCTCGAGCGCCGCCACGTCTTCAGGCGGAATGATACCGCCGCCGGTGAGCAACACGTCGGTCCGTCCCGCCTGCTCCAGTAGCGCTTTGACCCGTGGGAACAACGTCATGTGGGCCCCGGAGAGGATCGATAGCCCGACGACATCCACGTCCTCTTGCACCGCCGCTTGCGCGATCATCTCGGGCGTCTGGTGCAGACCAGTGTAAATCACCTCCATGCCCGCATCACGCAGCGCAGCGGCGACCACCTTTGCGCCGCGGTCGTGGCCGTCTAAGCCGGGCTTGGCAACCAGCACCCGGATGGGGCGCTGTTTCCGGACCGCGACCGTAGGTCTCATCCGCGCCGAAACCGCAGCAAGGCGGCGAGGCCATCCACTGAGCGACGTGCCCGTTCGTCGTACAGCACGTCGACTTGCGCCCGCTGTGCGAGCGCGTCCTCCACGGCCTCATCGATCCGAGCATCGTCGTCGTGGCCGTCGGCGAGCAGCGTGCGGACTTGACCCCGCGAGAGAGCCTTAAGCGTCGGCTCGATACCGTTCACCGCCCACCCCGTCCCGAGACCGTCCCGCACCGCCTCCGCATGCGCTTTCTCCCACGCGCGCTCGCGTTCCTCGCGCAGCGCGAGCGCCGCCTCCCGCACCTCAGCCGGCGTCGCCGCCTTCGGGTTGAGCCGCACTACTCCCAGCAACAGGTCGTGCAAATAGGTGTGGAGATGCGGAACGAGTGCTGCGGCATCCACGCCGATCCCCGCCACGACCAGTCCGGACAGGGGTTTCGCCGCGTTGATCCGGAAGATTTCCTCCGCCACACGGGCGTAGTGGCGGTGTTTCTCCTCTCGGATACGGCCGTGGTGCCCGTGCTCCCCCGCCGACCCTGGTACCGCGCCACGCATCATCTGGCGCTCACCATGGAACTTCTCAGTGCGCGTTGCGGGCGAGATGACGCTCGGCAGCTCGGCGATCCCGAAGGTCGAGACCTCGAAACACCGCGCTCCCGTCCGGTCGCAGCAGACGACCAGAATGGTCCCGAACTCCTGGTCGAGCGCGACGAGCTCTCGCGTCGCGGGGCTGTCCGCCACGACCAGGCGCGAGCGGTGCACCTGTGGCAACGGGAGGACCTCGAACAGTCCCGCGCGGCCGCACGCGAATATCGCGACGCCACGCGTCTGGGGAAGCCGGCCCGGTTCTTCGAGGTACCGCAACACTCGCTCCAGGTCCGCCGCCACACCCTCACGCGCAGCGCGTTCCAGCGGTTTCCGGGACAGCCCGGCCACCGTCTCCTTGACGCGGTTCTTCATCTTGATGAGGTACTTGCCGCGCGTCTTGTCGCGCGGCTCGAGCTTGAGGTAACACGATACCACCCCGCCGGAGCTCGACGGGATGCCGCTGAGACGCGCCAGCACGTCGTGCACCGTCCCCGCGCCGGGTGGCAACGGGAGCGCCGTTGTGGTCAAAAGAACACTGGCTCCCGGTAGGCCCCGTAGACGCGCTCCAAGGCGTGCCGGATCTCGTACAGCGTACAGTACGCCCGCGCGCAATCCAGCATCGGCCCGAGAACATTGCGGTCGTCTTCCGCCGCTTGGCGCAATGCGTCGAGCCGCTGTTGCACCAGCGTCTGGTCGCGTTCGGCGCGCACCTTGGCGAGCCGCCGCCGCTGGGAGTCCTCGGCATCGCTGTCAATCTTGAGGATCTCGACCGGATGATCCTCCTCCGACACGAACTCGTTGACGCCCACGATGATCTGCCGCTGTTCCTCGACCCCTCGCTGGAACTCCGCCGCCGAGCGGGCGATCTGCCGCTGGAACCATCCGCTTTCGATCCCCCGCACCACGCCACCGATCGACTGGATTTCGGCAAACACCGCTTCAGCCTCGCGCTCCATTTGGTCGGTCAGCGCCTCGACGTAGTACGACCCACCGAGTGGATCGGCCACGTCGGGGACACCGGTCTCGTGCGCGAGGATTTGCTGGGTGCGCAACGCGACCTGGACGGCCTGTTCGGTCGGCAGGGCGAGGGTCTCATCCAGCGAGTTGGTGTGCAGCGACTGCGTGCCGCCAAGCACCGCCGCGAGCGCCTGGTAGGCGACGCGCACGATGTTGTTCAGCGGCTGTTGCGCCGTCAGCGTGACGCCCGCGGTCTGCGAATGGAACCGCAACATCCACGAGCGCGGGTTCTTGGCTCCGTAGCGCTCCCGCATGTGCCGCGCCCAGATTCGCCGGGCGGCGCGCAGCTTGGCGATCTCCTCGAAAAAGTCGTTGTGAATATCCCAGAAGAACGACAGCCGCGGCGCGAATGCGTCGACGTCGAGACCGCGGGCCAGCCCTCGTTCGACGTAGGTGAATCCGTTGGCGAGGGTGAACGCCAGCTCCTGCGCGGCCGTGGCCCCCGCCTCGCGGATGTGGTAGCCCGAGATTGAGATGGTGTTCCACAGCGGCGTGTGCGCTGCGCACCACTCGAACATGTCCACGATGATCTTGAGCGCCGGTTCCGCCGGGTAGACCCAGGCATGCTGGGCCATGTATTCCTTGAGGATGTCGTTTTGGACCGTGCCACGCAGCTTGGCGATCGGCACCCCCTGCCGCTCGCCGGCCGCGACGTAGAAGCAGAAGAGAATCGCCGCGGGCCCGTTGATCGTCATCGAGGTCGAGACCTGGTCCAGCGGGATGCCGCGGAACAAGTCCTCCATGTCCGCCAGGCTGGAGATCGCGACACCGCACTTGCCCACTTCGCCCTCGGCGCGCGGGTGGTCGGAGTCGTAGCCCATCAGCGTCGGGAAATCGAAGGCCACCGACAGCCCGGTCTGTCCGCGCTCCAGCAGAAACTTGTAGCGGCGGTTCGTGTCCTCGGCCGAGCCGAATCCCGCGAACTGCCGCATCGTCCAGAGACGCCCCCGGTACATCGTGGGGTGAACGCCGCGCGTGTAGGGATACGACCCCGGCTCGGCGAGCTGACGGGCCGGGTCGGACCCGGCCAGGTCCTGCGCCGTATAGATCGGCTGTCTTTCGAGCCCGCTCATCGCGTGACCCCGCTTTTCACCTGGTCCAGTATTTCCGCGGCGACCGTGTAGGGACTGCGACGTCCCGCCGCCATCGCGTCCAATTCCCGCGCCACGACGTCGGCGGCGGACGTATCCTCCCAGATCCAGTGCCGCAAGCCCCGTTCCACCACGGCGCGGGTACGCTCGGCAAGCCGTTCGCGGCGCCGCGTATCGAGCTGGCCGCTGGCCTCGAGGTGCGCCCGGTGCCGGTCGAGCGCCAGCACCAGCTCGGGAACTCCCTCACCCTTCGACGCGACCGTCGTGAGTACCGGCGGGACCCAGTGGCCTTCCGGCTCCGGCCGCCGTCGGGCGCCTGGTGCCTCGGGGCGATGATGGGGCGAAACGTGCCGGAAGGCATTGCCGCTCCGGATCCCGAGCATCACCTCGATTTCCTGGCGCAGCTTATCGGCGCCGGGGCGGTCGCTCTTGTTGATGACGAACACGTCGGCCACCTCCATCACGCCAGCCTTGAGCGCCTGGATGCCGTCCCCCGACTCGGGCACCAGCACCAACGCCGTGGTCTCGGCGGTGCGGGCGATATCCAACTCCGTCTGTCCTACGCCGACGGTCTCGATCAGGATCCGGGCAAACCCGAACGCGTCGAGGACATCGCACGTTTCCTCGGTCGTGGTGGCGAGCCCACCCACCGACCCCCGGGTGGCCATTGACCGGATGAATACGCCCGGATCGAGACTCACCGACTCCATCCGGATGCGGTCGCCCAGCAGCGCCCCACCGCTGAACGGACTGGTCGGATCGACGGCCACCACGGCGACCGTCAGGCCCTGATCGCGATAGTGCCGCGTCAGCCGTTCGGTGAGGGTACTCTTTCCCGCACCGGGCGGGCCGGTGATGCCGATCCGCCGCGCTCCAATGCGGCCGACTCGTTCGTGCACGTGAGCGAGCAGCCGTTCGAATCCATCCCGCTGGTTCTCGACGAGGCTGATCGCCCGCGCCAGGGCGGTCGTGTCGCCGCGGTCGAGACCTTCGAGAATGGCATCGGTGTGCATGTGCTCACAAAGATACAACAGCGGCGCCCCTGCGCCTCACGGTTCCGGCCGATCGAGCGACGTCACGCGCACCGGACCGGGGCGCACCACGACGCGCTCGACCCGAGTCGCTGATGCGGCCAGCACGTCGAACTCCAAGCCGCCGAGGTGGAATCGCTCGCCGCTCCGCGGGATGCGTCCGAGCGCCTGAATCAGGAGCCCCCCAACCGTTTGCGCACCGCGCACCGCGGCGCCCGCACCGAGCCGCTCTTCAAGCTCGGTAGCGGGTGCTGCGCCTTCGAATTCCAACACGGTCGTCCCCGCGGTCGCGTCGACAGCCGGCGTCGGCACCACGGCTCCCTCCAACACCTCGCTCACAAGGTCACGCAACAGATCCTCGAACGTGACCAGCCCGGCTGTACCGCCAAATTCGTCCAACACGACGGCCAGGTGACTGCCGCCGCGCTGCATTTCGAGCATCAGATCGGCCGCGCGCCTCGTGCCCGGCGCCGTGAGCACCGGTCGCACGCGCACCGGCGCGTCGGAGGCCACGAACAACAGGTCGAGCGCGTGGGCCACACCCACGATTTCGTCCAACGAGCCGCGGTACACCGGGTAGCGACTGTACCCCGACTGGACGAACACGTGCGCCGCCTCCGCGGCGAGCATCCCTTCGGGAATCCCCACAACCGCGGTGCGAGGCGTCATCAACTCCCCGATGGGCCGGTCCGAAAACGCCAGCACACCCGACACGACCTCGATTTCGTCGGTCGCGGCCAGGATGCCCGAATCCCCAGACAGTACGGCCGCGAGGGTCCCCTGCGGCGTCACGTCGCGGCGCGGAATGAACGGGGCGAGCACGAAACCCGCCCGCTCCATCCACGGCACGGCCGACGTCACGATGCCTTCGGGCCGGCGCCGTCCGAGCACCCGCGGCAGGAGATACGCAGCAATGACGAACAACGGCACGATCGCGACAATCGCGACGACGCCCAGAAAGGTGGGAGGGACGCGGGCAAGCAAAGCGGGCATCGCCGCCGCCGCGGCCAGGACGCCAAGCGTCGTCAGCGCATTGGCGGAGGCGAGCACCCGCCCGGGGTCGCGCAACGCCTGCGCCGCGGCCGGCGCACCGCGCAGCTTGTGCGACACCCAGCGCGTGAGCTCCGCCTGGCTCACCGCGGCGGCAGCCACGCCGATCGTCGCCGCGGTCGCCGCAAGCCCGAGTCCCAGCACGAGCAATAGGAGGGGGGTGATCATTGGGGCTCGAAGTACACCCGGCGCACCCGCCGTCGCTCGACTCGTTCGACCACCACGCGGAACCCGTCCAGGGTCAGTTCTTCACCGGAGCGCGGCACGCGGCCCAGGACCGAATAGATCAGGCCGCCCACGGTGGACACCTCGGGGTGAGTGAACGGCCGTCCTAGGGCCACGGAGAGATCGTCCAGTCCCACGCCGCCGTCGACCCAGAGCCGCTCCCCATCCTGACGAATCTCCGGTGGCGCGTCGGCGTCATGCTCATCTCGAATCTCCCCCACGATCTCCTCGAGCACGTCCTCGCGGGTGATCAGACCGGCCGTGCCGCCGAATTCGTCCACGACGATCGCGAGGTGCGCAGGCCCCCGCTGGAAGTCTCGCAGCTGGCCATCGAGCGTCTTGGTCTCGGGCACGAAGGCGGCCGGGCGCACCAGGTCCTGCCAGCGAGCGATCTGCTCCCCCTCGGGGAGCTCCATCGCCAGGGGGACGAGGTCCTTGGCATAGAGCACGCCCACCGGACTGTCAGGCGAACCGTCGAACACAGGCAAGCGCGTATGTTCGCTCGCGCGAAACTGTTGCAGGACCTCTTCCAGCGTCGCCGCGAGGTCCACGCCGACCATGTCGAGCCGCGGCGTCATGACCTCGTCCACGGTGGTGTCGGCCAACGTGAAGATCCCGAGCAGCATGTCGCGCTGGGTGTCGCCCAGAACGGGCGCGGTCGGCCCCGGCGCAGAGATCAACGAGTGCAGCGCGCGATCCACCCAGGCGAGGAGACGCAGCAAGGGCGTAAACGGCGGCAACGTCCGACGCGCCAACGGCAGCGCCGCCTGAGCAAGCTCCGGAGCGAGCCGCGCGATACTGCGTGGCAACGCATCCCCGACCACGAAGGCCAACAAGGCGGCGACGGCCACGACACCGAATCCGACGAGCCACGGCCGCTCCCACCAATGGACCGCGTGCGCGCCTGCCACCGCCGCCAACACCAGCAGGGCGAGTCGCGCCACGTGCAGACCACGATGCAACGGAACTCGGCCACCGATCGTGGCGGGTGGCGCGTCGCCCAGCGTATGGAGTCCCTCGCCGACGGCCGCTTCCTCGCCGAGCGCGAGCAGTCCGGCCCACACGGTGGCCACCATGGCAAACAGCGCCCCGCCCCAGGCAAGCGCCATCAGACCGATCCCGCGCCGAGCAGACGGCGCACATACCTCTCTTGCACGAGCCACATGCGAGAGCGGGTGCGCCCAGGCCCATCCGGGTGATCGTAGCCAAGCACGTGCAGGACTCCATGGACCGCGAGCCGGACGAGCTCGGAGCGGATTCCCCCGCCCGAGTCCGATCCCGTTCGCAGTACGTATCGCTCGGCCGCGGCGGGACAGATGTACACGTCGCCCAGCACGCTCCCATCCGGCTGCGGCAGGGTGAACGCGATCACGTCGGTGAGACCCCGCCGCCCAGTGACGCGACGGTTGAGCCGCCGCATGGCGGCCGCATCGACCAGGGTAAGCTCGAGGCGGGTGTGGCGTGCGCCCTCCCAGCGCAGGACGCGCGCCGCCGCGGCGGCGAGGCGCTCAACCGCCCGCCGCGGGACGCGCGGGCTGCCACGATCTCGTGATGCCGCCACTGGCTTCCGGGTAGTCGATGCGGTTGTGGTACATCCCGGTCAGGACGCGCACAAACTCCGCGCGCACGTCGTCGATTTGTCGGAGCGTGAGGGGGGCTTCGTCGAGCTGCCCCGACGCGAGCCGGCTTTTGACGATTTGATCGATGGCCGCTTCGAGTTTGACCGGCGTGAGCACCTCGAGCACGCGCAGAGACGCCTCCACGGAGTCGGCCAGCATGGCGATGGCCGTTTCGACCGAGCGCGGTCGGGGGCCCGGATAGCGGAAATCGTCGCGGCGGACCGCCGTTTCACCCTGCTTCTTCGCTCGGTCGTAGAAATAGGAGATCTCGGCCGTGCCGTGATGCTCGGGAATGAACGCCGCCACCACCTGCGGCAACCCCGCCTCCCGCGCGAGCCGCAGCCCTTCCACCACGTGGTGCTTGATGATCTCCACCGACTGGGCGGCGGCCAACCGGTCATGTGGGTTGCCGGCGAGTGCCTGGTTTTCCACGAAGTACTGCGGGCTGGCCAGTTTGCCGATGTCGTGGTAGTAGCAGCCGACGCGTCCCAGCAGCCCGTTTGCGCCGATGCGGTCGCAGGCGGCCTCGACCAGGTTGGCCATCGCGACGCTGTGCGCGTACGTGCCGGGTGCCTCGAGCGACAAGCGGCGCAGCAACGGCCGGCTCGGATCAGACAACTCGAGCAGCGTCAGGTCGGTTGTGATTTGGGCGACGCGCTCCGCAACGGGAAGCAGCAGAATGGTGAGGGACGCTGAGACGAGTCCGTTCGCCGTGCCGAGCAGCGTGCGGGTCGCAATGTCGCGCGCCGGCCAATCGCCTGCCAGACCCAGAGCGAGCGCGCCCGCCAGGTAGCCTATGCCCACCAGGAGCACCGCCGTGTACAGCGCCGAGCGCCGCCGCAACGTCTTGACCGAAAGCGCCGCGGTCACGCCTCCCGCCAGACTCAGGAACAGCGCCGGCGTGTCGTGAAACACCGGCTGCACCCCGATCAACACCACCAGAATCATCGCGCCGATCATGGAGACGCGACCGTTGAACAGCACCGTGAGCATCATCGCGGTGAACGGCAACAGGATCAACTCACCGCGCGCGGGCGCGGTGTGGGCGACCACGGCCGCGGCACCGATGGCGCACGCGAACAATGCCGCCACCGTGCCGACCTGCCGCAGATTCCGATAGGTCTCGCGCCGGTAGAACAACAGCAACACCCAGAACACCGCCAGGATCAATGCGTTCCGGAGAAACGGCCCAAGCACGCCGCCGACGGAAACGCTCGTGGCCGACCCGCGCCGCACCAGCTCCGCATGCAACGCCGCGATCTTTTCCTGGACGGGACCGGTGACGATCTCTCGGGCTTCGACAATCACGTCGCCCTGGCGCACGACGTATTTGCTCCGATCCACGCTGGCCGCGAGCTCACTGCGCCGCCGCGCCGTTTCCAGATCGTTGCGCGCCAAGGTCGGCCGGAAGAAGCGACGCACGAGTTTCAAATACACGACATCCCCCACGCTCGAACCGGGGTCGGGGTGCAGCGTCTGGGCTTCTTGCAGGTATCCGTTGAAGGTGATCACCTGGTCGCGCGCGAGCGGCGTTTCGGCGGCGCCGTGGCGCACGATGAGCTGTGGCGCCGTCTCGCCCTCGAGCGTCGCCGTCGCCAGCACGCCCTGTCCGAGAGTATGCTCGAACAGGTCCTCGAGCGCCCGGAACACCGCCTGACGCAGCTCCGGGCGCGCGAGGTACGCGGCCTCCGGCGGCGAGAGCGGCACCCCCGTCGCATCGGCCACGCGCGCCACCGCTGCCGCGCCCGCGGCCGAAGCCGCGTCCACCGCATCGAAGAAGCGGCGCACCTCGACGCGAACGCTGTCGTACACCGGCGCGCGGAATTCGTAGATCGACCGCGCCGCGGCGCCGACTTCTTCGACCTCGCGGCGCAGCTCGTCTTCGCTCTTGCTCACCACAAAATCGAATGGCGCCACGACCTGGCGGTCGGCCCGGACCCCGATGTCGAGCAGCGGAGTCAGGTCTGTGGCGCCAGATGGGAACACGGCTTGCGCGAGCAGGGCGAGCGCCGCGACCCACAACCAGCGGGCAAGATGGTAGCGCGCGGCGATCAAGCGTTCGGCAGGCATCTCACCCTTGCGCGTCTTCGGCGTACGCGCGGATGATGTCCCGCACGAGCCGATGCCGCACCACATCGGTGTCGGCCAGATAGCAGAACCCGATGCCCTCGATGCCCGGGAGGATGCGCTCGATCTGCAGCAGGCCCGAGTCTTCCCGGTTGAGCAGGTCGATCTGGGTCTTGTCGCCGGTGATGACGGCGCGCGAATTCACGCCGAGCCGGGTGAGGAACATCTTCATCTGCATCCCGGTCGCGTTCTGGGCTTCATCGAGGATCACAAATGCGTCCGACAGGGTACGTCCGCGCATGTAGGCGAGCGGCGCGATTTCAATGGTACGCGTTTCGAGCGCCTTTTGCACACGATCGCGCGGCATCATGTCTTCGAGCGCGTCGTACAATGGCCGCAAATAGGGATCCACCTTCTCCTGGAGGTCGCCCGGGAGAAAGCCGAGGTTCTCTCCGGCTTCCACAGCGGGACGTGCCAGCACAATGCGGCGCACCCGCTTGCGCGCCAATGCGTCCACCGCGGCAGCGACCGCCAGGTAGGTCTTGCCGGTGCCCGCCGGCCCGATACCGACCACGATGTCGTGCTGATGAATGAGCTGGAGATACTCCCGCTGCCCCGTGGTCTTGGGCTGAATCACCCGGCGCAGTCCCGGCAGGATGATCCTCGCCTCTACGCCCGCCGGGACCCCGTCGGCCAACGTGCCGGCTTCGCCTTCGATCACGAGACGCTCCACGTCGTGCACGTCGAGCGGTTCGCCCATACGCGCGAGATCGACCATCGCCTGGGCGACCGTCGCCGCACGCTCGACCGCGGCGGCCGGGCCGTGCACGGTCAGAGCATCACCCCGGAGCGAAACCCGGACGCCCAGGCGGCGCGTGAGCTCCACCAGGTTGCCGTCGTTGACCCCGGCCAACGCCAGCTGATCCACGCCTTCGACCGACAAGCGACGCGTTGTTTCGTCGCTCACGACACCACCTGGATATGGAGCGCCGCAAGGTCCTGGGCCCGCGCGGGCGCCGGTGCCCCCTCAAACAGCGCGCGCGCGGCGGCAGTCTTCGGGAACGCGATGACGTCGCGCAGGCTCCCCGCCCCCGCCAGGAGCATGGCCACCCGGTCGAAGCCGACCGCGAATCCGCCGTGCGGTGGTGCCCCGGCGGCCAAGGCCTGCAGCAGGAATCCGAACCGTGCCTCGGCGTCCGGCGCCGACAGCCCGAGCAGCGCGAACACCTTCCGCTGAATCGCCGGGTCGACGATGCGGATCGACCCCGATCCGAGCTCG
>DATBLG010000096.1:0-5384 GCA_036555485.1 Gemmatimonadales bacterium | reverse complement strand
CTCACGCAGGACGGGACTCGGCATCGTCATGTCCCTCATGGCGGCGCTCCCGTTCAGCGGGGTAGCGGCACAGCAGCCGACGCAACCGACCGAAGCGACGCTTCCCTGGAGGCCGAGCTGGCCGGGGACAGAGATGGCGGTCGTGTCAGGTGATCCGTTCGGGGCGAGGTCGTTTGTGTTTCGCTTCCGCATGCCGGACGGTTATTGGATCTGCCCTCACACCCATCCGGTCGACGCGTCCATTCGCGTGATTTCTGGCGCCTTGCTCGTCGGCATGGGGAGCCAGCTCGACACGAGCGCGGCGCGAGCGCTAGCCCCGGGTGGTGAGATCGCGCTGCAGGCCGGCATGACGCACTATGAGGGAACGCGCGGTAGGACGGTGATCGAGATCCGGGGTGTGGGGCCCTGGGGGATCGCCTTCGTCGACCCCCGACATGAGCCCTCCGCAGCGGGAGGGTTGAGGTGCACACCTGGCGCAGCCGCCACTCAGGCGCCGGCGCCCGCCAAAGCCGACACTGTTGCGCGCGGCGTAGCCGGGCGCATGCCGGTTGCGGTCATCATCGCCGGCTCCGGGCCCACCGACCGCAACGGCAACTCGGTCATGAGGATCAGGCCGAATTCCTACGCGCAGCTCGCCTGGCGCCTGGCGGAGCGGGGCATCGCCACACTGCGCTATGACAAGCGCGGCATGCCTGGGACACAGGGCACGTTCGATATCAACCAGATGACGTTGGAGGACTTCGCGGCCGACGCCCGCGCAGCGGCCGAGTCGCTCGCGCGGGATTCCCGGGTTTCGCGGGTCGTGTTGATCGGGCACAGCGAAGGAGCGTCGCTGCGGACGCTGAACGCCTCCATGTGGCCCGGCCCGACGCCCGGCTCGTGCTCATCCCGGACGTGAACCACGTCCTGAAGCATGTCGCCGACCGGACGTTGTCGGGGCAGATGGGCTAGCGACGTTGAGCGAGCCAGCCCAAGAGACTGGGACTGTAATCCGGCGCCGTGACGGGCCATCCACTTTGGCCCGGCTGCAGCCGGAAGGTGTGGTCGGCACCGGGGAGGATCCGGACCGTCAAGTGAGTGTTGCCAGCCGCGCGCAGGACCGCGCTGATGCGCGACGCACTGGTTGCCGCCGGCACGCGCTGATCCGCGGCACCGTAGATCAACAGGACAGGGACCCGGACGCGCGCCCACCACTCGAGCGGGTTGTACGTCGCAAAGACGCGAGAAAACGTCCAGTACTGGTTGTCGGGCCCCGGCGGCGGGAAGAACCACGCGCGATCCTTCAGTGCCGCGACGAGCGAATCGAGAACCGTTCGCGGCCGTCCGCGATACGCCACTGCCACTAGCTCCCCCGTGTACTGCCTGGCGCTGGCCGAGTCTTCTGCGGTCAACGCGGCCGGCAGCACCGAGTTCAGGATACTGAAGATCTCGACCGAGTCCGTCGGCAGTCCCGCTGCCGCGGAGCCGATGACGAAGGCCACGGAGGAGGAGCGCGCTGCGACCATCGGCACCAAGGTGCCACCCTGGCTGTGGCCATGGACGCCGATGCGGGTCGAGTCGATCCGCGGCTCATGCGCCAGCCGCGCCACGGCGGCGACGGCATCTCCCACGAGGTCGTCAGGGGTGGCCAGGCGCCAGTCTCCGGTGGAGGACCCGACACCGCGCTTGTCGTAGATCAGGCTGGCGATGCCCTGAGCGGCTAATCGGATCGCGAGGTAGCGGGATGCCCAGCGGCCCTCGGGCCCGGAACCGTGCAAGAACACGACGGTCGGGACCCGGCCCTCGACGCGAGGCAGCAATAGCGTTCCGGCGAGCGTAACGGCACCGTTCTGAAACGTGATGTCGCGCTCGTCGACGGTTGGCGGCACCGGTACGCCGCGGTGATAGGCGAATCGTCCGTCGCTCGTCCCCTCCCGGAGCACACCGGTGAGCGAGTCACCGCGAAGCTCCCCGGTGAATTCCATGGTGGTCCGATCGCCCCGCAGCACCATCGCCACCTCGCAGCAGCCTTCGATCCGCACCTCCTGGAAAGGGATGCCGCCGACGCGCAGTCGCTCCGAGCCGAAGGTCGCGGTGTAGCGACCGGGCGCCGAGTCGCGCTGCACGATCAGGGTGATGGGCAGCGTATCGCCGGCGCGCGACCAGTAGCCCTGCCACGTCCCGTCGAGGCGACCTTGGCCGACGGCTGTTACAGGGCTTAGGAGAGAGATGAGGAAAATGACGGGCAGTCGCATGTCCGAGGCTCTTAGATCAGGTTCCCGGTCTGGCGGATCCCAGCATCTTTACCAGCTGATACCAGAACTCCGCCGCCTCGTGGTACGCATTCACGCCGATCCGCTCGTCCCGTCCGTGGGCCCGGATATCATCGACCCGCTCGAACACCGCGCTCAGGCCGTACACCGGAATCCCGGCGTTCCGAACGTAGAGCCCATCAGTGGCGCCAGTGGACATCTCCGGCACGATGCCAGCGCCAGGCCACATTCGGGCGACCAGTTTCTCGACCGGCTGCATGATATCCGGCCGGAGCGGTGACGCTGGACTGGCCACGGGTGGATCGGACTGGGAGAGGGAGATCGCTGTATCGGCCAGCACCCGCCGCAGTACCGTTTCGACACTGTCCGGCGGATCGTCCGGCAACATCCGGCAGTTCACCGTGGCGCGGGCGACCTGGGGGAGGGCATTGTCGGCGTGCCCAGCGAAGAGCCGAGTCGCGACACAGGTCGTGCGCATGACGGAGTTGTAGTAGGGCACTTCGGCGGAAAGCCGTCGCGCCGCGGCGGAGTCTTCCGACCGGGCCAGGGCGCGCATGTCGGCGGCAATGGCAGGGGGTTGGGTCGCGGCCGCATTCTGAAAGAAGGCCCGGGTGGTGGCGTTCAGTCGAACGGGGAAGGTGTGCCGGGAGAGTCGGGTCAGGCCCTCGCTCAGCCGATAAATGGCGTTGTCCGGCTCGGGTACGGAGCTGTGCCCGCCCCGGTTCCGAACCTCGAGCTGGAAGCTCAGATAGACTTTTTCCGCCGTCTGAACCGAAAAGGCAATTGCCTTTCCATCTCGCAGCTCCCCGCCTCCGGCATCGGTGTTGAGCGCGTACTCGGCGTCCACCAGGTCTCGATGCTGGTCGATCAGCGCCTTGATGCTATTGCTGGTCGTCTCCTCATCGCCCGTGAGGACCAGGATCAGATCCCGCTCGGGGACGTATCCCTCGTGCCGGTAGCGGATGAACGTCGCCACCAGCGTCGCGGCGCCGGCCTTGTTGTCGCTGCTCCCACGGGCGTAGTAGTAGCCATCCCGCTCGAGAAACGTGTACGGATCTACCGACCAGTCCTCCCGCCGCGCGTCCACCACGTCGATGTGCGCCATGAGCAGGATCGGCTTGGCTCCGGCCGCCCGTCCCCGATACCGCGCCACCAGGCTGTGGTGCCGAGGCGCCAGTTCGAGAATCCGGACATCCGCTGGGGGGAGGCCGGCAGCCAGGAGGCGGCGGGACATGGCTTGGGCGGCCAGGTCCGTGTGGCCGGCGGAATCGCTGGTGTTGATCTCGACCAGCTCCTTCAGAATCTCGCGCTGGAGCGCACGATGGTTCTGCTGAGCAAAGACGGTCGATACCGGGATCACCGCGAACACGAAGGCGCAAGCAAGACGCATGGGCTGAACCGCGAAGGTGTGGGGAGAATGTACGCTACGAGTTGGCTAGCGCGTGCGCTAAGGGGCTCTCTTCCTTATCTGTCCCAGTCCGCCGCGATCCCGTTCAGCATGGCGTCCAGCTCGGCCCGCGGCAGCCACTTCCCGCGCGCCATCACCCCGGCGATCCGCGTCGAGTTCGCGATATCGGTGAGCGGGTTGGCGTCGAGCAGCACCAGGTCGGCAACTCTGCCCGTGGCCACGGTGCCAGACTGATCCAGCGTCCCGAAATAGGCGGCGACGTTGCGCGTGCCCGTCTCGAGTGCCTGGTATGGTGTGAGTCCCGCGGCGACGAGCACGGCCAGCTCGCGGTGCACCGAAACGCCGGGGACGTTCATGACCTGTGGCGCATCCGAGCCGAGGGCGAAGCTTACGCCGGCGTCGTGCAGCGCCTTGATGATTCGGCCGCGCAGCGCGATGAACCGGCGCGCTCGCTCGGCGTCATAAGTGGGTTGCGCCTGCGCGTTGCTTTTCGCCTGCACCCATTGCGCCACGAGCGATTTGGGCAGGTAGCGCATCTCCGGCCGCCGCCCCATCGTGGCCGCGTCCTCCGCGCTCACGAACCCGTCCATCAGCGCCTGCGTGGGGACGATCCACACCCCTGCGCCCTGCGTGCGTCGCGCGATGGTGGGGAGCTTCGACTCGTCGGCTTGGTCGGTGATGCTGAATCCAAAAAAGCCCGCGGGTGTCCCGCCTCCCGGCTGCCAGCCGCTGAGGTACTCGACGAACCCGTCCACGTGATCGATAGACGCATAGCGCGCCTCGAGCGCGCGCTCGAGTCCCACCCCCGCCGGCACGTGGCCGGCGAATCGGATTCCCACGCTGTCGGCTACCCGCGCCAACATGTCGAACGTCTCGCGCGAGAGGCCGGGATGGATCTTGAGGAAATCGTAGCCCGCCGCCTTCTGCTCCAGCACCATGCGGCGCGCGGTGGCGGGATCAGGGGCGCTGTTGCCGTTGAACGACGGGCCCGAGGTGTAGATCGTGGGGCCGAGCAGCGTGCCGGCGCGCACCCGCTCGCGCATCGCCAGGTGCGACGGATGGCCGAGCATCCCCCGGATCGTCGTCACGCCGTTCGCCACGTAGAGCTTCAGCACCGACTCGGCGAACCGACCGTCCCCGCCGAACTGGGCCTCCACCTGCGGAGTCGGAATGTGCGCGTGCATCTCGGCCAGGCCCGGGATGAGGTACTTGCCGCGCCCGTCCACGCGGATGGCGCCGGCCGGCACCGGGGTTGATGCGGTTGGGCCCAGGACGGCGATACGGCCACTGCGCACCACGACCGTCTGGTTTTCGATCGTGCGCTCGCGATCCATGGGGATCACGGTGACGTCCGTGAAGGCGACGGGATTGTCTTGCGAAGCGAGCGGTGCGGCGACGGCACCGGCGATGATGACTGCGATCGCAACCCGATGCATGCGGTCTCCTGGTGTGTACGGTTCAGCACATCCGACGTAAGTTCCGCCCTGAGGCACCTGGTTGCAACCAACGATCAGGAGTTCCCGCCACTCAGAACCACACGCTGAGCCAGCGTCGCTCGAAGAACACCTTGCTCCAGTGCCACCGGCGGCTGGGGTTACGGAGGGTCACTTGGGGCGTCGGTTCCGCGTAGAAGTTGCCCGCACCCACGCCCGCCCGCCCATCGCCCGTCTCGAGAAAGCATTGGCCGTAGCCGTCGAAGCGGCGGCGACTGGCCCGGCCGGCCC
>DATBLG010000071.1:0-4199 GCA_036555485.1 Gemmatimonadales bacterium | reverse complement strand
CTCGTGGGAGACGCCCAGCATGGCGAAGCGCATGACGAACCCTCCGAGGTGGCCGGCGGTGATGACTATAGCGCCGCGGCTCGGTGGCCGCGAGATGTGGACGGTCCTCTCACCTCACGCCGTGGCGCCCGCGGGGTGAGCCCAACGCGCCGTCCGGAGAGACGGCCAGTCGGACCCCAGTCAGACCCCAGTCAGACCGAGGACGCGGCCAACGAGTGCCGAGGTCTCGAGGACCGCGTAGCCGCCCGGCGTGATTGAGCATGCATGCGTCGCTGCAAGCGAGCAACGCCACGGCGAAAAGCGCAAAGCCCCTGAACCCTTATGGGTCGCGGGGCCTGCGATTGGTTGCGGGGCTGGATTCGCAGAGTGCTACGCGGCGCCGGCGACGTACTGGATCGACCTTGCTCGGATGCACGAAATTCGAGCCCGCTACGGGAGACCTCGGTTCCGCGAGCTCTCGCCCACGCCGCTCATTGCCGGCGTACCATGGCATCCTCGGACGGGACGGGGCGCCGGTGAGGCCGACAGCACGCCGGCCGGCACCCTGAAGGATGTTCACGCGCCGCGCGTACAGATTGAGCGAGCGCCAATGGGGGACCGTGCGGGAGGACCACAGTGAAGGAGGCGATGCCTGGAACCATTTCACGCACGACCAGGCTCGCTCCCGGGCCTACCGCTGGGGCGAGGACGGCCTGGCGGGCATCTCCGACGACCACCAGCGGCTCTGCTTCGCCCTGGCGCTGTGGAACGGGAAGGACCCGATCCTGAAGCGGCTGTTCGGGCTGACCAACAGCGAGGGCAACCACGGCGAGGACGTGAAGGAATACTACTTCTACCTCGACAGCACCCCGACCCACGCATACATGAAGTACCTGTACAAGTATCCGCAGGCCGCCTACCTCTACGGCGATCTCGTCGAGACGAACCGGCGGCGCACGCGTCGCGAGCTGGAATACGAGCTGCTCGACACGGGGGCCATGGACGCGGATCGTTACTTCGACGTGTTCGTCGAGTACGCGAAGGCCGATCCGGATGACAGCAACGGGCTACGACGCACGCCGTGGCCCGTTGTTCGCGGGGCAATCCGGATTGAGGTGTTGGTGTGCGATCGCTCTCAAAGCGCGTCGTAGCGCTGAACCGCGAAGGTGTCGCATTGGCGGGCGTCGCCGCTATCGAAGCCGCGGCGGAACCATCGCTTGCGCTGCTCGCTCGTCCCGTGCGTGAACTTCCTCTCGTCGGAATGACCGAGGGTGTCGTCGCCGATCGCGTGCGCGGCGGTGAGCGCTTCGCCGATATCCTCGTCCGTGATCTCGAGCGACGCGCGCGCCGTGTGGCCCCAGACACCCGCGAGGCAATCCGCCTGGAGCTCGACGCGCACGGAGTTTTGGTTCGAGGTCTCACCCGTGCGTTTCAGCCTGGTGGCACCGATCAGGTTTTGAACGTGGTGACCGACCTCGTGCGCAATCACGTAGGCCTGCGCGAAGTCGCCGGGCGCGCGCAGGCGCTTCTCCATCACAGCGTAGAAGCTCGGATCGATGTAGAGCCTCTCATCCGCCGGGCAATAGAATGGGCCGACGCCGGAGGTCGCGTTGCCGCAGCCGCCGGTGGACACGCTACCGGCGAACACGACGAGCGTGGGATGTCGGTAGGCGCCCGACGGAGTCCCGTAGCTCGGCAGCGCTCCACGCTCGAAGAGCGGCGTCCACACGTCCTCGGTCGAACCGAGGACGACGCGCGAGAAATCACACGCCGCGCCGTTCGCCTCCGACGCTTGGCAGACGCTGCCGCTGCCCGGCGCCGACGGCGCTCCCTGGTCGCCCGTCAACGCGACCAGTAGCTCCTGCTTGAGTTCCGCAGGCAGCACAAAGAACACTGCGGCGGCCAACGCTCCGACGATCAACGTGCCCTTCAATCCAAGGAGCCGCACGATCGAGGTCAGTGCCTGGATCGGGACACCACCACCGCCCCCGCCGCTGCCGGCGCCGCGATCTTCGAAGTTGTCGGACCTACGACGACCACCAATACGCATGCTGCCTCCCTGTTGCTTAAGGCATGGCCGACGCTGGCGGTCTAGCGAGCGACCATCCTACGAGGGATCGAACACGGTCCCGGTCCGCGCCGGGTCGAGCTCGCCGTCGAGGGGCGCCATTCGGGTGAGCCTCGTTGATGTTTCCAATCAGCATTGCTGTGCCCGACGAGCTCTCGAAGGCGCGTCGAGAAGCCGCGCCTATCTCGGCCGCCACCGGAACCATAGCGCGCCCCGCCGGGACCGGCAAGCCAGCCTGTGCGGCAGATCGAGCCGCGCGGGCGTGTAAACCGAACAGCCTCCTGGTCGCCCAGGAGGCTGCTGGTGGGTCCTCGCCCGGCTTTGGTTACGGGGGCACTTTGGATGGTGGGCGAACCCTTGCCCTTCCGCCTCGTGCTCGTGCTGCCACCGGTTCGGCGCCACGGCTGATGGGCACCGCGGCTCCCCAAAGGACCGGCTGCCAGAGGGACCGCACGTCTACAGCGTGCTTCAGCGGTCTCGGATCCCGTTCGCCGTCGGCCATGGACCCATGCGGTCGCCGGTGCTGGCGGCTGCTCACTGCGCGCGACACGGTCTCATGTTGCCCCTCACAAACGGCGCATGGGTCCCGCTTTCGCAGGGCGACCCATCACTTGCCGACCGGGATCCGGCCCTCGACGCGGAAGCGGCCCGCGCTCGCCGCATCGGGCGTCACCACCACCATGCCGCCTTCGCCGGGATCAATACCGGTGAGCGGACGCAGGTTGGCGCCGTGCGTGTGCACCACGAGCGCGCCCGGGCCCCGCCACGCCGCGACGATCGCGCGCGCTCCGGCCGTCAATTGATCGACTCGATCGCGCAACGTGAAGGCGTTGTTGAAGGTCGGGGCGATCTCGACCGGGCCGAGGTTCATGAGGGCCGCGGTGTCGCGGCAGCGGCACCATTCGGAGCTGAGCACCTTGTCGACCTTGACGCCGTGCGCGCGGAAGCGCTCGCCCAGCGCCTTCGCGTCCTCCCTGCCCTGCGGAACGAGATTGCGCTGGGTCGCGCAATCCTCAAGCCGGAAGCCGGGCGGATCGCCCGCGCCGCCGATGGTCGCCGCATGGCGCACCAGCGCGACGCGTCCGCCGGCCTTCAACAGGGCCCACAGGGCGGCCGGATCGTCGGCTGCCGAGGCGGGACCGCAACAGAGCGCAAGCAGGATGACCAGGACAATGCGCATGGCACATCCTACCCCGGATGGAGCGACGGCAACTCGTGCCGGCTCCGCCTTGGCATGCCTGCTCGCCCCGGTTCGCCGGATGCTCCGGGGCGTGCCACGCCGACCCCGGACACCTTGCCGGGTCCGCTCGCGACACGCTATCGTGCAGCGCAGCGACCGAGGGGGCCAGCCCAAAGGGGTCGACGGGGGACGCGCCCCGGCGACGGGGAGCGAGAAACGAGCATGCACCGGCCCTTGCGGGGTACGCCTTGTTTGAATTCAAGCAGCGGTGGCTGCAGCCCCGGTGATGCAGATTGTTGAGCAAGATGAAGGAGGAGCCAGTGTCCAGCGTGGGGTTCTATGTCATGTCAGCGCTCAAGCTCCGTTTGATTCCGGACTTCAGCGGTGGCGGCAACATGAGGACGGAGCTCCAACCCGCTTACGAGTTCTACTCGCTCTCGGCAGCCGGGCGCGTGTACCGGAACTCTGGGTGGGGCGTCGTCACGGCTCAAAACATAGACCGGTTTGATTTTGACGCGGCCCAGATCCGCGAACCACAGAATGTCGGCAGCTACACCGACGGCGGTGACCACGTCACGATCCACACGCAGGGCCAGAACATCGTCGCGACAATCGTCGCGGGAGGCGCGCTCCGGATCGGCGACTCCACCTATGAGCGCACCGGATTCCAGTAGCCCGTCAGACCCGGTTCGGCCCTCGACGCGGAACTCTCTCGAGGTATGGGACGCGGAAGGAAATCGGCTACTTGGCCGCTGCGACCCGTTTCTCCCGCATAACATCGCGTTCCACGCACGAGTGGGGTCGGCGCACCCGGGAACGGTTGGAGGCTGAGGCGGGACAAAGAAGTACCGCCGGCAGGTAGAACTGCCCCCGCTGTTGCCTGTGATGGCGACCTGGTGTCGTTTCCCGAAAGGTTTCCCCCAGGGGATTCTCAAAAGGATTCCCCCACCCCTGGGGCGCGGTCGTGGGTTC
>DATBLG010000068.1:0-57813 GCA_036555485.1 Gemmatimonadales bacterium | reverse complement strand
CGCGACCAACAGTCCGCAGAACCTGACGGTGACCTTCAACGTGGCGTCGCCACAAACAGTGGTGGCGTTCGTTGGAAACAACCAGACCGGCCTCGTGGGCTTCGCCCTGAACGTCCGACCCGGAGTGCGGCTGACCGGCGCGGGCAACGTCCCGGTGCCCAACGTCAGCGTGACGTTCGCGGTGGCTTCTGGTGGCGGCAGCGTCACCGGGGCGACCGTGAACACGAACTCGAACGGCGTGGCGCAGGTCGGAAACTGGATCCTCGGTGGATCGACGGGGGCCAATACGCTTACGGCGACCGTGACCGGCGCCGGCATCGGTGGAAATCCGGTCACCTTCACGGCGACGGGTGTTGCCGCGACGTTCAACATCACGATCCAAAACGTCGGACCGGCTTTCACGCCCGCGGTGCAGGCCGCGTTCAACTCTGCGGTCGCCAAGTGGCAGCAGATCATCTTTCAGGACATTGTCGATGTTGCAGGCTTCTCGGCCGCGGCTGGGCAATGCGGCGCCGGCTCACCCGCTATCGGCCCCTTGACGGTAGACGACGTCCGGATTTTCGCCCGGATTGACACCATCGACGGTCCGGGCGGCGTGCTGGGGTCGGCCGGTCCGTGCTTTATCCGCGTGCCAGAGGGGTTAACGGTATTGGGCCGGATGACGTTCGACTCCGCGGACGTGGCGGCGCTCAACGCGGCGGGCTCGCTGAACAGTGTGATCCTGCACGAAATGGGGCACGTGCTCGGCTTCGGCACCCTCTGGTCGCAGCCGCAATTTGATTGCCTCCAGGATGCCTCCACCCCGCCGGGAACGATCCTGGACACATACTTCAGCTGTCTCAAGGCGCTGGCGATGTTCGATTCCATCGGCGGCACGAACTACACCGGCGGCAACAAGGTGCCGGTCGAGAACTGCGGCCCGGCCTCGCCGGTCGGGTGCGGCGCGGGCAATGTGAATGGGCACTGGCGCGAGCCGACGTTCGACGAAGAGCTGATGACCGGTTTCCTGCAGCCGGGTGTGTCCAACCCGTTGAGCAGGCTATCGGCGGCGGCGATGGAAGACCTGGGCTACGGCGTCAACTACGCCGGCTCCGACGCATACGTCAAGATCTTCACCGTGCAGGGTGGCGCGCATCGCCAGAATCTGCTCTCACTCGGCGACGACCTGTACCGCGGTCCGATCTACGTCGTGAATCGGAGCGGCCGAGTCGTTGGAGTGATTCAGCCGCGATGAGCAGCCGGCGCGGCGGGAGACGCGTGAGGGTGAGCATGCTCGCTCTTGCATTCGCAACGCTGGCGTGCGCCGGGAGGGGCCGCAGCGGCGCCGCTGCAGTCGAGTGTCGACCAGTCGAAGGCCCCTTCTCGGCGACCGCGCCCTGGGACAGCCTGGCCGGCACGTGGCAGCTGACCCTCGTCGCGGAATCCGGTCCCATGACCGGTCACCGCGAGGAGGGAGCGTTGTGGCTGCAGGCCCAGGACACCGCCCTGCGGCGCGTGGATCGGCCCGGGCCCACGACGGTCACGGTTCCCGTCATCGGGACGACCGATATCGCGCTCGAGCAGGTGGGCGCCGTGCGTATGGGAGACGTGCGCTCCGCGGATCCTCTGCAGCCTGGCGTCTCGATCTGGGAGTCGCGGGCCCCGGACGGCAGCGTGTCCGCCGTCCTGCGGATCGGCCAGGAGGCCATCCGGAGCAATCTGTTGCGAATTGAGGGCGGATATACAGCGCTGTTTCTGCGACAGGTGTCGATCAACGCCATTCGTGGCGGCTGGGCGAGCGGCGTCACCACCGAAGCGGCGAAAGGCTACTTCTGCGCTCAGCGTGCGTCCAATTAGGGAAGCTCCGCCCCCTCGGCTTCGCCCATGCCCGTGCAGACTCCCGCTGCCGGGCGGTAGCGTGACGGCCCGTTGACCAACCCGTGACAAGCGCCTCACACCTTTCCACCTGGCAGCGGGGGCGCGCCGTGTTGTTTTGACCGATTCAGCCCCCGCGATATTCCTTGTCGAGGAAGGTAGCGGTGGCGGACCGGCCATACACGATCACCGGCGATCCCCAGATCGAGGCGGGAATTCGAACGCTGCTGCGAGACATCACCGCAGCGGTCGTCGCGGAGCTCGCCCCGGCCGCAGTGGTCCTATCCGGCAGCTTCGCGCGTGGCGAGGGAGGCGCCTACTACAGCGGCCAGGATATCCGGACGACGAGCGATCTCGATGTGATTGCGGTGTACAGCGGTCCGGACTCCCTGGTCCGGGCGGCGCTCGCTCGACGGGGTGCCAGAAAACTGGCGAAAAAGCTGAGCCGCGATTTCCCTCGGACTCGGCTGGACCTGACGACCCGTCCCGCGTTCCTCCTGCGATGGCCGGCGACGACGCTCGATTACCACGAGTTGCTACGATCGGCGCGGCCGCTGCACGGTGAAGTGCGCTTACCGCCGCCATCGGAGGTGCGCATCGACGACATTCCACCGGGCGAGATCACCCGACAGCTTCGTAAGCGCGGCGCGGGGTTGTTGCTATCCTGGGTGCGCATGATGGCCGCTGGCGAGGTGCTCAGCACGGCCACCGCGGAAAGCCTGGAGCTGGACCTCGACAAGGCATTCCTCGCGTGTGGCGACGCGTGGCTGTATCGACACGGAGTGTATGATCACCGCTTGCTGGTCCGATTGGAGCGGTTCCGCCGCCTTGTTTCGATTCGACTCGGTCCAACTGCCCAGTTGCATGAGGAGTATCAACGTTCCGCACAGCAGCGTCTGCTCCCGAGCCCGAACATCGGCCTCCGGCAGGCGCAGCATCGTGTGCGGTGGCGCAAGGCCGCAGAGGAATGGCTCCGCTGTCACGAGAGCTACGCCGCTTGGTGCGCGAGTCTTCGCAAAGGATCACCGCAGGCGGCGGAAGGATGGCATCCGGTCCGAGCTGTGAAGCGTCTGGTCGGTGCGGTGCGACGGCTGATCCTTGGACTCCCGACAGAGAGGCAGCAGTGGGAAGCGCTCCCCCTCCTATTGCGGTTGGCCCTGGGGAACGGGACGGAGGAGGCGTTGCACGCGATCGCTTCAGACCTGCTCCGCACTCGAGCGATGAACCTGCCCGGTCTCCTGCCCCTCGTGCGCAGATTCCTGTTGGTCTGGCACCCGACGGATGCGAGGGAAACGACCGCTGCCCCTGGTCGATCTTCCGCGACACCCTCGAATCATCGATTGGCGAGGAATACGATCTAGTTGTCGAGGCGCCGACAGATCGGGCACACCTGCATCCTCGGCTCTCGACCCAAGACGAGCCGCACGGGACCCAGCTGCGCGATTGTGTCGGCGGTGGTGTCACTCACGGTCACACGTAACGTCATCACCGAGCCGATCACCGTGCCCTGGTAACGCGCGGGGAACGTGGGGCCGACGTACACGGGATAGGCCCGCAGCACGTATCCACCAGCCACGTTGAAGCGACCGCTCGGGTCCAGCACGATGGTCTGCGGCACGTTGCCGAACGTGCAGCCGATGTGCACGTGGGCGCTCGTGTCGTCGGCGATCAAGCCGGCGTTGTCGCCGCCCCACGTCCCGACGATTTTCCGGGGTGAGGGGCGCGGCCCCGCGACATCGCAGTCACGCAGCAGCACGATGGCCAAGCCCGCGAGGATGACTCTGTTCATGTGTCCCTGCAGGATACCTCGCCAGGCCAGTGCGGCGTCACTTTCCCCCTAACCCCTTTCCCATCCCTTTGAACCATACCGAGATTTAGGACTTCACCGCCTTCAACGCGGCCCGGCAGATCGCCTCGTCTGCCGGACCCACCGCCTCGACCGTTCGACCGTCGGGGTGTTCCAGGACGACGCGTACCACGCTCTCAGTGCCTGGTCGCTCGTCCTTTCGCGTCCAGCCTTGCTTTTGCAACTCCATTTCCACCTGGCGGGAATGCGTCCGGCTGTATTGGGGGACTCGCACCCACGTGGCGTTCGAGATCCTCAGGCTGGGACTGTAGACGGCGTCCATTTCCCCGGTTCTGATGTTTGGATGCTCTTCGACCAGGTGCCCGAAGACGTGCCGAGCGACGGCGAGGTCGAGCTGGCGGCCGCTGAGTTCGTCGATGTTCAAAGTCCCCCCTTGCAGAGACTCGCCAACCTAATACGCCAGAGCCTTCCACGGCGTGCTCGCGCTTCGTAAGTTGAGGGCCAGCAACATCGCTGGCCCCTCGTCCAATGGCAGGACAACGGACTTTGGATCCGTGAATGAAGGTTCGAATCCTTCGGGGCCAACTAATGGCACCAGCCGGATTTCTCACACACCCAGCACTGCGCTGGGCTCCACCGTGCCACCGCCTGGTTCCATCGCTTCGTTCGATAGAGGGAGATCGTCCGGCTCCACGCGGGCACCGCAGGGTCTTCCGGAACGTAGACGGCGCGAGCTGAACCCAGATCGCGAGTGCGCATGACCAGACTGTCCACCCAGACATAGGTGACGCCGGGCGTCAGCGAATCGTATCGTTCCGTGTCCGGGCGCCCCGGTCGCGGAATGATCGTGAGCTTCAGCTGAATGCGCCCCCGACGAATGTCGCCCTTCCGAGTGTGATGGATGTTCACCTGTGGCGCGACGATCGCAATCGTCCCCAAGGTGTCGATCAGATTCCGGTCAAATTGACCGTGGTACTCGACACTGTCCTCCGCGAATTCCAGGCGGCGGGCGTAGTCGAGCACGGCGGTACGCTGCGACGGATCCATCGGATTGGTGATCGCGGCTGACGGCGCTGGTGTGCGATCCCCGGCCAATCCAAACATGTACTCCGCGCCGAGCCACCCGAGGCCACCGATACCGATCAATGGGGCGGCAAGCACCACCCAACCGGCCATCCCCGTCAGCGCGAGCCGTCGCCAGGCAAGCCAGATGGCGATCCCCGTGACGACAGCGAGCAGGCCGATCGCTGCGATCGGATAGATGAATGCCAGAATCGCCGCTCCGATGAGTCCTGCGACTACGAAGATCAGCCACCCCTTCCGCATGTTTCCCCCCAATTCGAGCCCCGCGCCAAGCAGATCTATCGCAGGTCTATGAGACGTCGCATCCGTGTTACCGTGTCCTGAAGCTCCTTGTTGTCGGCCGCACTCCACAACTCCACGACGGCGGTCGCCCAGCGGCGTGCCGTCGTGGTGTCGCCGGCGCGATCGGCGAGTTGCGCCCGCAACAGCATCGCGCGCACGATCGCCGCCGATTCATCGACGTTATCCAGCAGCTGCGTTCCCAGCGTCGCCGCGGCGCCGAGGGATTGATCGAGGAGCTGGGTGGCGGACGTCGTATCGCCGATGGCCAGCAGGACCGTGGCCTCGCCATACGTCCGGGTGATCGCCACCTCACCAGCCCGCATGCCGGCGCGCAAGGCCCGCAGGTTGGCCAATCGCGCGCGAATCGCGGTAGTGTCCCCCGCTTCGAGATCGCGCAGCATCTGGAGATATCCGTATCCGGGCCGGTCCGGACCGATGGGTCGCGTCCCGAGCAGCGGAAACGCCCACATCCGCGGGCGATCGAGAATGGCGTCGCTTTGGACGATGCGTCGCGCTGGCGCCACCCAGATCTGGATCAGGCTGTCCACGCGCCGGGCGAGCGCGGCGATGCTGTCACGCGGCGTGCCCAGCGCGGCGTATCCCCACAGCGCTAACCCCGTGTTCGCGAGCCGCAACGGCTGGATCGTCTGCACGCCGGACAGCGACGTGAAAGTAGAGTCCCGTCCGCCTGCTGCGAAGAGGCGCGCCGTCAAATGCGCCCGCCCCGTCAGCCCGGCCAACCCGGCGATCTGATGGGCCGCCACGGTGTCCGGCGACGGGTTGGCGCGCAGTATCGAATCAGCCAGGCCGCGAGCCCGGGTGAAATCCCCCGCCTTCACGGCGAGCCTCGTCTCGGCCACGGCGAGCCGCAGCTGCTCCCGTGGCTCGCGCGCGAGCGACCGGGCACGCCGGACGCTCAGCAGGGCGGACTGCTCCGTGGCTCCCGTTTCACCCAGCTCACCCATCGTCTCGAGCACGAGACCGAGCGCTTCATAGGCGCCGGCGCTGTCGCGAAATGCGTGCACCCATCGCAGAGTGACGTCTCGCAGCAAGCGCCGGTTCCGCTCGACCGCCGCCGCCTGGCTCGGCGGATTCGCTTCCGGTCGCCCGCCGAACACGTCGTTCCTGAAAAAGGGCACGAACGCCAGTGTATCCCCCTCCAGAGATGGATACGCGGCAAACCACACCGTATCGCGTTCGCTAGCATAGCCGAAGCGGACTTTTGTGATCTCGGCATAGAGCAGCCCCGTGAGGCGCTCGAAGGCTTGCCCTCGGAAGACGAAATACGCCGACGGCGCGACCCGGAGCGCGTTGCTGTACGCTCGGAGCGCCGTCTCGTAGCTCGTGCGGAACCGCCACCCGGAGCGGCTGGCCGCGTCGCGCACGACCGTCGGATCCAGCCGATGGCATTCTCCCAGTCCGAACCACGCCGGGAATGAATTTGAATCGCTCTGGATCAAGCGGTCGTAGCGTCCGCAGGCCTGCGCGAACCGCCCATCGGCCAGGGCCAGCAAGGCGTCCGCCAGCGCGCCGTCGCGTGCGCCGAGTCGGTCGCGGGCCCGAGCGGCGGCGCCGGCATACGAGCGCCACACGGACGTGGAATCCCCCAACAAGGCCGAAACTTGCGCAAGCCAGAGGTTCGCATGTGGATAGTCGGGATCGAGCTGGACGGCGCGCAGAAACGCCCGTTTCGCACGGGCCGCATCCCAGGCTCCGAGCGCAACGTCTCCTTCCAAATAGGCAAGCAACGCGCCCAGCACGCGGGTGCCGGTTACACCGGCTGCCGCCGTCCGGGAGCTTGCGCCACCAACGAGGAGTGAGTCGACGAGCTCGTTGAACTTGGGGCCGACGTCCTGCAGATCGTGGCCGAGGCGGACGGTGTATTCGCGTAGGGTGGCGCCTCGTCGTGTCACGTCGTACAACGCGGCGCGCACGACGGTCGTGTCCCCGTACTGAGCGAGGCGACCCCAGATCAGCCGGCCGGCACCCACGCTGCGAGCGATCGCAAGCGCGGCGCCCAGGGTCAGGGTGTCTCGGCCCCGTTGCAGCCGCGCGTCGTTCACCCGCATCAGATCGACGGATCGTACGCCCTGCCAGGTTGCGAGCGCGTCGTAGATGAGCGATTGGCAGTGCAACCCGTTCAGCCGGGACCGGGTCGCTTCTCCATCGTGACCGAGCGGCACGACGGCATACAGCGCCTGATCGAGCTCGACCTCCGTGAGCATCGGCACCGCCAGGAGCCCCAACGCGGCGAGCAGCGCGACGGCGACCGCCGCGCCCCAACGCCGGCGCCGCCGCGCCGACACACTGCGAGGCGTCCACACGCCGGTCGGGGCGGCCAGCGCGTCCACTAGCTCCGCCGCCGTCTGAAAACGATCCTGCGGCAGGACGGCGAGCATCTGACCCACCACGCTGGCCACTTCCGCTGGAATGGACGGTCGCAGCGTAGCCAGCTCGGCCAGCCGGTCTCGCGGCTGCGCCGGCCCCGCGCTCGGCCCCTCCGGTGGCGTCATGCCGACGGGCGGCCGCCCGCCCAGCATCTCGAACAGCACGCAGCCGAGACTGTAGATGTCACTCCGGCCGTCGACCGGCACCGAGCCGGCCTGTTGCTCCGGGCTCATGTAGTCCGGTGTGCCGACCGTCATTCCCGTGGCGGTGACCCGTCGCGCTCCCGCGGCGCTGATCGCGCGCGCGATCCCGAAGTCGCTCACGACGGCGTGCCCGGATTGCAGCAGAATGTTCTCGGGCTTGATGTCGCGGTGCACGATGCCGGCGCGGTGAGCATAGTCGAGCGCGTCGGCCACCTCGCGCGCGATCGTCAGCGCTTCGGCGACCGGGAGCTGCCCGTCGCGCTCGAGACGATCGCGCAACGACTCGCCGGTGACAAACGGCATGACGTAGAACAGATGGCCGTCCGCGTCCCCTGAGTCGTACAGCGGGAGGATGTGGGGGTGGGCGAGACCGGCAGCCAGAAGGATTTCCCGGAGGAACCGCTCGGGGCCGAGGGTGACCGCGAGCTCGGGGCGCAGCACCTTGAGCGCGACGTCCCGCTCATGACGGATGTCGTGAGCGAGATACACGACTGCCATCCCGCCGCGACCGACTTCGCGGCCGACGGTGTACCGGCCCAGGAGTGCGTGCTCGAGACGACTGCGCAGATCGGCCAAGGCCCTTCCACAGTACCGGCCGGCGCAGTTCACCGCTAGCACGCAGGCAACCCCTTGGCTTCAGCCACTTTGCCGAGTAGTTTGTCCGGCTCCGGATGGCGGACCACACGTTCTCCCGCGGGCAGCTCTTACTCCTCGCCGGCACGGCCAACCGGCCGCTCGCCGAGGAGATGGCGCAGCATCTGGGGCAGGCGCTGTGTGCGCTGACGATCCGGCGTTTTGCCGACGGCGAGATTTTCATCAAGATCGATGAGAACGTGCGGGGACGGGATGTGTTCATCATCCAGTCCACCAATCCGCCGGCGGAGAATTATCTGGAGCTGCTGCTCCTGACCGACGCCGCCCGGCGGGCGAGCGCCGCGCGGATTACGGCCGTGCTGCCATACTTCGGATATGCGCGCCAGGACCGCAAGGACCAGCCGCGGGTGGCGATCAGCGCCAAGTTGATGGCGAACTTGATCACCCACTCGGGCGCCGATCGGGTGCTGGGAATGGATTTCCATTCCCACCAGCTGCAGGGGTTCTGGGACATCCCCGTGGACCACCTGTACGCCGCGCCGGTGTTCGTGTCGCATTTCCGGACGAAGGCGCTGCGAGAACCGGTGGTGGTAGCGCCGGACGTGGGATCCGCCAAGATGGCGCGCGGCTACGCCAAACGGTTGAACGCGTCGCTTGCGATCATCGACAAGCGGCGCCCGTCGGCGAACATCGCAGAAGTGGTGAACGTGGTCGGTGAAGTCGATGGTCGCGACTGTCTCATCCCCGACGACATGATCGACACGGCGGGGACGATCACCGAGGCAGCCTCGGCGCTGAAGCGGCTCGGGGCCCGACGCGTGTTCGCATTCGCCACGCACGCGCTCTTGTCCGGTCCCGCGGTTGAACGCCTCCGGGCGTCACCGATCGAAGAAGTCGTGGTGACGAACACGATCCGCCTCCCCGAGGAGCGGAAGTTCGACAAGCTGAAGATCCTGTCGATTGCGGGCCTGATGGCCAAGGCGATCGGGTACGAGCACGAGAACCAGTCCGTGAGCTCGCTGTTTGACTGACGACTGACCACTGACAACTGAGGAATTGAAGTATGGCACAGTTCGTAGCGCTCGCGGCGAACCCCCGCGCGCAAACCGGCAAGGGCGCGGCGCGGCAGATCCGTTTCCAGAAGAAAGTCCCGGCGGTGATTTACGGACACGGCCGCCCGACCCAGTCGCTCGAGGTGGATGCCCAGGCGCTGGAGCAGGCGCTCACCGGGATTGAGCCCGCGAGCACGATTATCGAGCTCACCCTCGAGGGCAAGAAGGCCCGCACGCTGATCCGCGAAATCCAGCGTCATCCGGTGCGGCCCGACATCATCCACGTGGACTTCTACGAGATTCACGCGGACGAGAAGGTGACGCTCAAGGTCCCGGTGCACCTCGTGGGCACCCCCGACGGCGTGCGCAATGCGGGTGGGGTGCTCGATCAAGTCACGCGCGAGGTGGAGATCGAGGTGCTCCCCGAGCAAATCCCGGACCGGGTCGAGCTGGACGTCACGGCGTTGATCATTGGTCGCTCACTCCACGTGCGCGATCTCAACATCCCCAACGCCACGATTCTCACCCAAGCCGATCTGACCATCGCGACGGTGGTGCCGCCGCGCACCGAAGAGGTCGTGGCTCCCGCCGCTGAGGCGGTCGCCGAGGTCGCCGAGCCCGAGTTGATCCGCAAGCCGCGTGAAGAGGAAGGCGAAGAGGGCGAGGGCGAGGCCGAGGGGAAGGCGGCGGAGGGCAAACAGCCCAAGGCGGAGAAGGCCGAAAAGCCCAAGGGCGGCAAAGAGGGCTGAGCCCTGCGCGCCGTCGTCGGGCTGGGCAACCCGGGCCCGGAGTATGCGGCGACGCGTCACAACGCGGGGTTCTGGGTGGCGGACGCGCTCGTCGCGCACTGGGGATTCCCTCCCTTTCGGCGCGGCGAGCGCGCTCGTGTCTCTCTGGGTGAATTCGCCGACGTCCCCGTTCAGGTCCTGAAGCCCACCACCATGATGAACCGGAGTGGCGCAGCGCTGGCGTCGCTGCGCGCCGATCCGGCGTTCGTGCCCGCCACCGACCTGCTCATCATCTCGGACGACTTCAACATCCCGCTCGGGACATTCCGCCTGCGCGCGGCGGGCTCGGCGGGGGGGCACAACGGACTCAAGAGCATCGAAGGGGCGCTGCAGTCGCAGGACTACGCCCGACTGCGCGTGGGGGTCGGCCCGCTGCCCGGCGGCGAACCGTGGGAAGAATTCGTCTTGTCCCCGTTCGCGGCCGCGGAACGGGAGGAGATTGAGACCTTGCTACCGAAGCTCGTGGAGGCGGTGGAAACGTGGGTGCGGGAAGGTGTGAAGAACTAGACCTTCCAGGTTCTTCCCTTCTTCAAGAGCTCGTCCAGACTGCCCGCCGGACCGGCAGCCGCCAGCTGGTCGTACACATCCCGGTCGTACGACGCGGCCGGGTCGCAGTAGATCACCCCCAGCGCCATCGGGAATGTCGGCGGCTCGAGGCCGACCAGCAGGCTGGCGAGGCCGCGATTCGTTTGGTCGTGCACCAGGAGGTCGCTCTCGGGCACGCCGCCCTCCCCCACCGTCACGGCTTCGAGCTCGAGCTTGCCAGGCACGAGTCGCAGCCCGCGTCCTCCGTCTTTTCCAAAGCGCAGGGGACGACCGTGGCTGACGTGCAATTGCATTTCCGGTGCCACCGATTTCTCGGTGAAGGCATCGAACACGCCGTCGTTGTACACGACGCAGTTCTGGAACACTTCGACGAACGAGGCACCGCGGTGCGCGTGCGCGCGCTTCAGGACTTCGACCAGGTGGGGCTGCAGTGTATCGATCGAGCGCGCCACGAACCGCGCTCCGGCCCCGAGGGCGAACGCGCACGGCGAAACCGGGTTGTCGAGTGAGCCCGCGGGCGTGGACGGAGACTTGGTGCCGCGCCGCGACGTGGGCGAATACTGACCTTTGGTGAGGCCGTAGATCTCGTTGTTGAACAAGATGATCTGGAGATCCACGTTGCGTCGCAGTACGTGCAACAAGTGATTCCCGCCGATCGACAGACCGTCCCCGTCGCCGGTGACCAGCCAGACGTCGAGCTCCGGGTTGGCAAGCTTCACCCCGGTCGCCACCGCGGGCGCCCGCCCGTGGATCGTGTGGAACCCGTAGGTGGCCACGTAGTACGGGAATCGCGACGAGCAACCGATCCCCGACACGAACACCGTCATCTCACGCCGGGCGCCAATGTCGGCGAGGACTTTCTGCACCGCTTTGAGAATCGCATAGTCGCCGCATCCCGGGCACCAGCGCACTTCCTGGTCGGACGCGTAGTCCTTCGGGGCCAGCGGCGTGGCCTGGGGCGGCGTGAGGGTCGCCGTCATTTGTAGACTCCCGCGCGGCCGAGCCGCTCCTGAATGGCGCTCGCGACCGTCGACACCTTGAACGGCTTGCCGGTGATTTGATTGAGGCCTTCGGCCGGCACGAGGTAGGCAGCGCGCAGCAGCTGCACCAGTTGGCCGGCGTTCAGCTCGGGCACCAGCACATGCTCGAAGCGCCCCAGCAGCTCGCCCAGGTTCGGTGGGAACGGCGCGAGGTGGCGCACATGAATGTGCGACACCGACAACCCTTCGGCGCGGACCTGTTTCACCGCCTGATGGATGGCACCGTATGTCGACCCCCACCCCACGACCGCGAGCGATCCGCGGTCTTCACCCAGCGCCACCGTCTGCGCAGGGATGTCGCGCGCAATGCCCGCGATCTTCGCCGCGCGGGTCTTGGTCATCCGCTCGTGGTTGTCCGGATCGTAGGAGATGTGCCCCGAGTCGTAACTTCGCTCCAAACCCCCGATGCGATGCTCGAGGCCGGGCGTCCCGGGGCGCGCCCACGCGCGCGCCAACGTCACGGGATCGCGCACAAACGGATGGAATTCCTTGGGGTCGGTCCGGAACCGCACCGGGAAACGCGGCAGCGCGGCGACATCCGGAATGCGCCAGGGCTCGGCGGCGTTGGCGAGATAGCCGTCCGACAACAGGATCACGGGCGTCATGTACCGCGTCGCGAGCCGCACCGCTTCCATCGCGACCTCGAAGCAGTCACCCGGCGTCGCCGCGGCGATCACCGGGAGCGGGGCGTCGGCGTTGCGGCCGAGTACTGCTTGAAACAGGTCGGACTGTTCGGTCTTGGTCGGCATCCCCGTCGAGGGACCGGCGCGCTGCGAGTCGATGACGATGAGTGGCAGCTCCGTGGCGATCGCGAGGCCCAGGCCTTCGGTTTTGAGGGCGATCCCGGGTCCCGAGGACGACGTGACGCCGAGCGCGCCGGCGTAAGCGGCGCCAATGGCCGAACAGATGGCGGCGATCTCGTCCTCGGCCTGAAACGTCACGACCCCATAGGCCTTGAGGCCTGCGAGGGCGTGCAGGACGGACGAGGCGGGCGTAATCGGGTACGACGCGAACATCATGCGCTCGAGTCCCGCCGCCTGCAGACCCGCGAGCAACCCCCAGGCGATTCCCTCGGTGCCACTGATGGTCCGATACACCCCGGGGGTCGACGGGTGCGGCGCCACCGTGTAAGCCGCGATGTGGCTGGGCAGCTCCGCGGTCTCACCGAATGCATGCCCGGCATTGAGGGCCGCGACATTGGCGCGAGCGATGTCCGGTTGCGCCGCGAACTTCCTCGTCAGCCAATCCACGGTCGCCTGGCGGTCGCGCTCATACATCCAGAGCATCAGGCCGAGCGCCCACATGTTGCGGCAGCGATGGGCATCCCGCGATGTGATGGGGAACGGCTTGACCGCTTCCTCGGTGAGCCGGGTGACGTCCACCCGCAGCACGCGATACGCGGCGAGCGAATCGTCCTCGAGGGGATTGGCCGCGTATCCGGCCTTCGTGAGATTGCGCTCCGTGAACGCGGCGGTGTCGACGACCAGCGTCCCGCCCGGACGCAGATCCTCGAGGTTCATCGTGAGAGCGGCCGGATTCATCGCGACGAGCACGTCGACCTCGTCGCCCGCGGTGAGCACGTCGGTCGCCCCGAAGTGGATCTGGAATGCGGATACGCCGTAGGTCGTCCCGGTGGGGGCGCGAATCTCTGCCGGGTAATCCGGGAAGGTCGCGAGGTCGTTGCCGGCGAGGGCGGTCTCGAGAGTGAATTGGGAGCCCGTGACCTGCATCCCGTCGCCCGAGTCTCCGGCGAACCGGATCACGGCCTGCTCCCGCTCTTCTCGTGGGACCGCCCGCACGGGCGGTGAGGCGATGGCCATCGGACACAATCATACCCCACACGCGGCGGCGCGCGCCAGCGGCGGGCGCCTGGAAGGGCTACCGCCGCCTCCCGTCGCGGTCTATCTTTGCGCCTCACATATCCCCTACTCGGCACGACACCAGCGCCGGGTCGCTCACGACCAAAGGGAGGTGCCATGACGCGTCGCTACGAGACCGTCTACATCTTCGATAGTTCCCTGGAAGAACCCGCGATCACCGAAAAGCTCGAGCGCCTGCACGCCCTGTTGACCAAGGACGGCAAGGGATCCGTGTCGAGCACCAACCACTGGGGCAAACGCTCCCTCGCGTTTCCCATCAAGAAGAAGGACACAGGCTACTACGTCGTCGCGCAGTTTGAGACGGCGGGCGAGCTGCTGCCCGAATACGAGCGCGCCGTCAAGCTGGACGAGTCGGTACTGCGCTACCTGGTGGTCCTGAACGAAGGCGAGCCGGCCAAGCCGATGCCCACGGCGCCGGTGGTCGTCCCGGACGAGCTGGAGCTCGAGGAGGAGGAAGCATGAGACGGCCTGCCAAGACCTGTCCGGTGTGCGAATCAGGCGTCCGCGTGCTGGACTACAAGGACGATCGCACCCTGGGGCGCTTCCTGACGGAGCGCGGCAAGATCCTGCCCTCGCGGCTCTCCGGGATGTGCGCGCGGCACCAGCGGCAGCTCGCGACGGCCATCAAGCGAGCCCGGCAACTCGCCCTGATTCCGTACATCAAGAGCGGATCCTCGGCCTGACGATGCCGCTTCGAGCAGGGTGGTGGCGCCTCGTGCTGGGCACCGCCGCCTTCGCGCTGTTCGCGCCGGGCGCGTTGGGGCTCATCGCCCTCCCGCTCGCTGCGCTGCTGCTGGCGGCTGGACTGCAACGGCCTCGCGACGTGGCGATCGCGCTGCTCGTGGCCGCGACCGGGCTGGGATTCCTGGCCTGGTCCACGCGCGATGCGCTCGATGCCGCGCTCGGCGCCTACGCGTTGATCGTCGCGGCGGCGTTTGCCGGTGGAGCATTGCTCGCGCCTGCCGGGGTGTTGCGCCAGACGCTGCGGGCGATGCTGTGGGGGGCGGTCGGCACGGGCGCGCTCGGTCTCGCATTCCGTGGCGTGGGGTTCTGGAACGAGCTGCACTGGAGCGCGGTACGGCAGGCCTCGAGCGCGCTACGCCTCGCGGTCCAAATCCAGCCCGAGTCGTACTCGCTGTTCGAGCCGCTGGTGCGGTTCTTTGGCGATGCCTTTCCGGGCCTCGTCGCGTTGCAGACATTCGCCGCGCTCGCGCTCGCCTGGCAGTGGCACGCGCGGATCGCCGCCGCGCCGCTGGGGCCGCCGCTGGGCCCGTTCCGCCAGTTCCGCTTCGGGGACCACTGGGTGTGGGGACTCGTCGCCACGCTGGTCGTGTGGGTGGTCCCGAAGCTCGCCGTGCTGAAGGTCGCCGCCACGAACCTGGGCGTCGTGCTGGGGGTGTTCTACCTGCTGCGCGGGGCGGCGATCATGGTCGCCATCGCGGCGACCGCCGGCGTGCCGGCATGGACCCTCACGGTCGCGGCGATTATCGCGAGTGCCCTGGTTGTGCCGCTGCTGTTGCTCGTCCCGGGCCTATGGACGCTCGGGGTATTCGATACCTGGCTGGCCTTCCGGCAACGCCGGGCGGGTCCGCCGACCGCTCAATAAAAGAGGATCGACGATGGAAATCATTCTGCGCGAAGACGTGCAGCACCTGGGCAAAGCGGGCGAGGTGGTCAAGGTGAAGGACGGCTACGCCCGCAACTACCTGCTCCCCAAAGGGCTTGCCTACCCGGCGACCGCAGGCAACAAGCAGCGCATTGTGTTCGAGGCGGAGCGCCTCGCGCGGCAGCGAGCCGCCGAGAAGACGTCGGCCGAAGGCGAGGCCGCCAAGCTGGCCGGTCTGTCGCTCACGTTCCCCATGAAGGTGGGAGAAGAGGACAAACTCTACGGCTCCGTCACCGCCAGCGACATACAGCGCCGACTCGAGGAGCAGGCGATCCACATCGACAAGCGGCAGATCGATCTTCCCGAACCGATCCGCTCCCTTGGGGATTTCAAGGTCGGCATCAAGTTCCACGCCGAGGTCCGACCCGAGATCACCATCGTCGTGACCAAGGAGTGACCGCCACCCCGTGACCATCGGCATCGCCTACGTCGATGGCCCCCGGCTCCGCCGCTCCCTGCTCGCCGCGGCGGATTGGGTGGCGGCCGGCCGGGACGATCTCAACCGCATCAACGTCTTTCCCGTCCCCGACGGCGATACGGGGACCAACATGTGTCTCACCCTACGGGCCGTCGCCCATTCCCTGCGCGAGCTCGGTGATGCTCCCCTCCCCCGGGTCACCGAAACGATGGCGCAAGCGAGCATCCGTGGAGCCCGCGGCAATTCCGGCCTCATGCTGTCGCAGTTCCTGCTGGGATTCCAGGAGGGAGTCGGTCCGAGCCTCAGCGTCACCACTCCCGATCTCGCGCGAGGGATCCGCGTCGGGTTCGAGCGTCTGGAGGGCTCGCTCGATGAGCCGGTGGAAGGCACGATCCTCACCGTGGCGCGAGAAGCGGCAGACGAGGCTGATCGGTGCGCCGGCGAGCGCGACGTCCGGGTATTCATGCGACGGCTCGTGGCGCGCGCCGAAATCGTTCTGGCGCAGACCCCGGAGCTCCTGGTCGTGCTCAAGCAGGCCGGCGTAGTGGACGCAGGTGCCAAGGGTTTCGTGCGTTTCCTGGAAGGGGTCAAGCGGCTCATCGAGGAGGGGACGCTGGCCGAAGGGGCCGTGGACCGGCTCGAGACCCCCAATGCGGCCGCGCAAACGGAGGTCGCGGAGGGGCGGGACTACCGGTTCTGTACCGAGGTGCTGGTTCGCGGCGACGCGTTGCCCGCCGCGGCGGAGGTCCGCCGGGCGCTGCGTGAGCTGGGGGGGTCGATCGTCGTGCTCCAGACCGGGAACCTCCTCAAGGCCCACGTCCATACCGATACGCCGGACGCCGTGTTCACCCTCGGTGCCTCCTGGGGCGTGCTCGAGACCACCAAGGCTGAGGACATGCGGGCCCAGCATCGCGCGCTCCAGCCGAAGCGTCCGCTCGCGTTCATCACCGATACGGCCTGTGACCTTCCCGACTCGACCGTCTTTGAGCACGGGATCGGCCTCGTGCCGACGCAGCTCATTCTGGGGGACCACGTGTATCGCGACCGTCTCGAGATGACAGCCGCGGAGTTTTTCGCACGGATCCGCTCGGGTGAGGATGCAAGCACCTCTCAACCCACCCCACAGGCGTTCGTCGCGGCGTTCACCGATGCGTTGCGCGGGGCGGAGCGGGTGGTAGCCGTCGTCCTGTCGAAAGCCCTCTCGGGAACCTTCGCAAACGCCGAACGCGCGGCGAAGGAGGTCGCGGCGGATGCCATCCTGCTCGTCAACAGCCGTGGGGCGTCGCTCACCCAAGGCCTGCTGGTGGTGCGCGGCGTAGAGCTCGCGGCGATCGGCTGGGACGCGCCAGCCATCGCGCGCGAATTGGACCGGGTCCGTGATCAATCCGGTGGCTTCTTCACGGTGGACAATCTCGAGCGTCTCATCCGGTCGGGCCGGGTTGGGCGGCTGCGGGGATGGCTCGGCACGCGGCTCAATGTCAAACCGATCATGACGCTGACCACGGACGGCCGGGCGGAGCCCGTGGATCGGGCACGCGGCCGCGACGGCGCGCGGGCGCGGATCCTGCAACGTCTCGATGCGTTGCTCACGCCCCGCCCCGCCGAGCTGCGGCTGGGTGTGGCGCACGGCGATATCCCGGATTTCGCGGCGGAGCTGGCCACGGAGCTCGACGCGCGCTACCACCCCAAGCAGTTGCTCGTGAGCCCGATTACGCCGGTGATCGCCGCGCACGCCGGCATCGGCGCCTGGGGCGTGTTCTATCAGGTCGAGGACGGAACAAAGCAGTGAGGCGCGCGCTATGAATAAGAGCCGGGGGCGATCCTCGCGCGGCGACGCGCGCCGCCATCCCGACGGGTTACGCCAGATTGTCGCCGCGTTGGCGGATCGCAAAGCCGTCGAACCGTTAGTGCTCGATTTGCGTGGCCTCTCCGGGGCGACCGACTATTTTACCATCGCATCAGGCACGTCCGACGCGCACGTGCGCGGCATGGCCGAGCACCTGATGGCCCAGTTGCCGCCCCACCACGTTGAAGGTCTTGCGCAAGGACGCTGGGTGCTTCTCGATTATGTCGACGTCGTCGTACACCTGTTTCACCCCGAGCTGCGGGCGTTCTACCAGCTCGAGCGCTTGTGGGCCGACGCGCCGCCAGTGACCCTCGGCGAGGTCGGAATCGCCGGCTAAAGAAAGGAATGGAGTCCTGTATGCAGCGGATGGCGAGGAAACTCGGTGTGGCGGTAGCCGCCGCGGCCGCCATACTGGTAGGCGCGACGCCGGCGAGGGCACAGTATTTCGGTCAAAACAAGGTCCAGTACCGCTCGTTCGATTTCCAGATCATCCGCACCGAGCACTTCGAAGTGTACTACTACGGCGAGGAGCGCGCCGCGGCGCTCGACGCCGCCCGCATGGCTGAGCGGGGCTACGCGCGACTATCCTCGGTGCTGCATCACCAGTTCCAATCCCGCAAGCCCATCATTCTGTACGCCTCCCACAGTGACTTCGAGCAGACGAACGCGATCGCGGGCGAGCTGGGTGAGGGCACCGGCGGGGTCACGGAGTTTTTCAAGCACCGTATGGTGTTGCCGTTCACCGGTTCGTATGCCGACCTGGAGCACGTCCTGCAACACGAGATGGTGCACCAGTTCCAGTACGACGTGTATTCCAGTGGCAGGATCGGCGCCGGGGTCCAGACCCTGTGAACGTGAACCCCCCACTGTGGTTCATGGAAGGCATGGCCGAATACCTGTCACTTGGACCGATTGACGCGCATACGTCCATGTGGCTGCGAGACGCGGCCCTCGAGGGCAACCTGCCCACGATCGAGCAGCTGACGTACGACCCGCGAATCTTTCCCTATCGCTTTGGGCACGCCATTTTTTCCTTCATCGGCGAAAAGTGGGGCGACGAAGTCATCGGGGAGATCCTGCAAGCGTCGACCACCTCCGGCGTCGAAGGCGCCATCAAGCGGGCGCTCGGCGTGACGCTGGAGGAGCTCTCCCACGACTGGCGAGACGCGGTGCAGACGACGCTCCTCCCGCAGCTCGGGGAGCACTACCGTGCCCGCCGCATCGCGCAACCGTTGTTGACCGAGCGTCGCACTGGTGGCGGTTACCACCTGGCTCCGGCACTCACGCCCGACGGACGCGAGATCGCGTTTTTCGGCGAGCGGAACTCGTTCTTCATCGACCTCTACCTGGCCGACGCGGAGACCGGCCGCACCAAGCGGCGGCTCGTCAAGTCGACCATCAACTCGAACTACGAAAGCCTGCGGTTCATCAATTCGTCCGGGTCGTTCTCGCCGGACGGCCGCTACTTCGCCATCACCGCCAAGCGCAAACAGCAGGAAGACCTCGTGATCCTCGACGTGCGACGCGGGCGCGAGGAGCGGCGCATCAAGGTCCCACTCAATGGACTCGAAACGCCCTCGTGGTCCCCCGACGGCCAGCAGCTCGTCTTCATCGGCTTCGACGGCGGACTGTCGGACCTCTACATCATCAACCGCGACGGCGGCGGCCTGCGCCGCCTCACGAACGACAAGTTCGGCGACCTGCAACCCACCTGGTCGCCCGATGGCAAGACGATCGCGTTCACCACCGACCGCGGGGGGCAAACCGATTTCGAGAAGCTGCGATTCGGGAACATGCGTCTCGCGCTGTACCATCTCGACACGGGCGTGATCGAGCTGCTCGGCCACATGGATCACGGCAAGAACATCAACCCCATGTGGGCACCCGACGGACGGTCGCTGGCCTTTGTCTCCGATCGCACCGGTATCAGCAACCTGTTCCTCTACGAGCTGGGCGACGGGACGCTGTACCAGCTGACTGACGTGTTCACCGGCGTGACGGGAATCACGTCGATGTCACCCGCCCTCTCATGGGCCCGCCAGGCCGACCGGCTGGCATTCGCCTACTATGAAGAAGGCGAGTACAACGTGTACGCGATCGACAACCCTCGGTCGCTCCGGCGCCAGCCCTATGTGGACCGACCCGCCCCGGGCCCCGTGTTCCTGCTCACCAGCACCGCCCGGCGCGATTCACTTCGAGCGCCGCGGGCCGACAGTACCGCGCCGGCCCCGGCCCAGCCGCCCGGAGCGGAAGGCTCCGTCTCGGTGTACCGCCCGTCGACCGGTGGCTTCCGGCCGTCCAGTGGCGCGCCACAGGCCGCCGAATCTTCCGCCGCGGTCGCCCCGGTGTCGGTGCGTTCGCTGCTCGACTCGGCGACGTTGGCCCTCCCGGACACGACCGAGTTCTCGGTGCGGCCCTATCGCGTCCGTTTCACGCCCGACTACACCGCGCGGCCCACCATCGGCTACGCGCGTGACAACTTCGGGCGCGGGTTCTTCGGCGGCGCGGCGGTCTCACTATCCGACATCCTGGGGGATCACACCCTCCAATTCGCCGGAGCGGTCAACGGCCGCATCAGCGAAGCGCAGATCTTCGCCGCCTACATCAACCAGCGAAAGCGGTTGAATTGGGGCCTGGGCGGTTCTCAGACGCCATACTATTTCTTCATTCCCAGCACGATTGACGTCGTCGACGTCGGGAATCCCGGTGGGTCGGATAGCGCGCTCGTCTACAACCTGCAGCTGCGGCGCTTCGTGGTGCGGGATCTGTTCGCTGAGTCCTACTATCCGTTCAGTCGCTTCAGCCGCGTCGAGCTGGGGGTGCACGCCGTGTTCCTGGGGCTCTCCACGTTGACGCTATCCGACGCCTACGACATCCAGACGGGCCAATACCTCGGGTCGGCCGAGTCCACGTCGGACGAACGCTCCCTCGGTTACGCGCAACCCAGCATCGCGTTCGTCCACGACAACGCCCTGTTCAGTTACGTCGGACCGTTCTCCGGCCGCCGGTCGCGCTTCGGCATCTCCCCCACCTTCGGTGGGGAACGGTTCATCAACATCGTCGCCGACTACCGGCACTACCAGTTCTTCCGCCCCTTCACGTTGGCGTTCCGCGGAATGGTCTATGGCAATTTCGGCCGTGATGCCGCGCTGTTCCCGATCTATCTCGGGAGCACCGACCTGATCCGCGGCTATACGTCCGGCTCGCTCCGCAACCACGAGTGCCTGTCGGGTCCCGCCTCCACGGGGTACACCGGATGCCAGGGGTTGGACCAGCTGATCGGCTCGAGAATCGCTATCGCGAATGTGGAGCTGCGCTTCCCGCTCACCCGCAGCCTCGTGCTCGGGTTCCTCCCGATCGGGCTACCGCCCATTGAAGGAGCACTCTTTTATGACGCCGGCATCGCGTGGAACTCCGGAGATACTCTGAGAATCAACCGTCGCGCCGGGGATTCGCTCACCGTGCGCTCTTTGATGCGGAGTTACGGAGGGTCGATCCGGGTCAACCTGTTTGGCTTCGTGATTCTGCGATTCGACATCACCAAACCGCTGAATCGGGCGTTCAATAAGGCCTATTGGACAGTGAGCCTGGGGCCGACCTTCTAACTCCGCGCTGCATAGCCACTTGCATTGGCCTCGCCGGGTTTCTATCTTGCGGCGAGGCCTATTGCTTTCCCTTCGGTCCTTCCCCCTCCTCATGGCATTGGCGCTGTGGGGCTGTCGGCCCCAAGCGCCGGGTGGATCGTCGTCACAAGCCGTTGCGGCACCGTCACTTCGGCCGACGACCGGCCCGCCGGGCCGACACGCCGGATTCGCCATTCGCGTCCCGATCGAGGGCGGCGTCCCCCGGTTGTACGCGCTGCCCTCGCTCGCCGAATGGCCCACGCCGCTCCGCGGCAAGTTGGCGGACGTGGAGCAGCTGTTGGGGGTCGATCCCGAGGCGGCGGAGCTGTTCGTTCGGACCCGCAAGCGTGCGGTGGTCGCCCTCGATCTCGACGGTGATCGCACCGACACCGTGGCGACCGACGTGCAGATCGCCACCCTGGGCCCCGACGGCACCCTGTTCGCCGTGGATAGCAGACGCCGAGTGATCACGCTGTCGCGGCGCGTCCGACTCACCTGGCCGCACCCGCTGGAAGGCGATCCGCGCGACCTGTTCGGTGCCGCGAATGAACGCCTGGTTGCTATGGTCGGCGGAGAGCGTCCCTCCCTCATCGTGGTCGCCGCGGATCAACCAGCGGCGTCGCGTCCGCTGCCCGACAATGGAGACGTAACCGCGAGTCGCTGGGGCGATCTGGTCGCGGTAGCGGGCGATTCCGGCGTGACGTTGTTCGATCCGCTGGGCCGCCGGGAGCCCGGCTTCGTCCGGATCGCCGATCACCCCCGCGCGCTCGTATTCTCGCCTTCCGGACATCGGGTGTACGTCGGCGTCCGGGCCGGTCTGGGACTCGCCGTCATCGACCGCTATGCGCTGCGCGAGATCGACGGTGTGGCGCTTCCCATGCCGGCCGCTGCACTGCGACTCGATCCATTCGGCCAATGGCTGATCGCCCGCCCCACCGCCGGAGACAGCGCCTGGGTCGTCGATCTGTCCATCAAGCGGCTCGTGGGGGGATTCCCGACGTCCTGGCGGGCCGATCTGCCGACCGTCTCGCCGGACGGCTCGCTGCTGCTGCGCCGCGGGAACGATGTCGTCGCCGTGCGGCCCGACTCGCTCATGGTGACAGGACGCGTGGCCGGCGGCGCATCCGATCTGTGGGTCACGACGAACTGGTCGCCCCGCGGGGCGCGCACCGCCACGGCCGCCAGCGCGGCCGGTACCGACGATTCGGTTGGTGGCGAGGGGCCACTCTACGTGCAGGTATCGGTGTCGCGCAACCAAACCTGGTCTGGGCAGATGGCCGAACAGCTCATCCGGGCCGGATTGCCTGCCAAGGTTCTCCCACCCGCGTCGGCCGACGAAGGGTTTCGAGTGGTACTTGGCCCATACCGGACTCGGACGGAGGCGGAGGGCATCGGCAAGAAGCTGGGCCGCCCATACTGGATCTACAATCCCGAGCAATGACGCTCCGCACGCTGCCCCGCTCCCGGCTCGACCGCGTGCTCCCGCCCTTGTTGCGTGAGTGTGCGCTCGTGGTGATCGTGCCGGTGGCCGATCACGCGCATTGGTCGGCCGAAGCAGCCTGGGCCGTGGCACGCGCCGCCACCACTGGCCTTCAGGACGGTCGCCGCGCCGTTGCGCTGGTGGATCTCTGCCTCGATTCACCGCTGTTGCACCAGACCAAGGGAATCGCACGGTCGCCGGGAATCGCGGAGGCGTTCGCCGCCGACGCCCCGCTCACCGATGTGGCGCACGACGTGGACGGCGTCTACTTCCTTTCGGCTGGTTCCGAGGTCCAGGAGCCAGACGCGGTCCGCCGCTCGCAGCGCTGGAGCCGGCTCCAGGCGGGATTCCGAAGCGAACGCGCGTTGCTGTTGGTCTGCCTTCCGGCCGAACGCATCCCAGAGTTGGGAGCGGTTCCGGACGGCGTAATCGCGCTGGCGCCATTGGGGATGGACCTTGGCTCGCCTTCCGGTCGCGCGCTGCTGGCCGCGCGGGAGCGGGGTGTCGAGCTGCTCGGCGTCGTGCGCGAGCGGTGGAGCGCATCGCAACCGGCGTCGCTCCCCTCCGTCCACCCGCAGCGCGTGCGACCCGGCGTGGTAGCAGCCGGCGCCGCCCTCGCGATCGTGAGCGTCGCGCTGCTCGCGACGGCCAAAGACCGTCCGACCCCGGCAGACACTGTCGTCGAACAAGCGAAGCCGGTGGTGGTGCCGGTGCTGCCCGCGGCGGACTCTGGCGGGTGGACACTGCAATTGGCTGCCTACGGTGAACCCGAGCGCGCCCTGGCCCACGTCGACCGCCTTGTGGCGGCGGGCATGCCGGCGTTCGTGAGTCCGCTCTCCCCTGACACCTCGGGAACCGTGTGGTATCGTGTCCTTGCCGGCGCCTTCGCCACACGCGATGCGGCGGCCGCGGCGCGCCAGGTGTGCTGGGACCTCGGACTCGCCGCACCCGGTGAAGGAAAGCTGCTGCTCGCGCCGTACTCACTCGCGCTGCGCAACCCCGCGGACGGCGCGCGGCTGCGGGCCACGGGCCTGGCGCCGGTGCGCTGGGGCGAGCGCGGCCCGGTCCTGGTCGGTGCGTTCGAGCATCCCGAGCAAGCCGCCATCGCCCGCGCCACCCTGGAACGCGCGGCCATCGCTACCACACTCATCACGCGAACGGACCCGACTCCATGAGGCTGAGCCGACTCGAGCTGGTGGGCTTCAAGTCCTTCGCCGGATCGGTAGATCTGCCCTTCGATCTCGGCGTGACCGCGATCGTCGGTCCGAACGGTTGCGGGAAGTCCAACATTTCCGATGCGGTCCGGTGGGTGCTGGGCGAGCAGTCGCCGCGGCTGCTGCGCGGCGGCAAGATGGAAGACGTGATCTTCCAGGGTTCGACCGGTCGCCGCCCGGTGAACGTCGCCGAAGTCTCGCTGGTGTTCGACAATGCGGACGGGACGCTGCCGATCGCGTACCAGGAAGTCGTCATCACTCGTCGGCTGTCGCGCTCGGGTCAGAGCGATTACCTCCTGAACCGCTCACCGGTCCGGTTGCGCGACATCCAGGACTTGATGCGCGGCACCGGGCTGGGCGCGGACGCCGGGGTCGTGATGGAAGCCAAGATGATCGACGCGCTGTTGTCGGAGCGCGCCGAGGAGCGGCGGGCGCTCTTCGAAGAGGCGGCGGGGATCGGTCTGTACCGCAATCGCAAGCAGAGCTACGAGCGGCGGCTCGAAGAAACGGCCGCCGACCTGGCTCGGCTCGAAGATCTCATCGCTGAAGTGCAGACGCAGGTGCGCAGCCTGGCGCGGCAGCGCGGTCGCGCGGAACGCTACACCAAGATGATGGAGGAGTGCTTCGGTGTGGCGATCACCCTCGTTCGGCGCGAGCTCGAGGATTTGGACCTCTCCCTTGGCGCGTTGGGCGTGCGCACGCGCGAGCTAGCGGAGAGTCTTCCCGTAGTCCGGACACGCTTCGAGGAAGCCGAGCACGAGCGCGAGTCCCGTGTCCAGGCTCGGCACACCGCTGAGGCCCGGCGGACGGAAGTGGAGCGCCGCCTGGCCGACGCGAAGCTCGAGGCGGAGCGGCTGGGCGGGGATCTCGCTCTCGCCGCCGAGCGCCTCGGCAACGCGGCGCAGCGACGCACGCGCGCCCTCGAAGAACGGGCGGAGAAGGAGCGACGCGCGACGCAGGCCGAGCGAGAGCGCGCCGCGGCCGACGCTGAGCGCGCCGCAGCCGAGCGGGAGCTGGCTGCGATCCAGGCCGAGCTCACCGGCCGCGCGTCGCTCGAGGCGGAAGTGCGCGACCGCCTGACAACGTTGCGCGAAACGGTGCGGAGCCTCGAAACGGAGGTGCAGCGCGCCACGGAAGTCACTCGGGCGCTCGAGATCGAACGGGCGGCGCTGGAGCGTGAGCGTGCGGAGCTGCGCCAGGCGTTGCAACGAGCCGCGCTGGACCGTGGAAGCCGCGAACAAACCGCCACCGGCGCGGAGCAGACCCTGTCGATCGTCGTGCACGCCGCGGCCGCGGCCGCCCAAACGGCGGTCCGAGCAGTGGAAGCCGTGCAGCTTGCCCGCCGCCGTGTGGGCGGGCTCGAGGAGCAGGAGATGGCCGCCCGCGCGGCCCGACGACAGGCGGAAGATGCGTGGTCGCAACTCTCCGCGCGCCGCGATGCGCTCGCCGAGCTCGAACGCGGCCGCGTGGGACTCGCGCCGGCCGCGCAGGCCCTGCTCGGCGTGCGCGACCGGTTCGGCGATGCGGTGCTGGGACCCCTCGCGGACTTCGTCCGCACCAGCCGCCGCGACGCTGAGCTCGCCGAGCGGCTGTTAGGCGAGTGGCTCCACGCTGTGCTCGTGCGGGACCCCGCCGCCGCGGACGAGATCCGTCGCTGGCACGCCGCCGAACATCCCGGCCCGCTCGTCCTGCTCCCCTGCTCCCCTGGCCCGCGCCTCGCCGCCGATGGCCACCCTCTGAAGGACGAGCTGCGCGTGGACGGACCGGCGGCTGCATGGGTTCGCGCACTCCTGGCTGGACACGAAGTGCTGGATGACGGTCGCACGTTGCGGCGGGCGAACGGGGCGATTTTCCTGGATGGCGGCGCCGCGACGGGAAGCGGCCCGTTGCAACGTCGCGCCGAGCTCGAGGCCCTGGGAGCGGATCTCGCAGAGGGAGCGGCGACCCGCGACCGTACCCAGGCGGCCCTCGAGAGCACGACGCGCGACCTGGCCGACGCCAGGGTCGCCCTCGCGGCTGCGGCGGACGCAGCGGACCGGGCGCGACAGGAGGAGCTCGAGGACGGTGCGAAGAAGGGCGAGGCGGAACGCACCCTGGTCCACGCGCGACGCGAGCTGACGGAGGCGGACGGGCTCGTCGAACGTCTCACGCAGCGTTTGGCTGAAGTGGAATCGCGGTTGAGCGGGCTCGACACGGAAATCCAGCAGCGCTCGCTCGAGCGCATGCGGCACGACGAGCGGCTCGGCAGCGAGCGGAGCGGGCTCGAGACGCTGGAAGCCGACCAGGAGCGAGCCCGCGAGCAGCGGGTGCACTGGCAGGTGGAAGCGGCGCAGATGGAAGCGCGGCTGGCAGCCGCGCGCGAGCGGGCCGGACGCGCCAGCACCGAGATGGAGGAAGCCCGTCGCGACGCCGTCACGCTGGCCGACGAAGTTGCCCGGATCGACACCACGAACACGGAGCTCACCACGCAACGCGCGCAGTGGCAGGATAGCCTGCAGGAGCGTCGCCTGGCGCAGGGCGAGCTCGAGACGGCCGCGCGCGAAGCCGTAACCCACGTCCAAGCCGCTGAGACCGCCGTGACAGCCGCGGAAGCCGCCGTGGAGGAGGCGCGGGCTGCCCTCACGACACTGGGCGACGAGGAGCACAGGCTCGCAGTGGAGCGAACCGAGCTCGAGGGCCGCAAACGGGCCACGGCCGAGCGCGTCGAGGCGGAATGGCGTAAGCCACTCGCCCAGCTCCTACGGGATGCGCCGGAGGCGACCGGGGATCTCGAGTGGCTGCGCGAGGAAAACGAGCGCCTGCGCGGTGCCATCGATGCCGTGGGTCCCGTGAACGCGTTGGCCGTCGAAGAGCACGCGGAAGAGGTCAAACGCCTCGAGTTCCTCATGACGCAGCGGGATGACCTCGTGGCAGCGCGGTCGTCGTTGCAACAAGCCGCCCGCGAGATCGACCAGACCGCCAAAGCGCTGTTCCTCGAATCGTTCGGGAAAGTGCGCGAGCACTTCCGCTCCGTGTTCCAGACGTTGTTCGGCGGCGGCGAGTGCGATGTCCGCCTGGCCAACGAAGATGAGCCGTTGGAGAGCGAAATCGAGATTCACGCCGCGCCCCGCGGCAAGCGCACGCAGCGTATTCACCTGCTCTCCTCTGGAGAGCGAACCCTGGTCGCCGTGTCGCTGCTGTTCGCGATCTTCCTCGCGCGGCCCAGTCCGTTCTGCCTGCTGGACGAGGTGGACGCCCCTCTGGACGACGCCAACGTGGGGCGGTACGTGCGGCTCCTGGCCGAGTTCAAGAGCCAGACCCAGTTCATCGTGATCACCCACAACCCGCGCACCATGCAGGCCGCGGACGCCGTGTATGGGGTCACGATGCAGGAACCCGGCGTCTCGACCATCGTCGGCGTGCGGCTCGGCCAACTCGCCACCGCCTGAGTTGATGGCTCGGCGCCCCTCGCCTGCCCGGCAGTGGGTCGCCGTCCTGCTCGCGCTGGTCACGCCCATCGGTCTTGCCGCCCAGCGACCCACGCTGGCGCCGCCGCTCGCGCGTGCCCTCGGCCGCGACACCACTTTCACCGTCTGGCTGTTCGTCCGTCCCGGCATCTCGCTGGCCGACGCGAGCGAACGCGCCACCCTGGCGGGTGCCCAGGTTCGTACACGCAGCCGCTGGCTGCACGCGCTTGGGGCCAACGTTCCCACGGCCGTACTGGTGTCGCTGGCGCGCGAACCCGCGTTACGGCGCATCCAACCGATGGGGCGCTGGCGGCGACCCGGTACGCCCGAGGGAGTCGCGGAGTTCGTGCCCGCCCTGTTTGACACCTGCCCGGCGACCGGCGATCCCGTGTACGGATCCTCGGAGATGCCGTATCGGCAGCTGAACGTACGACCGCTCGCCGATGCCGGCACTACCGGTGCTGGCGTGCGCATCGCGATCCTCGATGCCGGATTCAACACCCTCGACCCGGCGTTCGTCGGGGTGACCGTGGCGGCGCAACACGACTTCGTGTTCGGCGACTCCGTCGTGCGCAACGAAGCAAACGACGCCCCCAATGCGCAGTTTCACGGCACCGCCGTGTGGTCCTTGTTCGCCGGCCTCGTCCCGGGCCGGCTCGTCGGGATGGCGCGCGGTGCGTCCTACCTCCTCGCCAAGACCGAGGACATCCGCTCCGAGACCCGTGTCGAGGAGGACCACTACGTCGCCGCACTGGAGTGGGCCGACTCGATCGGCGTGGACATCGTCTCGTCGAGTCTCGGATACCTGAGGTTCGACAATGGCTTCGGGTACGTCCCGTCCCAGATGAACGGCGACGTCGCGGTCACATCTGTCGCCGCCGACTCCGCTACGGCACGCGGGATCCTCATCGTCACCGCCGCCGGCAACGAGGGCCCCGGCTTCCGCACCCTCGTCACGCCCGGCGACGCCGACTCGGTGATCACCGTCGGTGCCGAAGACTCACTCGGCGCCATCACGGGTTTCTCTTCGCGCGGGCCGACCGCGGACGGCCGTCTGAAACCCGATCTCACGGCGCCCGGCCTCGACATCTGCACCATCTCGGGGGGCTCGTTGGGCCGTTTGGCGGGCACGTCGTTCGCCACCCCGCTGCTGGCCGCGGCGGCGGCGCTCGTGAAGCAAATGCATCCGACACTCGGGCCGGTCGCGCTGCGTGCGGCGCTGCGCGCCAACGCCTCCAATCGCGCGGCCCCCGACTCGATTCGCGGCTGGGGGCGCCCCGACGTGAGCGCCGCCGCCGTATTCGTCGACGGGATTACGCCACTCGCTCCCTTGCCGCCGGCACTGGTCTCGGTCACGCCGGATTTCGCATGGTCGGCGGGGACCGTCCCGGTGTTCGCGCAGCCCGTCACCTATCGGCTCCGCATCGCGTACGATTCCGGCGTGGTGGCGCCGATCGTGGACACGGTGCTCACTGTGGAGCAGTACGCGTTGCGCCAGGCGCTGAAGCCCGGGGCCCCGCTGTATTGGCGTGTGGACGCCACGAGTGCCACCGGCGTGACCGCGTCCACCGGCCCCGTCGGCCCGATCGCGATCCCCGCCTGGGCGCGGCTCACCGCGCTCGCCGACTCGGCTGGATCGGCGACGACCGAGGTACAGCCGACGTTCACGTGGTCGCCGGTCGCGATCGCTAGCCCGCCCGGGCCCTTCCGTTACGATTTGTTCGTCCGCCGCACCAACAGTCAAGTCGAGACGTTCGGCGTGGGTGGGCTCACCGACACGACGTTCCTGTTGCCGCAGCCACTCGAGCCGAACGCGACCTATCGCTGGGAGCTGGTGGTCCACGCCGGGGCCGACACCTCGCTCGTCTCCGCGCCCGCGTCGTTCATCGTACTGGACGGGTCGGCGCCGCCCGCCACCCTGCTGTATCAGAACTTCCCAAACCCCTTCCCCACGCCGACTCGCACCGCCACCTGCATTTGGTTCGATCTGGCGTCCCCTTCGGCGGTCCTGCTCGAGATTCTCGACTTGCGCGGCGGCGTCGTACGCCGCCTGCTTCCCAATCCCAACGTGCCCAACGTACTGCCGGCCGGCCGGTACGGGCGCGGAGCGGGCGGAGCAGGGTTGTGCGATCCCCAGTTTGGCTGGGATGGCCGCGCGGACGACGGTCGGTGGCTTCCCGCCGGCGTGTACCTGTACAAGTTGAAGGCCGGCGGTGTAATTCAGTTCAAACGGATCGTCTACCGTGGAAGGACACCCTGACCCTGTGGACCTGATCACCGTCGGAACCGGTACCGTCGCCCCTTCGGCCACCCGCACCGCCGCCTGTCACTTCGTGCGACGCGGTGAAGTCCGAATGCTGCTCGACTGCGGGCCCGGCACGTTGCATCGCCTCGCCGCGTTTGGGTTACCGTGGGCGGAGATCACCCACGTCGCGTTGTCGCATTTCCATCCGGACCACTTTGCCGAGCTGCCGATGCTCGTGTACGCACTCAAGTACACGACCGTCCCACCGCGCAGCGAGCCGTTGGTGGTCCTGGGCCCGCCGGGCGTGGTGCGGCTCGTCAAGGCGCTCGCTCAAGGCTATGGCGCCTGGCTGCTCGATCCAGGATTCCCGATCCTCATCATGGATGTGCAACCGGGCGAGCCGTTCCCGCTCGACGCGGAGTTGACCCTCGAGAGCTTCCCGGTACCGCACACCGCCGAGAGCGTGGCGCTCGGTCTGATCGCCCCCGAGGGACGCCTGGTGTACACGGGGGATACCGGACCCTCACCGGAGCTGGCGCGCTGGGCCAAGGGCTGCGACCTGTTGCTCGCCGAGTGCTCGCTTCCCGCGGAGCTGGCGATCAACATCCATCTCACGCCGGAACAGGCCGGGGACCTCGCCCAGGAAGCCGGGGCGCGGCGTCTCGTCTTGACGCACTTCTATCCGCCTGTCGAGAATTCTGACCCGGCACGAGCGGCCGCCAGCCGCTTCACCGGGCCGGTCACGGCCGCCGTCGACGGCGACCGCTTCACCATCTGAACGAAGGGAAAGAGCGAGCTCGTGCTGATCGTGATGCGCCACGGGGCGACCGAGGAGGAAGTCCAACGGGTCGTCGGGGTCATTCGGGAGATGGGCTATCAGGCCCGCCCGATGCCCGGGACGCAACGCACAGCCGTGGGCCTGGTCGGCAACGACGGGCGAGTGGAAGCCTCGCGACTCGAGGGGCTGCCCGGCGTGCAGGAGGTGATCCACGTCTCCCGGCCGTACAAGCAGGTGAGCCGCGAATGGAAACCCGAGAACACCGTGGTGCGTTTGCCCGGTGGCGTGACCGTCGGCGGCACCGATGTGGTGGTGATCGCAGGGCCCTGCTCGGTCGAGTCGGAAAGCCAGATCATCGACGCGGCGCGCATAGTCCGGGAGGCAGGCGCCGTGATCCTGCGCGGCGGCGCGTTCAAGCCACGCACGTCGCCATACTCGTTTCAGGGACTGGGCCGCCCGGCGCTCAAGCTCCTCGCGCGGGCGCGCGAGGAGACCGGTCTTCTCATTTGCACCGAGGCAATCGACCCCGATGGCGTCGGCTGGGTGGCTGAGGTCGCGGACATCATCCAGATCGGGGCGCGCAACATGCAGAACTTCTCCCTGCTGCGCGCGGCGGGACGCGCCGGCAAGCCGGTGCTCCTGAAGCGCGGCATCGCGGCGACGATCACCGAGCTGCTGCTGTCGGCCGAATACCTGCTCGCCGAGGGCAACCAGGACGTCATACTGTGCGAGCGGGGCGTGCGCGGATTCGACACCCTGACGCGCAACCTGTTCGACCTGAGCGCCATCCCCGTGGTGCAGAAACTGTCGCACCTGCCGATCATTGCCGACCCCTCGCACGGCACCGGACTGCGCGACAAGGTGATCCCGATGGCCCGGGCCGCCGTGGCGGCCGGCGCGGATGGGGTGATGATCGAGGTCCACCCCAATCCGGATGAGGCCAAATCGGACGGCGCCCAAACCTTGTTCCCCGACCAGTTCACCCAACTCATGCGCGAAGTGCGTGTGATCGCTGAAGTAATCGGGCGGCGCATCGCCGAGCCGGCGCCGGTGGGAGCGTAGGCGGATGGGCCCTAAAGGACTCCCCATCGGTCGCGGATCGGCGGATCGGCGGATCGGCCTCTGGTGCAGGGCGGTAGGATGTGCCCTGGTACTAGCCGCCCATCCGTCATTCCGCCTATCCGCCCAATCATCCGCTCAGGACCCCTGGCCGGTCCTCGACCGGGCCAGCGTCGCATACGAGCGCGCCCGGACCCTCACGTCCGATTTCGTACAAATCGTGGTCAACCCGATGCTGGGCGAGCCCGATACCACCCGCGGCCGGTTGTACCAGCAGCGCCCGAGCCGTTTCGCGATGCGTTTTACCCGGCCGGCCGGAGACCGCGTCGTCGCCGATGGCCGGTGGCTCTGGCTCTACACGCCGAGCACGACTCCGGGTCAGGTGATCCGCACCCGCATCCCGGAAAGCGGGACCACTGGCCCGAACCTCATCGGCCAGTTCGTGGAGCGACCGCGAGAGCGCTACACCGCCCGCTACGTCCGGGCTGACTCGACCAGTTCCGGGTGGATGGACGTCGTTGCGCTCACCCCGCGCGACAGCGTGCTCCCATACAGTGGCGCCGTGGTCTGGGTGGGCCGTACGGACGGCCTGGTGCGCCGACTCGACATCACGGAGAGCAGCGGGCAACAGCGAGTGGTGATCCTCAGAAACCTGCAGGAGAACGCCGCCGTGGCAGCCCGGGAGTTCCGCTTCACGCCTCCGGCGAGCGTGCGTGTGGTGGATCAGTAGCCAGCACGCGGGCGACGCGCGCCGCGACGGCCTCGTCCATGCCGCGGCGCTGTGCCAGCTCCAATGCTGCCTCGCCCAACCGTCTGTACAACTCGGAGTCGTTCCCCGAGAGCGCCGCCAAGTGGCGCGACAGCGTGTCGATGTCCCCGCGCGCCACGGGACCGGTCAGCGCCGCGAGCGGCCCCTGGCGCCGCATGTTGTCGAGCGTACCTCCGACGAGCGGGGCGAGCGCCTCCCATGCTTCTCCCTCGGACAGCCCGGCCTCCCGCAGCAACCGCTCCGCCAGTGCTTCCACCACCACGAAATAGTTCGAGGCGAATACCGCGCCCGCGTGGTACAGGGGCTTGGCACCTGGCCGCAGCCGGAACGGGCGTAGCCCGACGTCGCGGGCCAACCGCTCCGCCGTTTCTACGGCGCGCGGCATCCCCTCGACCGCCGCCCAGGCACCGCGCAGGTGCTCGGGAGCCAGCTCAGGCTCGACGAGTGTCTGCAACGGATGCAGCGACCCGAGTGCCGCCCCGCATGGCGTGAGGACGTTCAGCACGTCGGGGCCACGCGAGCCCGAGACGTGGAGGATCACGTGATCGGCGCGCACCGCCCGGCGGCCCGCGAGCGCCGCGGCGAGCGGTGGGATCGCATCGTCGGGAACCGCCAGCACGACAATGCCCACGTCACCGATCCAGGGCGGTGGGGCATCAGCTGGTCCGACGGTGAGCGTCAGGGGAGCGGGGACGGATTTCGTGTGGCGACCATGGAGCCGGACGTTGTGCCCGGCCCGCGCCCAGGCGAGCGCCAAACCCGTCCCGGCGCGCCCGGGGCCGATCACCCCCACCGTGAGGGCGGTCGGCCCCGACGACGGCGTCACGGGTTCTTGAGCGTACCCGGTGCCGTGAACGCGAAGAGGTCTTGCGGCAACCGGGCGCGTCGAGCGAGTCCCAGCGCCTCCTGCACCTGGTGGTCGCTCTGCATGCGGCGGCGGACTTCGGCGGGCCGGCCAAAGACGTAACGGACCGCCTCGTACCCCAGCTCCTCCGCGATGAGGCTGCGCGCGCCGGCGGTCACGCTGTCCGGCACGGTTGCGGCGCGTGTGCGGAGCCGCCGCATCACCTCATTGACCATCGCGGGAGTGACGCTGAAGTCCGCGGAAGCCACCGCGCGCTGCGACTTCAGCTCCAGCGCGTATCCCGTCAGCACATCGCGAAATACCGAGACGTTGCTGCCGAGCGACCGCATGAACGTCCGCTCGAGGGTGGTAAACGTGTCGGCGGCGGCGAAGAGGTCGGGTCGGATACCGCCCCCGCCCCGCACGGTGCGTCCGGCATCGGTGTGAAAAATGGGCGCGGAGTCCGCCGCCGCGGAGTCCTTTCCTTCCGCCGCCGCGGTCACGGCCGCCAGCTGGTCCTCCTCGCTCTTGCTGTCACGCTGAATGGTGCGACCGCTCGGGGTATACCAGCGCGCAGTCGTGAGCTTCAGCGCCGTCTCCGGGGACAGGACATACAGCGACTGGACAAGTCCCTTGCCGAACGTCGGCGTACCCACAACCAGCGCGCGGTCGTGATCCTGGAGCGCGCCGGCGATGATCTCCGCGGCGCTCGCTGTGCCGCCGTTCACCAGCGTCACAATCGGCAGCTTGGGCCAACGTTGGGGACGGGAGTCGCGGTACATATGCGTCGCGTCGGGCGCACGGCCTCGCGTGGCGACGACCTCCGCGCCCTGCTCGAGAAACAGGTCGCTCACCGCAATCCCCTGGGACAGCAACCCGCCCGGGTTGCCTCGGAGATCGAAAATCAGTGCCCGCATGCCCTTCGCGGTCAGACTATCGACCGCTTTGGCAACTTCGTCCGCCGAAGTCTGGCTTACCGGGCTGAGGGAGATGTAGCCCACGCGGTCATCGAGCAGCATCGCCACCTGGACGGAACGGATATGGACGCGGGCGCGGGTGATCTTGAACGCGATCGGCTCCTCTACGCCCGCTCGGCGAATCTTCAGCTCGACTGTCGTCCCCGGGGTGCCGCGCAGCTCCTTCACCGCCTGGTCGTTCTTCCAGCCCTCGGTGGAGCGGCCGTCCAGGGCGATGATCTCGTCGCCTGACTGGACACCAGCCCGCTCGGCGGGAGTGTCGGGCAACGGAGCGATCACGGTGATCCACCCGTTTCGGACGTCGATCTGTATCCCCAGGCCGCCGTAGTCCCCGCTCGTTTGCTCGCTCAGCGCGCGGAAGTCGTCCGGCTTGAGGAACGTCGAATACGGGTCGTGTAGCTGGTCGAGGAGCCCGTCGATCGCCATCTGGTACAGCTTGCGCTCGTCGATCGAATCGACGTAGAAGTCGGCCACCCGTGAGAGGACGTCGTCGAACAAGCGGGCCTGCTGGTACACCGTCCCCTGCGGGCCCGTGTCCCGCTGCAGCAACCAGCCGCCGGTTACCAGCGCGACGCCCGCCAGGGCGGATACGAGGACCAGCTTCCGATGCGTCATGAGACTCCCCGCGTTGAGAGTGCCGTCAGCGCCTGCAGCTCCCGCCAGGCCGTTTCCAGCACGGATGCCTTCGACGACGTCGCGTCGATGTGGACCACGCCCGACCCCACAACCTCACGATACGCATTGAGGACACGCTCATGGAAGGCGTCATCCTCGCGCTCAAATCGATCCTGCACCTTCCGTGCCCGGCGCTGCCGCCCCCGCCCGATTTCGACGGGAATGTCGAGCACCAACGTCAGGTCCGGCACCAGCCCTCCGGTGGCCAGCCGCAGCGCGGCATCCACGTCGTCCGCCGGCAGCCCGCGCCCGGCGACCTGGTACGCCCGGGTGGAGAGATCGAACCGGTCGGCCAGCACGACCTGGCCCGACTCGAGCGCGGGGCGGATCACGCGGGCCACGAGGTCGGCGCGGGCGGCGAGAATCAGGAACAGCTCGGCGGCCGGCGAAATCTCATGCCGCGAGCGCAGCGCGACCTTGCGCGCGGCCTCGGCCACCGGCGTGCCGCCGGGCTCCCGCACCGCCAGCACCTGCAACCCGTCGGCGAGCAGCCGCGCACCCAACGCGCGCACCAGCGACGACTTGCCCGCTCCGTCCGGCCCTTCCACGACCACGAACGCGCCGGCCACGCATCACCCGAGCGAGATGATCGGACTGGCGGCACCCTTCTGGATGCCTTCGTAGATCCGCGCGTTGACTTTGGCCATCAGCTTTTCGAAGTTCGCCTGGGCCACAGCCATTTGCTGGTACACCGGGCTCACCTGAATGCTTTGCACAGCCTTGTCGTACTGCTCAGCCTGCTCCGGCGTCGGCTCTTTCCCCTGCCGGGCGGCCGCTTCGATCTCGCCGGCGAGTTTTTCCATGTCAGTGAGCATCCGCTGACACTCGGCGTCCTCGCGCAACCGTTCGCTCGCCCGCTTCAAGGTTTTGTATTCTTCGGTTTGCCCGATCAGCCGGCCCAGGTCCTGCGCCTTCTCATCGATCACGCGTCCTCCCCTTCAGACCGCCAGTGCGTAGCGCGGCCGGCCAAAGAGATCCTGGTGAATGTTCACGTGGCTCCACCCGGCGTCGCGCGCGAGCGCGCGGACCGCCGCGGGGCGACGTTCGTCGATCTCGAGCGCCAGCAACCCACCCGGCTCGAGCACGGTTCGCGCCTCGCTGAGCAGCCCGCGGGTGGCGGCGAGCCCGTCCGGGCCGCTGGCGAGGGCAGCTTTCGGCTCGAACCCCCACACCGCGGGATCGAGCGCCGCCCACTCCTCCTCGGTCAGATACGGCGGATTGGCGACAATCACCAGACAGCGTTCCGCGGCAAGCGGAGCGAGTAGATCGCCGACGCGCACCTCTACGGGAACGCCCGGCCGGACCTGCGCGACATTCTCGCGCGCCAGCGCCGCCGCCTCGACCGAGCTGTCCGTCGCAATGACTCGCTCGAACCGGCCCTCGATCGCGAGGGCCAGCGCGATGCATCCCGTGCCGGTGCCGATGTCGGCGGCCACGCCTCCCGGCTTCCCCGCCGCCCATCGCAGCACCAGGTCGACCAGCCCTTCCGTTTCGGGGCGCGGAATCAGCGCTCTGCGGTCCACGGCCAGATCGAGCGTTCGGAACGCCGCTCGTCCGGTGGCGTAGGCAGCCGGCATGCCGGCCGCCCGACGGGCCACGGCTTCCCGGAACTCATCGATCAGCGCGGGTGCGGCCGGGCTGTCGCGCTCGATCCATGCCGCGCCGGGCGCGCACCGGGCCAGCGCGCTCCACAGCGCTGCCGCTTCACGCCGCGGCTCTCGCACGCCCGAGCGCACCAGCGTCGCCGCGGCGGATTCCAGCAGCGCACCGAGTGACGCTGGACTCGCGGTCTCAGGCACTGAGTCGTTCCCGCTCGCCCGCGAGCTTGAGCGCGTCGATCAGCTCGTCGATCCGCCCGTCCATCACGGCGGTGAGGTTGTGCGCGGTATAGCCGATGCGGTGATCGGTCACGCGGTTCTGGGGAAAGTTGTAGGTGCGGATCTTTGCCGAGCGGTCACCCGTCCCCACCTGGGCGCGCCGGGCGCGGGAGCGCGCGGCCTCCTGCTCGGCGATCATTCGGTCCAGCAGGCGCGAACGCAGGATTTCCAGCGCCTGAATCTTGTTTTGCAGTTGGGATTTCTGGTCCTGGCATTGCACGACGAGGCCGGTCGGAACGTGGGTAATCCGCACCGCGCTGTCGGTGGTGTTGACGCTTTGTCCGCCCGGGCCCGACGAACGGAACACGTCGATCCGCAGGTCTTTCTCTTCGATTTTGACGTCCACCTCTTCGGCCTCCGGGAGCACCGCCACGGTCGCCGCCGATGTATGGATGCGGCCCTGGGCCTCCGTCGCCGGGACCCGCTGGACGCGGTGGACTCCCGACTCGTAACGCAGCGTACCGTAGGCCCGGGAACCACGCGCGGCGAAAATCGCTTCCTTCAGCCCGCCCAACACTCCTTGGCTCAGGTCGAGCAGTTCGACCTTCCATCCGCGGCGCTCACTGAAGCGGGTATACATGCGGAACAGGTCTGCCGCGAAGAGCGCCGCTTCGTCGCCGCCCGTCCCGGCCCGGATCTCGACGATGGCGTCACGATCATCCAGCGGATCGGGTGGGGTGAGCAGCTCCCCGAGTTGCGTCTCGAGACGCGCGATTTCTGGCCGCAACCGCTCCCCGTCCTGTCGCGCCAGCAGCGAGATCTCCGGGTCGCTGTCAGTCACGAGCTCCTGCGCCTGACCCAGCTCGGCGGTGAGGCGTGCCAAGCGATCGTGAGCCAAGCGGATGGCGTCGAGCCGCGCGTGCTCCCGGCCAAGCAGCTTTAACTTGCCCGGATTCCGCGCGGTTTCGGGGTCGGCCAAGAGCCGGGCGACCTCCTCCGCCCGCGCGAGCGCTTGGCGGAGTCGGGCCTCCATGCGTCAGCTCGCGGCCTTCTCCGTGCGGTATTTCTGGCGGAAGCGCTCCACCCGACCCGCGGTATCCAGGAGCTTCTGCTTCCCGGTGTAGTACGGGTGGCAGCGGGCGCAGATCTCCACGTGAATCGCCGGGGTGGTGGATCGAGTCTCGAATGTATTCCCGCAGGCGCACTGCACGGTGGCCCGGCGGTACTGGGGATGAATTCCGGGTTTCACAGCCGTAGTCCTCGTTGAACGGATTGATTCCTGCCCAAGGGGTGGAAATATAATTGGCGCAGCGAGTTGGCGGCAAGCCGACGGCGCTCGAGGCCGTGGGCGCAGGCCCGATTGGGGCGAATGGGACGGCCGCGCGGTCCCGTGCGGATCCCGTCAGGAATCGGGCCGGAATGTCCAAGACTGAAGACATATGGCGCGCGATCGCCGCTCGGCCGACGCGGAAGTGCCGTGCGGCAACGACGTTGCGGATGGAGGCACGGGCGCGCGTGTCCGCCCGCAACCTTTTCGTTCGTTCTTGCATCTCCGTTCAAGACACCGCATATCAGCAGCACGCTCGCTGCCGCAGAGCGCGGCATTGTGCGATCGATTCCCTTCCGCACCACTCGCACGGGAGTAAACCGTGGAACGTCGTGACTTCATCAATTTGACCGGCACCGCGCTGGGCGCGCTGTCGATCCCGGTCTGGGGCCGTCGCGTCGAAGATTTCTCGGGGGCGCTGACGCCCATTCCTGCCGCGGACAAGAAAGCCCTGGCCGACGTGGCCCTCAACACCGCGCGCCGGCGCGGCGCGACCTACGCCGACATCCGCATCGGCCGCTACCTGAACCAGTTCATCACCGCCCGCGACACCAAAGTCCAGAACATCACCAACACGGAATCGTACGGTTGCGGGATTCGGGTGATCGCCGGTGGTACCTGGGGCTTCGCGGCGACGAACGACGTGACACCGGATGGTATCGCCCGCGCCGCGGGGCAGGCCGTGGCGATCGCACGCGCCAACAGCCGACTCCAAACCGACCCGGTCCGCCTCGCGCCCTGCCCGGGGTACGGGGAAGTCGCCTGGCGCACGCCGATCAAGAAGAACGCGTTCGAGATCCCGATCTCGGAGAAGGCGGATCTGCTGCTCGCCGCCAGCAACGCCGCGCTGCAAAACGGCGCCAACTTCGTCAATTCCCTGCTCTTCCTTGTCAACGAGCAGAAATACTTCGCTTCGACCGACGGCAGCTATATCGACCAGGACATCCACCGCATCTGGCCGGTGTTCACTGTGACGTCGGTGAATACGGAAACCGGGAAGTTCGAGACCCGCAACTCGCTCAGCGCGCCGCGTGGGATGGGCTACGAGTACCTCGACGCCGCCGCGGGCGACAAGGTGCCGGGCCCCGGCGGCGTCAGCACGATCACGTATCGGGACTCTTACGACATGGTCGAAGACGCCAAGCTCGCCGCCGCGCAGGCCAAGGCAAAGCATTCCGCGAAGTCGGTCGAAGCGGGGAAATACGATCTCGTGCTCGATCCGTCGAACCTGTGGCTCACGACCCACGAATCGGTGGGCCATCCGCTCGAGCTCGATCGGGTGCTCGGCTACGAAGCCAACTACGCCGGCACGAGCTTCGCCACGCTCGACAAGTGGCGCAGCAAAAGCTTCCAGTATGGCAGTCCCATCGTCACCCTGTTTGCCGACAAGACGCAGCCCGGCTCGCTCGGGGCGGTCGGCTACGACGATGAGGGCGTCAAAACCAGACGGTGGGACCTCGTGAAGAACGGCGTCCTGGTCAACTATCAGGCCATCCGCGACCAAGTGGGCATGATCGGTCAGAACGAATCCCACGGCTGTTGCTATGCGGACAACTGGAGCAGCGTCCAGTTCCAGCGCATGCCCAACGTGTCGCTCGAGCCGGGGACGACTCCCCTCACGCCGGAGCAGATGATCGCCGGGGTCGACAAGGGGATTTACATCGTGGGCGACAGCTCGTACTCGATCGATCAGCAGCGCTACAATTTCCAGTTCTCAGGCCAGCTGTTCTTCGAGATCCAGGGTGGAAAGATCGTCGGGCCGCTGCGGGACGTGGCGTATCAATCGAACACGCAGGAGTTCTGGAATTCCTGCGCCCAGATCTGCGACCAGCGCGATTACCGACTGGGTGGGTCGTTCTTCGACGGCAAGGGTCAACCCGGCCAGATCAGCGCGGTCTCCCACGGGACCGCGACCTCCCGGTTCAATGGCGTGAACGTGATCAACACGGCGAGGAAGCTCTAATATGGCGCTCACTGCACAGGAAGCCCGCGCGCTGATGGAGAAGGCCCTGCGTCTCTCCAAGGCCGACGCCTGCGAAGTCAACCTCAACGCCAACAGCGGTGGCAACATCCGCTACGCGCGTAACACCGTCAGCACGGCGGGGTTCACCGAGGACACCCAGCTCGTCGTGCAGTCGAATTACGGCAAGCGATCGGGGACGGTGACGATCAACGAGTTCGACGATGCGTCGATCGAGCGGGCCGTGCGGCGCTCCGAAGAGCTGGCCCACCTCGCCCCAGAGGACGAGGAGTTCATGCCGCCGATGGGCACCCAGCCCTACGTCACGTCCCAGGCGTACTTCGACAATATTGCCGGGATCACCCCGGAGTACCGGACCCAGGTCGCGGCCAACAGCATCAATCCCGCGAAGGCGAAGGACTGCACCGCCGCCGGGTTCCTGCAGGACGGCGCCCAGTGGCAGGCGATGATGAACACGGCCGGGCTGTTCGCCTATCACCGGCAAACCGGCGCGAACTTCTCGATCACGGTCCGCTCGAATGATGGCACCGGCTCGGGGTACGCCTCGCGTGAAGCGAACGACCTGACCAAGTTCGACGTGGACTCAGCCTCCCGAATCGCGATCGAAAAGGCATCGGCCAGCCGGGACGCCCGGGCCATCGAGCCGGGCAAGTACACCGTCATCCTCGAGCCGGAAGCCGGTATCAACTTGATCGGGAACCTGATCTTCAACCTGAACGCCCGCCAAGCCGATGAGGGCCGCAGCTTCATGGCGAAAGCCGGTGGCGGCACCAAGCTTGGCGAGAAGATCGTGGACGAGCGCGTCCGGATCTACTCGGATCCCGCCCACCCGGATGTCCCCACCTCACCCTGGGTGGGCGACGGCCGGCCGTACGAACGGACGCCCTGGATCGAGGGCGGCGTGGTCAAGAACCTGTTCTATTCGCGCTTTTGGGCGCAAAAACAGGGGGTCAAGCCGATTCCCTTCCCGCCGAATCTCATCATGGAAGGCGGCACCGCGACCACCGAAGACCTGATCCGCGATACGGCCCGCGGGGTCCTGGTCAGCCGCACGTGGTATATCCGGTCGGTGGATCCCCAGACGGTGCTCGTCACCGGGCTGACGCGTGACGGCACGTTCTTCATCGAGAACGGGCAGATCAAGCACGCGGTCAAGAACTTCCGGTTCAACGAGAGCCCGGTGATCATGCTGAACAATCTTGACGCCCTCGGCAAGCAGCAGCGTGTGTCGGGGTCTGACGCAGGGATCACCAGCTTGATGCCGGTGCTGCGCATTCGGGATTTCACGTTTACCAGCCTGTCGGACGCAGTGTGAGGCGAGGTGTCAGGTGTCGGGTCCCAGGTGCCAGGTGTCACGGCGTAGCCGTAGATTCCTGACCCCTGACCCCTGACACCTGGCACCTGATGAACCGAGTCGATTTCCTCCGCACCCTTTCCGCCGTCGCGTTGGCGCCATGGGCAGAGGCGCGGGCGCTCACCTTGGGGCGCCGCCGCGCCGATTTCGCGTTCACGCGCCTGCGGTACGAATCGGGCGACTGGGACGTGGACCAGCGCATGCCGGCGAATCTGCTCAACTCGCTGATCGAGTACACGACCGTCGACATCGAAACGCGCGAGCGCATCGTGCCGCTTGCGAGTCCGGCGGTATTCGATTCGCCCTTCTGCTACCTGGCGGGGCACCGGCTGGTGCAGTTCAGCGCGAAGGAACGCAGCGTGTTCGAGCGATATGTCCAGGGCGGCGGGTTCGTGTTCGTGGACGATTGCAACCACGACATCGACGGTTTGTTCGCCAAGTCGTTCGAGGCGCAAATGGCCGCGCTGTTCGGGCCCGCGGCTCTCCAGAAACTCCCCTCGGAGCACGCGCTCTATCATGCGTTCTTCACGTTCCCAAAGGGGCCGCCGACCACAGGGCTCGAGCTGAACGGGTGGGGCGACGATCTGGTGCACGACTACCTGAAGGCGATCGAAATCGACGGACGGATGGCCGTGCTCTACAGCAACAAGGACTACGGATGCGAGTGGGACTACGACTTCCGCAACAAACGATTTCTGGCGGAAGACAACACGAAGTTCGGCGTGAACATCGTGCTGTACGCGATGACCGCGTGAGTATCCCGTGATGGCCACGACCCTGAGCGAAACCGACGTCACGGCCCTGCTGGACCGCATGAGCGCCCTGCGTCGCGAAGTGGCCCGCGTCATCGTCGGCCAGGAACAGGCGATCGAGGAGCTGCTGCTGACGTTTCTGGCGGGTGGCCACAGCCTGCTCGAAGGTGTCCCGGGTCTCGCCAAGACGCTGATGATCCGCACCCTCGCGGATGCAGTGGACCTCACGTTCCGGCGCATCCAGTTCACCCCCGACCTGATGCCGACCGATATCGTCGGAACCGAAATCCTCGAGGAGGAGCACGCGACCGGCCGGCGCTTCTTCAAGTTCGTTCACGGGCCGGTGTTCGCCAACATCGTGCTGGCGGATGAAATCAACCGGACACCCCCCAAGACCCAGGCGGCGCTGCTCGAGGCAATGCAGGAGTACGCCGTGACGTACGGCGGGACCACGTACCCCTTGGAGCGGCCGTTCTTCGTGCTCGCCACCCAGAATCCCATCGAGCAGACCGGCACCTATCCGCTGCCGGAAGCGCAGTTGGACCGGTTCCTCTTGTACATCCGGATTGGGTATCCGGGGGATGCCGAAGAGCTGGAAATCCTGCGTCGCACCACGGGGCGCGCGCAACCGCAGGCGCACGCGGTGCTCAGCGGTCGCGAGGTGCTGCAGGCGCAGGCGGTGACCCGGGACGTGCGGATCTCCGAAGATCTCCTCGACTACGTCACTCGCCTGGTCCGCGCCAGCCGGCCCGAGCACACGACGATTCCGTTCGTGAAGGAGTGGACCCGCTGGGGAGCCGGTCCGCGCGCGGGCCAAGCCCTCATCCTCACCGCCAAAGCGCGCGCGCTGTTGCGCAACCGGCTGGCCGTGACACTCGAGGATCTGCGCGCCGTGGCCGCGCCGGTGTTGCGCCACCGGGTGTTGGTGAATTTCCGCGCCGAGGCGGAGGGGATCGGTGCGGATGAGGTGACGCGGAGAATGTTGGCCGACGTCCCCGAACCGCGGAGCCCGCTCGGGTAGGAGCCGATGGCGGACGCCTCCTACCGCTATATCGATCCGAAGGTTCTCGCCGCGCTCGGTGACTTGGCACTCGCCGCGCGCACCGTGGTCGACGGCTTCATGTATGGCGTCCATCACAGCCGCATGCCCGGGGCCGGGCTCGAGTTCAGTCAGTACCGCAGCTATCAGCCCGGCGACGACGTGCGACGCATCGACTGGAAGCTGTTCGCCCGCTCGGATCGATACTTCCTGCGCGACGCAGAAACCGATACGAGCGTGACGGTGCGCCTCGTGCTCGATGCCAGCGAGTCCATGGCGCACACCGAGCACGATCTCACCAAGTTCGAGTATGCGCGGATGATGGCGGCGGTCCTCGCCGTGCTCGCCCATCGTCAGGGCGACGCGGTCGGCCTGTACGCCCTCAACGACGCCGACCTTCGCGTCGTGCCGCCGCAGCGCGGGCACCAGCATGTGCATCGCCTGCTGCACGCCCTGGAGCAACTCTCGCCTACCGGCGTCTGGCCCGAATGGCAACGCATGGAAGGCTTGCTCACGGCCGGTGGACAGCGCGGCCTCATCGCCATCATCACGGATCTCCACGAACAGCACGAGGAGATTCGGACCGTGGTCACGAAGCTTGCGGCATTGCGTCAAGAGGTCCTGGTGCTGCACATCATCGGCCGCGCGGAGCTCGAGTTCGCCTATCACGGCACGGTGACCTTCGAGGAGATCGAGACGGGGCGGCGCATCGAGGTGAATGCCGACGCCGTGCGCCCCAGCTACCTGGCCGCCCTGGGCGGCCACCTCAACGACCTGCGCCGTTCGCTCGAGGAGCTGCAGGTCGGCTACGCGCGTTTCCCGCTCGACCAGCCGCTCGACGTTGCGTTGCGCCAATTCCTCGCCAGCCGCGCGCGGCTGCGATAGTCGTGCTGCGGTTCCTTTCCCCCACCTGGCTGTTCGGGCTCGCCGCCCTCGCGGTGCCGCTCGCACTTCACCTCTGGAGCCGACGCACGGGTCGGCCGATCCGGGTCGGAAGCATCCACCTGTTGGCGGGCGCGCCCCCCGCGACCGCGCGCAGTTGGAGAATCCAGGAGCCGTGGATCTTGCTGCTTCGCTGCGCCGTGCTCGCGGCGCTCGTGGCGGCGCTCGCCGGTCCTTATTGGGCGCCGCGCGACGCGGCGGGTCCCACGTGGGCGCTCGTGGCGGACGATGTGGCCGATCGGTCGGCACTCACTGATTCCCTCGAGCGCTTGGGACTCGTGGTACGACCGCTCGATTCGGCGAATCTCTGGATGGCGCTGCGCGAAACCGACCGGGAAGCTCCACCGGGGACGCGGTTCCTCGTGTTCGGGCCCGCGATACTGCGCGACTTTCATGGCGCGCGGCCGCTGATCGGGTCAACCGTCGAATGGCACTCCCGCCCCGCGATGGACGCCGGTGCACGAGCCGCCATCCAACGGACGGGGGCTCGGGTCGTGGCGCTGTACGCCGACCCTGGCCGGCGGGAGGACGCGCGTTATGTGTCGGCCGCCTTGCGCGCGGCGGGCCTTGCGACTGGGATTCGGGCGATCGTGACGTTTCGCTCGACGGATGGAACCGGGGAGAGCGCTGCCGACGCCGACTGGGCCGTTTGGCTCTCCGATCGAAGTATCCCAGAAGCGATCCGGAGGCGGGTGCGCGAAGGGACGACGCTCGTGAGCGACGCCGGGAACGCTCCCACCGCGCGCCGCCGCACCAGGATCGTTCTCGCGGATCAGCCGTCCGATGCCTGGTTGGAGCGCCGCGGCGTCACCGCCGACGATGGCGCGCCGGTATGGAGCGACGGCGCAGGCGCCCCACTGTTGACCGCCGCTCGCGAAGGACGCGGCGTGCACTACCGCTTCCATAGCCGCTTCGCCCCGGCGTGGGGTGATTTCGTCCTGCGCCCTGCGTTCCCCGAGGCAATGGCGCGCCTCTGGGTCGGAGCGGACCCCGTGGGCAAACGAAGTGATGATCGCCGCATCGCGCACAGCCAACTCCTTCCCGTCAGCGACCGCACACTGCATTCAGCCGCATCCGTCGGCCACCAGCGGTCGCTGTTCTTGCCCGCCTGGCTCGTGGCGGTGCTGTTGTTCGTGTTTGAACGTCGGCTCGCAGGGCGCGCTCGCACGAGGCTCCGGTGAGCGTGCTCGAACAACTCGCCCGAGCCTGGCGCCGTCGTTGGGCAGCCGGCGTCGCGCTGGCGACGGCGGCGACGGCCGTGCTGGTTGGAGCCGCCGCGCAGCGCGCCTTGAGCGTCAACCCGGTATTCCCGGGTCTCGTCGCCGGCCTGGTCCTCGGCATTGCCCTCGTGCGGCGGCGGCGCCGCGTCGACGCGCTGTCCATTGCCCGCCATCTGAATCGCGTCGTCCCGGACCTCGAAGAGAGCGCCGATCTCCTGCTCATCCCTGAGGCGGGGCTAACGCCGCTGGAACGGCTCCAGCGAACCCGCGTGGAACAGACGCTCGTTCGGCTCGTGGAGCTGCCGTCCTTGCCGCAACGAGCGTTGCGGCTCGCCGGGGCATACGCGATCACGGCGTTACTGCTTGCGGCGGGATTGCTTCAGGGTAGGCCCTCGACACCCGAGATTCCGGAGGGCGCGGCCACTGCTGCTGCGAGCTATCGCCCCCCTCGCGTCACGGATGTGCTGGTCTCCGTCCGACCGCCTGCCTACACACGCAGGGCCGCTCGGCGACATACCACCTGGGATCTCGATGCCGAGCAGGGTGCACGGGTCACCTGGCGTCTGCGCACCAATCGGCCCGTAGCGGACGTCTATCTCGTGACCGTAACGGATGACACGATCCGGGCCGCCGCGCGTGGACCGGCGGAATACGAAGCGACCTACGTGACACAAAACACGGTGCTCTACCAGGCCGTGTTGCGAGACGGCGACGGGGTGGCCACCTCGGATTTTCACCGACTCGGCGTTGTACCGGATGCGCCGCCCACCCTGACCGTCGTGCGCCCGGAGCCGCGGACTGAGATCGCGTTCGGGGCCCCGCTGCGAATACCGCTCGAGGTGCTCGCGGCGGACGACTACGGAGTCGCCGACGCGCGGATCGTGGCGACGGTCACAACCGGTTCGGGTGAGGGTGTGAAATTCCGCGAGCGGATTCTGGAATTCGAGGCACGGGCGCCACGCGAACGCGAACATGGCTGGTTGCTCCGGACGGTCCTCGACCTTGGGCTGCTGGGGATGCGGCCCGGCGATGACTTGTACTTTTACGTCGCGGCGCACGACACCCGCACGCCCCAAGCCAACGAGACGCGGTCAGAGACCTATTTCATCTCGCTCATGGATACCGCGCACGTCCTGGTCGCGGATTGGAGTGGTCTCGGTGTGCCCGGCGCTCCGGAGTACCTCCGCAGTCAACGCCAGATCATCATCGACACCGAGCGGTTGCTGGGTGAGGAAGCGCGCCTCGCCACAAGCGAGTTTCGCGACCGGTCCAACAACATCGGCATTGACCAACACCTGCTGCGGGAGCGATACGGCGAGATCGCCGGCGAGGAGGTGGTGGAGGCGGGACTCGAGCCGACGATCGAGCACGAGCACGACATCGAAGAGAATGCCACGCTGCTGACGCAGTCGGTGAAGGACAAACTGCAAGCCGCGCTGGCCCAGATGTGGGAAGCCGAGCTCCGGCTGCGCACCGGCGACCCGCGCGCCGCGCTGCCGTTCGAGTACCGCGCGCTCGAGCTGTTGAAGCAGGCACAGGAGACCGCGCGGGCGTATGTGCAACGCGTCGGCTTCGAGCCGCCGCCGCTCGAGCCGGATCGCGACCGTCTGACCGGCACGCTCACGACGATCGGGAATCCGTCCCGCACCCGGACGGTCACCGCGGAACCCACGTTGCCCGGCCTCCGGGCCGGGCTCGACATTGTGCAGCGGTTGCGGGCCGGCGGGCCGAGCCGGGAGGGCGATGGTGCGGCCCTGGAGCAGGCCGGCCGGGAGACTGGCCGGCTGGCGATGACGCAACCGGGGCGGCATCTCGAAACGCTGCGGGACCTCCGAACCCTGATCGCGTCGCTGGAACCGCCCGGTGCCGTCTGCTCCGCCTGTTTGCTACGAGTCGAGCGCGGCTTTTGGCAAGCTTTGCCCACTCCTGCACCGGCCGAGGCCGGTCGCCGCAGCGATGCGGGGTTGTCGCAGACGTACTTCGAGCTGCTGCGCGACGGGGGCACGCCGTGAGATGAAGCCCCTCCGTTTGTTGGCCCACGCCGTGGCGTTCCTCGCGCTCGCCGCGATCGGTGTCCGACCGACCTGGCGGACAACAGGCCACGCGGGGGACGTCGTCCTCTCCACCATTGGGGCGGACGCCGTCTTCGCGCGGCGTCTAGCCGATTCACTCGGCAACGCCGTCGTGGTTACGGATCCGGCTGACTTGCGCCAGAGGCGCCCATCCATGCGCCGGCTGTTCGTGGTCGGTTGGGGGCTCGACGCGGCGGAGTGGCAGGCGCTGGATTCCTTTCCCGTGAGCTTCCACCCCACGCCGCTCGCTCCGGGAATCAGCCGTGCGTCGTGGCCCGCCGAAGTGGTCCTGGGCGATCGTCTCGTCGTGGAAGGTGACGTTAGCGCCGCGCCGGGTGGCCAACGGATTTATCTCGAGGATCCTTCCGGTGTCACCGATTCCACGCGCCTCGACAGTTCCGGCGCGTTCCGCCTCGCGGCCCATCCCCGCGCGACGGGTCGATCCCTGTATGTGTTGCGCACCGCGACCGCCGATCGTGCGGTAGCGAGCGAGACCCTTGCGGTCACCGTCGTGGCACCGCCAGCCTGGCGCGTGTTGATTCTCGAGGGCAGTCCTCGCTTCGAAACGAGCGCTCTGCGTGACTGGCTGGTGGCGCGCGGCGGCGCGGTGGCGATCCGCACCACGGTGAGCCGCAATCGCTTCCGCACGGAGTTTGTGAACCGGAATCGCGTTTCCCTCGCGGCGCTGACAACCCGGCTGCTCGCACAATTCGACGTGGCGGTCATCGACGGGCGGACGCTGGCCGGGCTCACGGCGCCCGAGCGCCTGTCCCTGCGACGCGCGGTGGACGGTGGTCTCGGCCTCCTGATGATTCCGGACACCGTCGTCCTCGATCCCACGGGACGATTCCCCGATCGCGACTTCTTCCTGGATTTCAGCCTTCGGCCGATCGAAACGATCGATGAGCGGCTGGTGCGACCGCGTTGGACCGGCCTGGATCGACCAGCCACCGTGCCGGCGGCGGCGGCACCCTATGCCCTCGCCGACCGATTCGGGACGGAATCGCTCATCGAAGACGGGACCGGGAATGTGCTCGCGCAGGTGGCACCGCGCGGCGCGGGACGTGTAGGGTTGAGCCTCGTGACCGGATCCGCACGGTGGCAGCGCGGCGGTGAGCGCGACGCCTTCTCCGCGTACTGGTCGCGCGTGTTGTCGGCCGTCGCGGGCGATCGCCCTGATGACCGCTGGACGATTGAAACACCCGGACCCTGGTTGATGCACCGGCCACTCGTCCTGGACGTCGCGACGACAGTGGACCGGCAAGTGACGGTCGTCGTCGCCCCATCCGGCGCCCGCGATTCAGTGTTCCTGGCTCGCGATCCACTGGCGCCCGCACACTCGCGCGGGACCTTCTGGCCGCGGGAATCGGGGTGGCACGAGGTCGCGGAACCGGGTGGGACCGCTTTCTACGTCCAACCGACCCGGGCCTGGTGGAGCCAACAAGGCGCCGAGCGGCTCGACGCCACGGCGCGCCATCTGGTCTACGCCGCGCGGGTCTCCACCGGTCAACCACTCCCGCCCCAGTCAACTTCACAACCGATCCCCGTGGCGTGGTTTTTCGGGTTGTTCCTGCTCTCCGCCGGTTATCTCTGGTCCCTCAGGCGCACCGGATAGTGGATCTACCTGGTCCACGCCTCGAACCTGGGTCGGGTCCGGAGCCGAAACACAATACTCGCAGTGAGTTGGCGCGGGGCCGCGGCCCGGGGGCGAATTGACACCGAAGGCGCCGCGCCATAAGCTTGCCCCCATCACGACACACTCTGGAGAGGGGATTTCGCGCGTGTCGGTCGAAGCTACCCTGCAGAAAGTGCCGCTGTTCAACCAACTTGGGCCCGCTGACCTGGCGCGCGTGCTCGAGGTGGCGCGCGAGCGTGCCTACCCCAAGAACTCCGTCATCCTGTTCGAAGACGACCCCGGCGACGCGCTGTACGTCGTGAAACAGGGCCAGGTCAAGGTCGTGCTGATCGGCGAGGATGGCCGCGAAGTCATCCTCTCCGTGCTCGGCGAAGGCGACTTCTTCGGCGAGATGGCGTTGATCGATGACGAGCCACGCTCGGCGCACGTCATCGCCATGGGCGACTCGACGCTCCTGGTGCTGCGGCGTGAAGATTTCCAGGGTCTACTGATGCAGACGCCCGGGATCGCGCTCGCGATGCTGCGCGAGTTGACCCGGCGGCTGCGCCGCGTGGACGAAAAGGTCGGCAGCCTGGTGCTGCTCGATGTCAACGGTCGCGTGGCGCGGCTGCTCCTTGACCTCGCCGACGAAGCGGCCGGCGAGCGCATCACGCGACGTCTCACACATCACACCATCGCGCAGATGATCGGGTCGAGCCGCGAGACGGTCAGCCGGACGATGCGCGAGCTCGTCGACAAAGGGCTGATCGAGGTGTCCCGCCGCGACATTGTGATTCGTGACCGCTCCGCGCTGGAAGCTGCGGCCGGCCGATCGTGATCGGGTGAGGTGGGTCACCACCTGCAGGTGAGCGGCCGACTTGTCCTACGTGCCCAATTTTCCGTAACTTAGAGCAGGACTCGGCGTGCCTGAACGCATGGCCTACACGGTGACCTTCTGGGGGACACGGGGCTCGATCCCGACTCCCGGGGCCCACACCGCGCGCTACGGCGGCAACACGTCGTGCGTCGCAGTTGAGGGCCCCGGCGAGCAGCTCGTGATTCTCGATGCCGGAACCGGCATTCGGGAGCTTGGGCTGACGCTGGTGGAACGACAGAATGGTGCGGTGAAGGCGGAGATTCTGCTGTCGCACACGCACTGGGATCACATTCAGGGGTTGCCGTATTTCAAGCCGTTCTTCGCCCCCGGCAACGCCGTACGCATTTGGGGATCGAAACAGGGGACGACGTCGCTGGACGCGATCCTGCACCTGCAGATGGATCCGGCCGTCTTCCCGGTGCCGTTGTCGGCTGTGTCCGCGGCGCTGTCCGTACAGGAAGTGCAACCCGGCGGCGAGTTTTCGGTAGGGCCGTTTCGGGCACAGGTCATGCAGCTGCGGCACCCGGGGACGACGCTGGCGTATCGTCTCACGCCGCTGTCGGGTGGGAAGAGCATGGCCTACGTGACCGACAACGAGCTCGGTCCCGGCGGGAGTTACGATACGCCGCCCAACTGGCGGCGCGATTTGGTGCGGTTTCTCGATCGCGTGGATCTGTTGGTCCACGACGCGATGTATACGCCCGCGGAGCTGGACACGCACCGTGGGTGGGGTCATTCATCGTACGAGGAAGCGGTGGACCTGGCCGCCGAGGCAGGGGTCAAGAAGCTGATGTTGTTCCACCACGAGCCCGAGCACGACGATGGAGCTTTGGATGAGCTGGTAGCGGCGGCGCGCCGATTGGCGCAGCGTCGCGGCGCCCCAACCGAGGTAGTGGCGGCGCAAGATGGCTTGCAATTGTCTCTCTAGACCGAGGTAATCAGCTATGCGTACGCGTTCACTCGTCGCCCTGATAGGCTTGCTGCTCACGGCCGGGCTGTCGCTTCTGGCCGCGCAGGGCGGTGGTCAGGATACACGGCCCGGGATCGCCGTGTTCGCGTTCACCAACGGTGGCTCGTTGGGTCAGCAGAAAGACGACTACGACGCCCTGGAGCGCGGCATGGCGGGAATGCTGATCTCCGAGCTCGGGGCGAACCCGGCGCTGCGCGTAGTGGAACGGGAGAACATCCAGCGGCTGGTGGACGAGCAAAATCTCGGGGCCTCGGGCCGCGTGGATCCCCAGACCGCGTCGCGGATCGGCAAGCTGGTGGGCGCCCGGTATGCCGTGATGGGCAGCTTCATCGACTTGTATGGCGACTTCCGTGTCGATGTGCGCGTGGTGAACGTCGAGACCTCGGAAATCCTCAAAACCGAAAAGGTCTCGATGCAACGCGAGCACCTGTTTGACCTGGTGCGCAACCTCGCCGCCGCGTTGAACAAGGATCTGAACCTCCCGCCGCTCCCCCGTCAGGTGTCGGAGCAGCGGATGAACCGCCAGGTCCCGACCGAGGCGCTCACCTTCTACAGCCGGGCGTTGCTGTACCACGATCGCGGCCAGAAGGACAAGGCGATCGAGATGTACCGGCAGGCGATCACCGTCTTCCCGGAATACACGGAGGCGCAGGAGGGACTGCGGCGGGAGCAGAGCTCGTGATCGGCCGGTGAGCAGCAACCCGATCACCCGGATCGGGGGCGGGACGGCGCGCTGGCTCTCCCAGTTGGGAGCGCTGGCGCGCTTCGGCTTTGGCGGTGCCGGGGCCGCGGCTCGGCTGCCGCGCGCGGGCCGGGCGGTGGTGTTGCGTGTCACACTCCGTCAGATCCGCTTCACCGCGGTCCACGCGATCGGGCTCGTGGTGTTGCTCTCCGGCATCCTCTCTTTCCTCGTTATCTCGCAGGCAATCCGCGAGCTCGGCCAGATCGGCGCCACCAGTCTGATCGGCACCCTGATCGTGGTCGCCATCGTGCGGGAGCTCGGACCGCTGATCACCGCGCTCGCCGTCGTGGGGCGGTCCGGCACCGCCATCGCCGCGGAGCTCGCCACCAACACCGTGATGGGTGAGGTGCGGGCGCTGGAGGGCATGGGCATCGACCCCCGTCAGTACCTGGTATTGCCACGCTTCATCGGCGCCGTGGTGAGCCTGTTCGCGTTGCTCGTGGTCTTCGACATCGTCGCCATCGGGGCCGGATTCGCGGCCGCGTCGCTCAACGGAATGACCGGGAACCGCTATGCCGAAATCGTCCTGCGCTCCCTCTCGGCGCGCGATGTCTGGCTGACCGTCGCGAAGGCTCTGGCATTCGGTTTGATCGTGGGCATTCTCCCGAGCTACTTCGGGCTGTCGGTGCGTCGGGCCGCCACCGAGGTCCCGGTGGCGGTAAGCCGTGCCACGGTGGCGTCGATCGTGGGCGTCTTCCTCTGCTCCGCCCTGTTCGTGGTGTTCGGGTGACCGCTCCACTCGTGTTCGAGGACCTGCCCCTCAGCCGCCGCAACCACGCGCCCTTCTCGCTCAGCGTCGTGGCCCACCACACCGTAGCCGTGCTGGGTGACGAGGACAGCGGGATCGGGAAACTCGGGGGGTACGCCCTCGGGCTCGAAACGCCGCCCGCCGGGCGCGTGCGGGTGTTCGATATCGACATGGACACGTTGTCGGGCCGTGAGCGCTTGGCCTTCCGGCGACGGGTGGGCTACCTTCCCGCCGGCGACGGGCTGCTCCAGAACCTTTCCTTGCGCGACAACGTCGCCCTGCCGCTGCGATTCGGCAGCGATGCGAGCCCGCGGGAGATCGACGGCCGGGTGAACGTCATGCTCGTAGCGCTGCGAATGGCTCAGGCCGCCGACCGGCGGCCGGCGCAGGCCAATGAGGAGGAGTGCCGCCGCGCCGCCATTGCCCGCGCGATCGCGTTCGATCCGGTGCTGCTCGTCCTCGAGCAGCCATTCGACGGTATCACGGCGCGGGCGTCGGCGGAGCTGCTCGAGATCGCACGCGGCGGGGAAACCGCTGAGGGCGCGCGACGCACCATCTTGATTACCGGCCAGGAGATCCCGACGGTGGTACAGCGGCGTTGTGACCGGATGTACCGGCTCACGCGCGCCGGCTCCTTAGAGCTGGAAACGGTCTGACCCCGAGGTTCCGTGGATAGCACGCGGCAGGATTTCCTCACCGGACTGGTGATCGTGGGTGCGATGGCCGTGGTGGTGGGCGCGCTACTCGCGACCAGCGGCTGGGGCGAGCGGCGCTACGACCTGTACCTGCGCGTCGCGAATGCGGACGGGCTGACGACCGATAGCAAGGTGCTGCTGCAGGGCCTGGAAGTCGGCCGGGTCGCCAGCGTGGCCCCGCGCGTGGATTCGACGATGCGCACGGTCTCGTTCGTCGCCAGGCTCTCGCTCATCGGACGGTTTCCCGGCGGCGCGACGCTCCAGCTGCCCACCGGCACCCGGGGCCAGCTCGAGCAGGCCAGTCAGATCTCCCAGGAGGTCCTGATCCGCTTGGTGCTGCCCGACTCGACCCGGCGCACAGGCAGGCTGCTCGCCGTGGGCGATACGATCTCCTCCGAACGCAAGATCTCGGTGGTGGACCAAGTGGCGGAAGTCGCCCAACACCTCTCCAAAGAGGTAGAGGACGTCCTGCACCAGACGCATAAGACGCTACAGCACGTGGACGCCATTCTGGCGAATGCCAACGACGTGCTCCGGGACGTGCGGCCCAGCATCGATTCCACGCTCGCGAATGTCTCTCGCACCATGAACCGGGTGAGCCAGCTGGTCCAGCGCCTCGACCCCGGCCTGGCCGATTCGGTGGCGACCGCAGTGGCCCTCTCCAGCCGGGTCCTGCTGCGCGTCGATTCGCTCGCAGCACGGGCGAGTGAGATGACGAACGAGAACCGGGCGGACATCCGGACGGCCGTGGCCAACCTGACCCAGCTCACCCGTCAGCTGAACCACCTGACAGAGGAAGTCTCGCGCCGGCCCTATCGCTTTCTGACAGGGGTGAAGCCGCTCCCAGCCGATTCGACGCGACCGGGCGACCCCAAGGACAGCGTCGGGCCGTGAGCTATCTGTTGTTGCATGCCGACGCCTGGTCCCCGGCGGACCTCGCCCCGGCGCTCGAGGCGGCTCGCGTCGAGCCCCGCGGCATCCGGGCGGCTCGCGAGCTCGTTCCCAACGACCGCCCCACGGTGTTCCTGCTCGATCCCGAGAACCGCAGCACATTCCCGCTCGAGGCGCTGCGTGGCTTCGTGGACGCGGGGGGCGCAATCGTCGCCTTGGGCCTGGATGGTGAGCACGACGTCCCTGAGAGCCTGCCCACCGAGCTCCTCACTGGGTTCCTGCCCCAACCGGTCGGCCAGCGTCAGCTACTGGTGGCGATCCGCGCCGGTTACCGGGAGGCCGCCGCGCGCGCCGAAACCGCACGTGCCCGGGCTGAGGCCGCGTTGCGCAGCCGCGAGATCGGGGAGATGACCCAGATCGGCGTCGCCCTTGGCAGCGAACGCGACCTGGAAAAAGTGCTCAACATGATTCTCGCCCAGGCCCAGCGCATCACCCATTCGGATGGCGGGAGCCTGTATCTGGTCGAGACGAACGAGCACGGCGTGCGACGGCTGCGGTTCCGGCTGGCGCAGAACCTCTCGATCCCCGACGTCCCGTTCGTTTCGTTCACGATTCCGTTGGACCGGACCAGCCTCGCCGGATACGCGGCCACGACCGGCGACCCGCTGGTCCTCGACGACGCGTACTTCCTGCCGCCGGACGTCGAATATTCGATCAACCGGTCCTTCGACGAGCGCTATGGCTATCGCACCAAGTCGATGCTGGTCATTCCGATGAAGGACCACAAGGAAGACATCATCGGCGTCCTGCAGCTCATCAACCGCAAGCGGGACTTCGACGCGCTACTCAGGACCCAGGAGGACGTCGACCGGCAGGTCGTGCCGTTTTCCAAGCGGACCGTCGAGCTGGTGACGGCCCTCGCCGGTCAGGCGGCCGTGTCGATCGAAAACAGCCAGCTGTACGAGGACATCGAGCGGTTGTTCGAAGGGTTCGTGCAAGCAGCTGTCACGGCCATCGAGCAGCGCGACCCCACGACCTTCGGTCATAGCGGTCGCGTGGCGGGGTACACCGTGTCCCTGGCGCAGGTCGTCGATCGCGCCGACGATGGCCCGTATCGCCAGACCCGTTTCACGCCCGAGCAGCTGCGCGAGATCCGCTATGCGGGCTACCTGCACGACTTCGGCAAGGTCGGTGTCCGCGAGCAGGTGCTCGTCAAGGCGAAAAAGCTGTATCCCCCGGATCTCGAGTTGATCAAGCAACGGCACGCGTTCATCCAACGCTCGCTCGAACGCGAGCATTGGCGCCGTCGGGCCGAGTACCTGGAAACGAAGGGGCGCGAGGGGTATGACGAGGTCCTGGCTGCCCTGCAAGGCGCGCACACGGAAGAAATCTCTGAGCTGAATCGGTTCCTGGACGTGATCCTCAAGGCAAACGAGCCCACGTTGCTCCTGGAAGGCAGCTTCGAGGAGCTCAAGACGATCGCGGCGCACACCTACGAGGGTCTAGGGGGCGACCAACAGCCGCTGCTCACCTCGGACGAAGTCCGGTTCTTGATGATCCGGAAGGGCAGCCTGGATGACGCCGAGCGACTCGAGATCGAGAGTCACGTCACCCACACCTACAAGTTCCTGCAAGAGATACCATGGACCCGTGAGCTGCAGCAAATCCCGATAATCGCCTATGGCCACCACGAGAAGCTGGATGGCACAGGGTACCCGCGGAAGATCTCGGGCGACGCGATTCCGATTCAGACGCGCATGATGACGATCAGCGACATCTACGACGCCCTGACGGCCCAGGATCGACCGTACAAGCCAGCGGTGGCGCCCCAGCGCGCCCTGGACATTCTGAGCAAGGAGTTCATTCAACGCGGGCAGCTCGATCCCGAGCTGTTCCGGTTGTTCGTCGACGCCAAGGTGTTCGAAACGTCTCCCTAGGCCCTCCTTGATTCACCGCGCGGAGAACGTGTCGCAGGCATCCGACCGCCCGGTCGAATAGCCGCGCCGGAACCACGCCACGCGCTCCGCCGACGAACCGTGGGTGAAGGTGTCGGGGTTGACGTGTCCCGAAGACATCCGCTGCAACCGATCGTCACCCACGGCGGCGGCCGCATTCAGGCCCTCATCGATGTCTCCGATCTCCAACAGCTGCTCCCGCTCCGCCGCGTGGGCCCACACCCCGGCGTAGCAGTCGGCCTGCAACTCCATCCGGACCGACAGCTCGTTCTCCTGCGACGGCCGCGTGCGCTGGGCGCGTCGCACCTGCTCTTCGGTGCCCAGCAGCCATTGGACGTGATGCCCGATTTCGTGCGCCAGCACATAGGCCTGGGCAAAGTCACCGGGCGCGCCGAAGCGGTCCTTGAGCTCCTGATAAAAGCCGAGATCGATGAAGACTCTCTGGTCGCCGGGGCAATAGAACGGTCCGCTTGCACTCTGGGCGTAGCCACAGGCCGACTCGGTGCCGTCGCGAAACAGCACCAGGGTCGCGGCCCGGTAGTTGGTCCCCAGCCGGGGAAGCTCCTGCGTCCACATGTGCTGCGCGTCGTTCAGCACGAATGTCACGAATTGGGCCAACGTGTCTTCCTGAGGCGTGGAGCCGATGGGTCCCCCCGCGGACGGCGCGCCACCGACAGCGGCCCCCGGATCGAGCAACCGGAACAGGTCCTGACGGAAAATGAGGCTCAAGACCAGCACGACGAGCGTTCCGCCGAGCCCCAGGCGCAGGCCGCCGCCCCTGAACCCGCCGCCACCACCGCCGGGTTGGCCACGACGATCCTCGACGTTGCTACTGTCCCCCCCAGGCGTCCACTTCATGTGCGCCTCCCGTGCCGGCCATCCGGCCAGAATCGCTCGGCGAGCCGCGCGGTTCGCGGGTCGCCCGGTACTGCCTCCCCCGCCAGGCGGGTGATCGGCACCACGCCGCGAACCGCGTTGATCGCGAACGCGCTGAGACCCGCGAGCTCCGCGGGCGTACGTTCGCGCTCGACGGCCGGCTCGAGCTCCAGCGCTCGGGCTCTCCCTACCCCGGGCAACACTCCCAGCGAGAGCGGCGGTGTGGTCAGTCGGTCACCTTCCCACCAGAAGATACTCCACACCGTCCCCTCGGCGACCAGCCCGGAGCCGGTGACCAGCAACGCGTCATCCGCTCCCGCCGCCCGGGCTTCCGATTGCGCCGCCTCGAACGCCGAACGCGCAGAGACCTTGAACGGATAAGGGACGTGGCGGGTCGGGGCCACGATGACGGCGAGCGGTGCCACGGGCGGCACGGGCCGGGTGGTCACCGTGGGGCCTTGAAGACCTGCCTCGACGCGGACCATGAGGTCCCCCGCCCCAAGCCAGGGCGCCACCAGGCGCTCCAGAGGCGGCTCTGGCTGCGGCACACCCAACGCCTGACACGCGGTCGCCAATCGGGCGGCGTGACGGCTGAGCAGCGGGGTTTGACCGTTGCGAACCCGGATGGTCTCGAACACGCCGCGCGGAGATGGGGGCGGGGCGTTCACGACGTCTCGGCGCCGCGCAGCCCGAACGCGAGCCGTATCGCTTCCGCCTTGCGCAGCGACTCGCGCCACTCGCGCGCGGGGATCGAGTCGGCGACGATTCCGGCGCCCGCCTGTACCACGACGTGCTCTGACGTCACGACCGCACTGCGGATCACGATGTTGAGCTGGAGCGCGTCGCTCCCGATCCACCCCAGCGCCCCGGTGTAGGCGCCACGCGCGGCGGGCTCGAGCTGGCGGATGATCTCCATGGCGCGGATTTTCGGGCAGCCGCTGATCGTTCCGCCGGGGAAGAAACTCGACAGCACGTCGGCCGCGGTCGCTTGCGGGCGCAGCCAGCCGCGCACCTCGGACACGAGGTGGAACACATGCGAGTACTCCTCGACGACCTCACGTTCGGCGACCAGCACGGATCCGAATTCCGCGACCCGGCCGGTGTCGTTGCGGGCCAGGTCCACCAGCATCAAGTGCTCGGCGCGCTCTTTCTCGTCGAGGCGTAGCTCTGCTCGCATGCGCGCGTCCTGCACTGGGGCACCAGTCTTCTTGCGCGTGCCCGCGATCGGTCGTGTGCGGACGAGTCGCCCGTCGTCCACCATCACCACCTCCACGAGCAGCTCGGGGGAGCCACACACGAGCCGCCAGTCCCCGAAATCGGCGTATCCCATCCAGGGCGACGGATTCGCTTCGCGCAGCCGGCGATAGGCATCCCAGGCGGAAC